>DATAUN010000201.1:0-11872 GCA_036268235.1 Gaiellaceae bacterium
AATGCTGGATGAACAGGTAACCCGTGACGCCGAGTGCGAGGAAGTTGATCGCCGTGCCGGCGATGATCTGGTTCACCTTGAAGTGGATCGACCAGATCGCGTGGATGGTCGCGAGAACGGCGCCCGCGAGCATCGCGACGAGGAGCGCGACGACCCAGCTGTGGGAGAAGTCGTCCGCCCAGATGCCGAAGTACGCGCCCGTGAGGAGCATCCCTTCGAGCGCGATGTTGACGACGCCCGCGCGCTCGCAGTACAGCCCACCGATCGCCGCGTAGACGAGTGGTGTCGCGTAGACGAGCATCGACGAGAAGAGCGCGCTCCAGACGACGACCTGGTCCAGGTTCGACACCGACGACTGCGCAGCCATCAACCCGAGCGCGATGCCGAAGACGCCCGCGACGATTGCCCCGCCGCCGACGCGGTGCTCGTCCCGCGAGAACGACCAGATACCCGCGGCGATCGCGAGGATCCCGACGACGACGGGCGCGACCGTGGTGCGCGTATGGAGCGGCGGCAGCGCGAGCCAGAACGCGAGCAGACCGAGCCCGATCCCGTACGTGCCGATGGCGCGTGCCGACGTCCAGCGGACCGACTCCACGCGTGCGGTGAGTGCCGTCATGCCGCCCGCCGCCGCTTGAACCAGTAGACGAGGCCTGCAAGGTTGAGGCCGACGAAGAGGACGACGAGGCCCTGGATGATCGTCGCGAGGTTCCCCGCGAGCTCCGGCGGGAAGATGTTCGGGTTGAGCTGGCGGTCGGACGTCCCCGTCAGGAGCCCACCGAAGAGCAGCGCCGCGAGGCCGATGCCGACGGCGCTGTTTCGCCCGAGCAGGGCCGCGGCTAAGCCGATGAAACCGACCTCCGAGAACTGGACGTCATTGGGACCGAGCTGATATTCCCAGCCGAGGACGTCGATCGCGCCCCCGAGGGCGGCGAACGCACCGGCGACGCCCATCGCGAGCACGTAGTTGCGGGCGACGGAGATCCCGCTTGCCCGGGCGGCCTCGGCGTTGAACCCGACGGCGCGCACCTCGAAGCCGAGCGTCGTCCGGTTGATCAGGATCCAGTAGACGACGAGCATCGCGATCGCGATGAAGATGCCGATCGAGAGCCCCTGCAGGAGCTTCAGCCCCCAGAAGACCGGCAGCTTTGCGCCGTCGACGACGCTGTTCGAGATCGGGATCTCGGGCTGAGTCGAGTTCTGCAACGGGCCGCCCTGGCCGAGCAGGTAGGAGCCGACCCAGATCGCGATCCAGTTCAGCATGATCGTCGAGATCACCTCGTGCGCGCCGACGGTCGCTTTCAGGAAGCCGGCGATGCCGGCCCAGAACGCGCCCGCGAGCGCCGAGCAGATGAGGATCAGCAGCACGTGTGCGAACGGCTGCATGTGCACGAACGACGTGCCGATCCAGATCGAGATGTACGAGCCGACGAGGTACTGGCCCTGGCCGCCGATGTTGAACAGCCCGCACCGGAACGCGAACGCGAGGCCGAGACCGGTCAGGATCAGCGGCGCCGTCAGCAGGAGCGTCTGCTGCAGGTTGTCCGCCGCGACCGACGCCGTGTCCCACGGGAACCACATGTGGTGGGTCGAGAACGGGATCCGCGCGGAGTAGTCGCCGACGTGGAAGAACCAGTTGAGGCCGGTGCCGTCGAAGATCGCGCGGTAGACGCGCAGCGGGTTGTGGCCCGTGACGAGCACGACGAGGCCCGCCATGAAAAACGCGAGCACCGTTGTGCCGAGCGTCCCGATCACGCCGTAGAACCGCGAAGCGCGCTGGAGCAACGCCGTGCCCACGCTCGGGATGCCTTGGTCCGGCGGCTCCGGCGGCAGCTCCGCTTCCTCGCTCAAGAGCTCGTCGCTCAATTTCCCGCTCCCGGCGCCGGGCAAGCCGGCACCTTCGCTCCTTGCGAGACTCCGTCGAGCCTACGTCTCATGCCGCCTCCTGCGAGCTTCCGCCGGTCATCGCCAAGCCAAGCTCTTCCTCGGTCGCGGTCGGCAGGAACTCGCCGGCGATCCGGCCCTCGTAGATGACGAGGATCCGGTCGGAGAGCGACAGGATCTCTTCGAGCTCCAGGGAGACGAGGAGGATGGCCCGGCCCGCGTCGCGCTGTTCGACGAGCCGGCGGTGCACGAACTCGATCGCACCGACATCGAGCCCGCGCGTCGGCTGCGCGGCGATCAGGACCTGCGGATCGGCGTCGAGCTCGCGCGCGAGCACGACCTTCTGCTGGTTTCCGCCGGACAGCGACCCGGCCGGTGTCGACGGCGTGCCGCCGCGGACGTCGAACTCCTCGAGCAGGCGGCGGGTCCGCTCGGACATCGCGCGCAGGTTCAGCAAGCCGCGGCGCGAGTTCGGCGAGGTGCGGTACGCGTGCAGCGCCAGGTTCTCGGTCAGCGTGAACGGCAGCACAAGCCCGCGCCGGTGGCGGTCCTCGGGGACATGGCCGACCCCAGAGGCAATCACGTCCTTCGCGGAAGACCCGGTCAGATCCTTGCCGTCGACGAGCACGCGGCCGGATGACGGGGCGCGCAGTCCGACGATCGCGTCGATCAGCTCGCTCTGCCCGTTCGCGTCGACACCGGCGATCCCGACAATCTCGCCGGCGCGGACCTCGAGGCTGACGTCGCGCACCGTCTCCAGGCCGCGGTCGTCGACGACGGTCAGGTTCTCCACCTGGAGCAGCGGTCTCTCGGGATGCGCGGCCTTCTTGTCGACGCGCAGCAGGACGTCGCGGCCGACCATCATGCGCGCGAGCCCAGGCTCGGTCGCGCCCTCGGCCGGGATCGTGTCGACGACCTTGCCGCGGCGCAGGACGGTGATGCGGTCGGCGATCTCGAGCACCTCGTTCAGCTTGTGCGAGATGAAGATGATCGACTTGCCCTGCGTCTTGAGCGCGCGAATGATCTCGAACAGCTCCTGTGCCTCCTGCGGCGTCAGCACCGCCGTCGGCTCGTCGAGGATCAGGATCTCGGCGCCGCGGTAGAGCGCCTTCAGGATCTCGACGCGCTGCTGCTGACCGACCGTGATGCGGTCGATGCGCGCATCGGGGTCGACGATGAGGCCGTAGCGCTCGGACAGCTCGCGCACGCGCTTGCGCGCCGTGTCGTAGTCGAGCAGGACGACGCGGCGGCGCGGTTCGGTTGCGAGCACGATGTTCTCGGCGACGGTCATCACCGGGATCAACATGAAGTGCTGGTGCACCATGCCGATCCCGGCCTCGATCGCGCCCTTGGTCGATCCGAGCTCGACCGGCTCGCCGTTCAGCAGGATCTGCCCCTCGTCGGGCGTGTACAGCCCGTAGAGGATGTTCATCAGCGTCGACTTGCCGGCGCCGTTCTCGCCGAGGAGCGCATGCACCTCCCCGTGGCGGAGGTCGACGTCGACGCTGTCGTTTGCGAGCACACCCGGGAACCGCTTCGTGATCCCGCGCAGCTCGAGCAGGGGAGCATCCGCCACGCGCCGATCCTAACCCGACGGGGCGACGCCGCTCGCCAGCTCCTGCGCCGCGGCCCGCGCGCGCACGGCGGTTGCAAGCGGTATTCGCGGATCGAGTGTTCGCACGCCGATCGCGCCGCTCACGGCGCCGAAGACGATGTCCTCATTGCCGTGGTAGACGCCGGAGAGCGCGTCGCGGACGACGAATCCGGCCGCGACGTCCGGCAGCTCGAACTGACTCAACCGGAGGCTCGGCAGGTTCTGCTGGTGCGCGGCGGCGATCGCAGCGTCGGCGCACGTGCCGTCGTGCGCCATCACGACGAGCGCGCCGCGGCCGATCGCCGTCAGCGCCGCCTCTTTGCAGCGCGCGGGGATCCGCCTCGACCACTGGCGCAGCAGGACGGCGTGCGGCGCGGTCTCGTGCAGTCCGCGCGCGAAGGCGCCGACAAGCGGCCGCTCGACCGGGCCGACCCAGGCGACCCGCGGCGCGCTGCCGGTCGCACCTCCGTCCGCCGCGACGAGACCGGCGACGAAGCCCGCGAGCTGCGCTGCCTGGTCGTCGCGCAGCACGAGCCCGACGAGGTTGGGAGCGTGCTCACCCGCGGTGCTCGCGCCGACGAGCGCAAAGTGCGATCGCGGATGCGCGCGCGCGAACGCGGCGAGCCTCGACGGCAAGATCGTCTGCGACGACACGAGCACGAGCTTCGCGTTGCCGACCTGCGCCAATGTCCCCCGCTGCGTCGCGAGCCCCGCGGTGTCGACGGTCACAGGGCCGACGAGGCCGACGTGCAGCTTCGGCGCCCGGGCGATCGGCTTCTTCACGGCCGCGGCGACCGTCGGCGGCGGCGGCGCAGCCGCATGCCGCGCGCTGCCGCAGCCGGCGAGCGCGAGGACGACAAGAGAGAGTGCTGCTACGTGCCGCATGAATCGGTGAAAACTAGACGGGGCGGGCACATTGGCCCGCCCCGTCTCGAGCGTATTCGACGAGTCCGCTTACTTCTTGACGGTCGTCGGGATGCCCTTGATCTTGCCGGCCTTCAGGAGCTTGAGCTGCGCCGCGACCGCCGTGCGGATCGACGCAGGGACCTTCGAGCTCCACTTGCCGTAGCCGACGCCGTTGTTGTTCGCGCCGAACTCGACATTCGTGCCGCCCTTGAGCGTTCCGCTCTTCGCCGCCTTGATCGCACCCTCGACCGCGACGTCGACCCTCTTCAAGGCGCTCGTCATCACCCACGAGCCGAGGTAGCCCTGGTCGGCGTCGACACCGATGCCGAAGATGCCCTTCTCGTGCGCCGCGTCGAGCGCGCCGAGGCCGCAGCCGCCGGCGACCTGGAACACGACGTCAGCCTTCTGGGCGATCTCGTTCAGAGCGTCTTCCTTGCAGAGGTTCTGCTTCACGAAGTCGTTCGAGTACGAGTTCAGCGTCTTGATGCCCGGGTCGGCCTTCTTCGCGCCGAACTGGAAGCCGGCGATGTACCGATCGACCGGCGGGATCTTCTGGCCGCCGACCGAGCCGATGGTCGTGCCGCCCTGCATCTTCGTCCACATGCCCGCCGCGTAGCCGACGAGGTACCCCGCCTGCTGCTCGCGGAACAACAGGCCTTCGACGTTCTTCGGCCTGTGCGTGAGCGTCGTCACGTCGTAGTCGACGATCGCGAACTTGTCCTTCGGGAAGGCGGTCGCGATCTGATCCATCGCGGCCTCCATGTTGAACCCGATGCCGATCGTGATCCCCGCGTTGTCGCGGACGCACGTCTGGAAGTTCGGGATGTAGTCGGCCGCAGATGTCGACTGCAGCACCTGCCCGGCAATGCCGGCCTTCTTCGCGTCCTGGAGGCCGAGATAGGCCAGATGGTTGAAGCCGTGGTCGTTCAGACCGCCGATGTCCGTGACGAGACAGGCGCTGAAGGCCGTCTTGTGCGCAGCCGACGCCGACCCACCGCGGATGACCGCAACGAGTGACGCGAGCAGCACTGTCGCGACGGCGAGCGCCGCGAGCGAGAGCCAACGCTTCCTCACTTGGTGAACCCTCCTCTTCAGATGTCCTTCTGGGGGGACTAGCCGGAACACCCTAGCCCGTCTCCGAGGCGGGTACCAGGGCCGCGCGGACTAGTCCACGGGTGCCGGCGGCACGAGCCGCTCCAGGTCGTGCTCGGACACGAGCACGCGGCGCGGCTTCGATCCTTCGTACGGCGTGATGATCCCGCGCCGCTCGAGCATGTCGATCAGGCGGCCCGCACGCGTGTAGCCGACCCTCAATCTCCGCTGGAGCAGCGACACGCTTGCGGTCTGCGCGGTGACGACGATCTCGATCGCCTTGTCGAGGAGCGCGTCCTCGTCGGGGTCGAACTCACCTTCGTCGGAATCGGCGTCGTCGGCGAAGACCTGCGGCGCCTCGAGGAACGTCTCGTCGACCTGCTGCTCACGCTGCGCGCGCGCCTGCTCGACGACGAGCGCAATCTCCTCTTCGGTCACGAACGCGCCCTGGACGCGCTGCATGCGCGACGTGCCGAGCGGCTTGAAGAGCATGTCGCCCTGGCCGAGCAGGCTCTCGGCGCCGTTCGCGTCGAGGATCACGCGTGAGTCCGTCTGCGAGCTGACCGCGAACGCGATGCGCGACGGCACGTTCGCCTTGATCATCCCGGTGATCACATCCACCGACGGGCGCTGCGTTGCGAGCACGAGGTGGATGCCGACGGCGCGCGACTTCTGCGCGAGCCGGATGATCGAGTCCTCCACCTCCTGCGGGCTCACCATCATCAGGTCGGCGAGCTCGTCGATCACGACGAGGAGGTACGGCAGCTCGTCCTCCCCACGCTTACGGAACGCGCGGTTCGCCTCGGGCAGGCTCCGCGCGCGCACCTGCGACAGGCGCTCGTAGCGGCGCTCCATCTCCGTCACGACGTTCAGGAGGACGGCGCTCGCCTCCTTCGGGCTCGAGACGACGGGCGTCAAGAGGTGCGGGATCTGCTCGTAGTAGTTGAGCTCGATGCGCTTCGGGTCGATCAGGATCAGCCGCGCCTCGTCGGGCGTCGCGCGCAGCAGGATCGAGGTGAGGATCGTGTTGATGCAGCCCGACTTGCCCGAGCCGGTCGTGCCGGCGATCAGGATGTGCGGCATCCGGGCGAGGTCGGCCCACACCGACGCGCCGGAGATGTCCTTGCCGAGCCACACCGACAGCGGGCTCGCGCTCTGCGGCAGGTCGTCGTAGATGTCGCCGAGCGTGACGAGGTTCGGGCTCAGGTTCGGCACTTCGACGCCGACGGCCTGCTTGCCTGGGATCGGCGCGAGGATCCGGATCTCCGTCGTCGCGAGCGCGTAGCTCAGATCGTCCTTCAGATTCGCGACCTTGCCGACCTTGGTGCCGGGCGCGAGCTGCAGCTCGTAGCGCGTGACACGCGGCCCCGAGATCTGGCCGATGACCGTCGCCTCGACTCCGAAGTGCGCCAGGCACGTGACGAGCGCCTCGGCGACGCGCGCGTTCGCCTCGCCGCTCGGGCCGTTGCCGGGCTTCGACTTCTTGAGGAGCGCGCGGTCGGGGAGCTCGTAGTCGCGCGGCCCCGCGGCCGGCGTCAGCGGGAAGAGCTCCTCCTGCGTGTTCGCCTCGGTGTCGTCCTCGTCCGCGTGGAAGAGGATCGGCGGCGGACCGACCGAGCCGGAGTCGGTGACGAGGTCCGGATAGTCGACGCGCACATCGACGGGCGGCTCGGGCACCGGCGTGAAGGCGGGAGGCGTCTCGACGACCGGGCGCTCGCGGCGCACGCGGTCGTGCGCCTCGTGCATGACATGCCCGGTGCGGCGGAGGATCGCGCCGAGGCTCGCGCCCGTGAGAAACAGCGTGCCGGCGAGGGTGAGCAGGACGCCGAGGATCGTGGCGCCGGTCGAGCCGAGCCCGAGCGCGACGAGCTTCTCGAGCCCGCGGCCGAGCAGGCCGCCGTGGCCCGAGCCGAGCGTCAGCATCAGCCCGGCGAGCGCCACGCCGAGGCCGAGCCGGAACGGGCGGACGTCGATCAGGGCGCTCTTTGCGACGATCAGCGCGCCGAGCGGCACGAGCACGACCGGCGCGAGGTACGCGGCGGCGCCGACGCCGCTCTTCACGAGGTGCGCGACCGGCCCGCCGTTGAAGCCGAACCAGAGGACGGCGGCCAGGAAGACCCCGAGCCCGGCGAGGCCGAGGCCGATGAGCTCGGGATGGTGGTGGGCGGCCCGCGTGGTCTTCCGCGTTGTGCCGCGGCGGCGCTTCACCCGGCTGGGCGTCTTTGGGGACGTCTTGTGGGGCCGCTTCTTGCGCGCCATGACGGGCACTTCGCGCCGCGCACGTCTGCTCCTCCCTCGTTCGCGCTCAAGCTGCCCCGGCGCCCGGCCGATGAGCGAGATTGTGCGCCTCGCCGGGGTCCTGGTCGCCGCGGTTCTCGCTCTGGCTGCGGCTGCAGCGGCGATGGTCCCGCTCGCCCTGCGCCAGCACCGCATCGACACGCCGCAGGTCTTCAGCGGTTCCACGACGATCTTCGCCGTGCCGGTCTCGGGTGGCGTGCCCCGCCGGGTCATGACGCTCCGCGGGCAGTGGAACTTCCCGGTCGCCGATGGCCACTCATTGCTGATCGAGCGTCCGACACTCACGCGGACAGCCCTCTGGCTCGTGCCGCTCGACGGCGGCGCGATGAAGCGCGTAGGCGACCTGTCTGTCTTCGCACCGCCGGCGTGGTCCCCCGATTTCGCCAGCTATGCGACCTTCAGCGGTGCATCGATCGTCGTCAACCGCCTAAACGGGGACCGTATCCGCACGCTCACACGGTCTGTCGGCGCCGCCTTGCCGTCTTGGAACGGCGCGTTCCTCTCCGCCGAAGTGACGATCCGGCCGGCGACGGGGTACCAGAACGTCCTCGACGTCTGGCGCGCGGATGGCACCCTCGCCTGGACCAAGACGGTTCCTGGACCGCTCGTCGCGACCGAAGTGGCGAGCAACGGCGCCAGCGTCGCGCTCGTCCGGCTGCACCGGCTCGAGGTCGTGACACGCAGCGGGACACGCGTGCTTGCCTCGGACCCTTTGTCGACGCCGGTCTGGACGCGCAACGGCCGTTCACTCCTCTACTGGGACACGAAAGGACGGCTCGTTCTACGCGATGTGCGCACAGGCGCCGTCCGTGTTGTGACGCAGGGTCGCATCGGCGAGTTCGCGTTGTCAGCCGACGGTAAGACGGTCTACCTGACGCGCGTCAGCCAGGCCGTCAGCATGCCGAAGTAGGTCGGCGCCTCGTAGGACAGCAGCTCGGCGGCGAACGTCCCCTCGCCGAGCGCCCCGTGCAGCATCAGCAGCTGCCAGAAGCTGTCGGCGAGCGCATCGCGTGCGCGCTGGGGGTCCCAGTCGACGAGCTCGCCGAGCGCGTTCCGCTCCACGATGTCGACGATCGCCTCGTCGTAGGGCTTCGAGTGCTCACTGAACCCGTACGGGCCGTCCTCGCCGTGCCCGTGCCCGTGATCGGCGCTCGCAACGAACGCGATGCGGCGATCGCCGGTCGCGCGTGCGAGCGCCGCGCCGGCGCGCACGTGCTCCTCGTTCGACAGGTCGCGGCACGGCGTGACGACGACCGCGGGCGCGCGGAGAAACCAGAGCGGGATCCCGGCGCCCCAGTCGACCGGCATGACGGAGCCGCCGGCGGCGGTCGTGCCGAAGATGAGCCCGGCGGCGGGGAGCCCGTCGTCTCGCAGCGCTCGGATGCAGGCGTCTGCGAGCTCGGGCTCTCCCGGCCCTTCGTAGAGGTGGTCCGCTTCGACGAACTGGTTCGCATGCTCCGAGAGGTGCGCCGAGCGCACGACGCCGAAGCTGCCGTCGACGTGTGTGCCGTGCGGCGTCACGAGGATCACCGCCTCGACGAACGCCGCGTCGAGGCGCCGCTTCAGCTCCTCCATCCCCCGCCGCGTCGGCCCGTCCGGCTGCTCGAAGACCGGATTGCCGTGCGGGGCGACGATCCCCGCGACGATCAAGAGAGGCGACTGATGCGCTCGACGATCAACTCGCCGAAGCGCTCGCCGTCGATGTCGACGCCGACCTTCGCGTTCGGCGGCCCGAAGTGCTCGCGCCCGCGCGCGTCGACGTTCGTCCTGCCCCAGCTCGGGCCGGTCGTGCAGTCGACTTCGATGAACGCATCGCGCACTTCCATCAGCGTCGGGTCGATCAGATGCGCGATGCACACCGGGTCGTGCATGGGCGAGCCCGGTAGCTCTGGGTACCGCTCGAGGTGGAAGCGCGTGTAGAAGTCCATCAGCTCGGCCACGGCCACGCCCACGCGGCCGGCGCCGCGCATGCGTTCGGTGTGATCGGGCGTGATCAGCGCGCGGTGCGTGACGTCGAGCCCGACCATCGTCGTGTCGAGGCCCTCGGCGAAGACGCGCTCCGCCGCTTCCGGGTCGGCCCAGATGTTGAACTCGGCAGCCGGCGTGCGGTTCCCCTCGCCGATCGCGCCGCCCATCAGCACGATCCGGTCGGGACGTGCGTCGGCGTAGGTGGCGAAGAGCAGCCCGACGTTCGTCAGCGGACCCGTGGCGACGAGCACGGGCTTGTCGTCGCGCCGGAACTGCTCGGCGAGGTACTCGACCGCGTGCTGCTGCTGCACGGACGCCGACGGCGCGGGCAGGTCGGGGCCGTCGAGGCCCGACTCGCCGTGCACGTGCGCGGCGACCTCGCGCTCGCGCACGATCGGCGCGTCGGCGCCCGCATACACGGGGATGTCGCCCCGCCCCGCGAGCTCGAGCACGCGCAGTGCGTTGTTCGTCGTCTTGTCGAGCGTCTGGTTGCCGGAGACCGTCGTGACGCCGACGAGGTCGAGCTCGGGCGACGCAATGGCGAGCAAGATCGCGATCGCGTCGTCGTGACCGGGATCGCAGTCGAGGATGATCGGAGTCGGGTTCATGCGCCGAGTATCGCTGCAACCTCCGCGGCGGTGGGCGCGGAAGGTTGCGCACCGAAGCGTGAAGCCGCAAGCGCGCCTGCGGCGCACGCGCGCTCGAGCGCCTCCTGCCGCGCGCGCCCCTCGAGCAGCGAAACGACGAGGCACGCCGCGAACGCGTCGCCCGCGGCGGTGCCGTCGACGACGTCCACGGGTGGCGGCGTCGCGCGCGCCACCTCGCGGCCGTCCTCGAAGAGCGCGGCTCCCTCGGCGCCGTAGGTGACGGCGACGAGCCTGCCGCGTGAGACCACCTCGTGCTCCAGTCGGTTCACGATCAGCAGATCGGGCTCGAGCCCGACCGGCCTCGCCGGCGCGGCGTTGAGCGCGAAGAAGCTCGCGTCGCGGGCGGCCGCGTGGACGACTTCGTCCGGGACCTCGAGCTGGCAGAGAACCGCGCCGCCCGGGCTCGTCGCGGGCACGTGTGCGTTCGCACCGGGCACGACGACGATCTGGTTCTCGCCGTCCGCCGCGACCAGGATGAGCGCGATGCCGGTCGTCGCGGCGCGGGTCAACTCGAGCTCGACGCCGGCCTCCCGCAGGCCGGCGAGCGCCTCGTCTGCGAGCGGGTCATCGCCGACGGCGCCGATCATCCGAACGCGCGCGCCGAGCCGAGCCGCCGCGACCGCCTGGTTCGCGCCCTTGCCGCCCGGCACGCGCGCAAAGTCGGCGCCGGTGACTGTCTCCCCTGCGCGCGGCAGCCGCTCGACCCGCGCGACGAGGTCGAGGTTGATCGACCCGACGACGGTGAGCTCTACGACCATGTGCTCAGCCTAGAGAAGCCATCCCTGTGGATTGTTTGTGACACTTCTGTCACCTTGGTTTGGCGACGGGACACGTCTCGGGAGGACGCGAACGGCGGCGCCGAGGGACTACGCCGCGATCGCCCGCAGGTCGTCCACCGCGCCGCCGAGCAGGTTCTCGCGCAGATCGAACAGGCCCGCCCACAGCGAGTGCGCGTCGATCGACGACTGCCAGCGGACCGTCGACGAAAGGCCTTCGAGCGCCCGGACGAGCACCGCGAGCTCGAGGTACGCAGCCGCGACGCGGTGCGGTTCGACCCGGACGCCGGCGCGGTCGAGCACCGGCTCCCAGTCGACGAGCTCGGCCGGGCCGGGCTCACCGAACCACGACCGGCCTTCGGCCTGGTCTGCTTCGAGCTCGAGCAGGTAGCGGCCGAGCGGGCGCTCGAGCCCGGCGAGAGCGGTCTCGACGCGGTCGGCCGCGCGCCGCAGCGCCGCCTGCCGCCGGCCAGGCGTGCTCGGCTCCGCCTCACCCTTCGCCCAGCGCTCGAGCAGCCGGCAGAACGCAAGCGAGGCCACCTCCACCGCGAGGAGCTGCCCGATCAGGCGCTGCGCCGTTGCCTCCTCTACGGCATGCTCCGCGATCACCGCCGCCCACTCGGGGCGCGAGGCGAGCGGAATGGTCATACCTCGACCACGACCGGCAGGATCATCGGGCGGCGGCGCGTGCGGTCGTAGACGAGCTG
>DATAUN010000202.1:0-5121 GCA_036268235.1 Gaiellaceae bacterium
CCGCGTACCTCGCGCTCGGCGGCTTCGCGCTCGTGATCGTCGCGCGCCTCGCGCTTGCCGGGAGCCACTTCACATGACGGCACTGACGCTCATCGGGCTGTCGCATCACGTCGCACCGGTCGAGCTGCGCGAGCGCGTGACGCTCGACGCCGGCGCTGCGGCCGAGCTTGCCCGCTCGCTCGGCGATGCGGTGTGCCTGTCGACGTGCAACCGCACCGAGCTCTACCTCGCAGACGGCGACGAGTCGCGCGCCGTCGAGGCGCTCGAGGCGCTCGCGGGCGAGTCGCTCGAGGGCGTGCTCTACCGGCTGCACGAGGACGCAGCGGCGCTGCACCTCTTCCGCGTGGCCGCCGGCCTCGACTCCCTCGTGCCCGGCGAGGGCGAGATTCTCGGCCAGGTCCGAGACGCGTACGAATCGGTCACGCCCGGTCCCGTCCTCGACCACGTCTTCCGGCAGGCGCTCGGCATCGGGAAGCGCGTGCGCACGGAGACGGCGATCGGCGAGAGCCCCGCGTCCGTCTCCTCCGCCGCCGCGGCGCTCGCGGCGCAGGTCTTTGGCGAGCTGCGCGGCCGCCGCGTGCTGCTCGTGGGCGCGGGGCGCATCGGCGAGCTCGCCGCGTCTAACCTCGCTTCGCGCGGCGCCGAGATCGCGTTTGTCGCGAACCGCACCGAGCAGACGGCGCGCGACCTCGCGCAGCGCTTCGGCGGCGAGCCGCTTCGCCTCGACGAGATCGCGTCGCGGCTCGGCGACGTCGACGTCGTCGTCTCGTCGACGGCCGCGCCGGAGCCGGTCGTGAGTGCGGCCGACATTCCCGCACGCCGCCGCACGCCGCTCTTCTTCATCGACATCGCCGTGCCGCGCGACCTCGACCCCGAGATCGCGCGGCTCGACGGCTGCTTCCTCTACGACATCGACGATCTCGAGGCGGTCGTCGCCGAGACGCTCGCGGGCCGCCGTGCCGAGGCGGAGCGCGGCGAGCAGCTCGTCGCCGAGGAGGCGGAGCGCTTCCGCACCTGGCGCGCATCCCTCGACGTCGTGCCGGCGATCGCGTCCCTCCGCGCGCGCGCAGAGGCGATTCGCTCCGCCGAGCTCGCGAAGGTCGAGGGGCGCATGAGCGACGACGAACGTCGCACGCTCGAGTCGGTGACGTCGCAGATCCTGAACAAGCTGCTGCACCTGCCGACCGTGCGCATGAAGGAGGCCGCGGTGAGCGCCGACGGCGCCGTCTACGCGGAGGCTGTCAAGTACCTATTCGGGCTCGACAGCGGCGTAGGCTCGACGGAGCCGCCAAAGAGCGGAGGTGCCGGCTTGGCCGGGGCCGGAAGCGGGAAGCCGTGAGTGAGCCGGAGCCTCGGCGGATCCATCGTCCGTTGCCGGTGGTCGCGCCGTCGGCGTTCCTGCGGGTGAAGCTCGGCTTCCCCGCGTGCGGCCGCAGCAGGCGCGGAGGGAGGTCGCACTGTGCTCGTTCGTATCGGGTCTCGCGGCTCTAGGCTCGCGCTCACCCAGGCCGAGCAGGCGGCGAGCGCGCTGCGAGGCGCGGGCGTCGAGATCGCGTTCGTCCCGATCACGACGGCGGGCGACCGCGACCGCACGAAGCCGTTCGGAGAGATCGGCGAGCGCGGCGTGTTCGTGAAGGAGATCGAGGAGGCGCTCCTCGCGGGCCGCATCGACGTCGCGGTGCACTCGGCCAAGGACATGACGTCGACCGACACAGACGGGCTCGCGATCGGCGCGTACCTCGAGCGCGACGATCCGCGCGACGCGCTCGTCGGCGCGACGAAGATCGAGCCGGGGATGCGCATCGGCACCGCGTCGGCTCGCCGGCGCTCGCAGCTGCTCGCGCTCGAGCCGACGGTCTCGGTCGAGCCGTTGCGCGGCAACGTGGACACGCGCTTGCGGAAGATGGGCGAGCGCGGGCTGGACGCGATCATGCTCGCCGCGTGCGGGCTCGACCGGCTCGGGCTCGCAGGCGAGATCGGCGCGCGCCTCGACCCCGATGTGATGCTGCCCGAGGCTGCGCAGGGCGCGCTCGCACTGCAGGTGCGCGTCGGCGAGGAGGAGCTTGTCGCGCGCGCCGATCACGAGTCGACTCGGGCTCGCGTCGAGCCCGAGCGGCTCTGCGTCGCCACGATCGGAGCCGGCTGTCTCGCGCCGGTTGCCGCGCATCACGACGGGACGACACTGCACGCGCTGATTGCGGGCGACGACGGCGAGTGGATCGAGCGGCGCACCGGCGACGACCCGGTCGCGCTCGCGCACGAGCTCGTCGCGCTGAAGCGATGAAGGCGATCGTCACGCGCCCGCGCGACCAGGCGCGCCCGCTCGTCGCGGCGCTCGAGGCGCTCGGCGTGGACGTCGTCGAGTGCCCGCTGATCGAGATCGAACGCACGACGGACGAGCCCGTCGACGCGGCGGGCTACGACTGGTTGATCGTGACGAGCCCGAACGGCGCCGACGAGATCGCCAAGCGCGGCCGCAACCTGCCGCGGGTGGCCGCGGTCGGGCCGGGCACGGCGGAAGCGCTCCGCATCCACGGGATCGAGCCGGCGTTCGTGCCGGTGGAGTCGTCGCAGGACGGTCTGCTGCGCGAGTTCCCGCAGCCCGCGGGGCGCGTGCTCTTCGCCGCGGCCGAGGGTGCCCGGCGCGGGCCGATCGACGCGCTCGGCGCCGACTTCGTGCCGCTCTACCGCACGCGGCTGCTCACGCCTGCGCCCCCCGAGGGAGACGTGGTCGTGCTTGCGTCCGGCTCGGCGGCCCGCGCGTACGCGGGCATCGGTGGGCGCGCGCCCGCGGTCACGATCGGGCCCGAGTCGACGCGCGTCGCGCGCAGCGTCGGCCTCGAGGTCGTGGCGGAGGCTGCGACGCACGATCTCGCCGGCCTCGTCGCAGCCGTGCAAGGTGTGATGAACTCGCGCCCGTGAGCGTCATCGGCTTTCTCACGGACTTCGGCCTGCAGGACGACTTCGTCGGAACCTGCCACGGCGTGATCGCGCGCATCGCGCCTGAGGCGCGCGTGATCGATGTCACGCACGGCATCCCGCCGCAGGCGGTTTTGCAAGGCGCGCTCGTGCTTGCGAACACGACGCCGTACCTGCCGGTCGGCGTGCATCTCGCCGTCGTCGATCCCGGCGTCGGGAGCGAGCGGCGCGCGGTCGCCGTGCGCACGACCGACGGCCGCACGTTCGTCGGCCCCGACAATGGCCTGCTGATGCTCGCGGCCGATGCGATCGGCGTCGAGTCCGCGCACGAGCTCGCCGAGCCGCGATTCCGATTGCCGGAGGTGTCGCGCACCTTCCACGCCCGCGACGTGTTCGCGCCTGCGGCCGCCCACCTCTCGCTCGGCGTCGAGCCCGCCGAGCTCGGCCCGGCGATCGCGTCCGGCGACCTCGTGCGCATCGAGCAGCCGGCTCCCGAGGTCGGGCGCACGCAGATCGGCGCGACCGTGCTCGTGATCGACCGCTTCGGCAACGTCTCGACGAACGCTCGCCGCGAGCACATCGACGCGCTCGGCGTCCGCAACGGCGACCGGGTCGAGATCCGGCTCGCGCTCGACCGCTACTACGCGGTCGTCGCCGAGACGTTTGCCGACGCGCAGGCCGGCGAGCTGATCCTCTACGAGGACTCGTACGGGTTGATGACGCTCGCGATCAGCCGCGGCGATGCAGCGGGCCTGACCGGTGTCGCCACCGGCGACGAGCTGCGGATCGCGACGACGTGACGCGGCAGCAGCGTTTCGCGCGGTTCGTGACGACCGTCGTCGTTCGTGTCCCCGGCGCCTGGCGGCTCTTCCGTGGCCCGTTCGCGCGCACCTTCGACCGGCTCGCGCCGACGTGGGACGCACTCCGCGTGAGTGACGAGCGCATGCGTCCGATCCGGGCGGCGCTCGAGGCGATCCCTGCGCCGCCCGCGCGCGTGCTCGATCTCGGCACGGGCACCGGCGCAGCCGCACGGCTCGCCGCGCTGCTCTGGCCGCAGGCGGACGTCCTCGGCGTCGACCTCTCGGGTGTGATGATCGACGAGGCGCGCCGCCTGACATCGTCCGACCGCGAGCGCTACGAGATCGCCGACTCGGCGACCCTCACTTACGACGGCGACGCGTTCGACGCGGTGATCCTGAACAACATGATCCCGTTCTTCGACGAGCTAGCCCGCGTGACCGCGCCAGGCGGGCACGTCGCGATTGCCTTCTCGCTCGGCACGCAGACCCCGATCTACGTGCCGCTCGAACGGGTGCGCGCCGAGCTCGAGCGGCGCGGCTTCACGCATGTTGCGGACTTTGCGGAAGGCACCGGCCTTTCGCTCCTTGCGCGTAGGAACGATCACTCCTAATCTCCAGCTCACAGGGACGTTCGCGACGCGGTAGCACCGGTCCGGACGTCTCTTTTTTGCTCCTCGGCTCCGTCGAGCCTACGCCGATTTCGTCTGGGTACACTTGCCTCCGCGGCGAGGTAGCTCAGTTGGTAGAGCACACGGCTGAAAACCGTGGTGTCGCCGGTTCAAGTCCGGCCCTCGCCATTCACCATGCCGCCCGCCGAAGGCCAGCAGCGCATCGAGTGGGCGAAGCAGCACATGCCCGTCCTGCACCGCCTCCTCGACGAGCGACTGCGCGACGGCGCGCTCGCGGGACGGAAGGTCGCCGTTGTCGTGCACCTGGAGGCGAAGACCGCGTGTCTCGTGCTCGCGCTGCAGGAGGCAGGCGCGCAGGTCGTCGCCGCCGGCTCGAACCCGCTCTCGACGCAGGACGTCGTTTGCGACGCGCTGCGCGAGCTCGGCGTCGAGGTGCACGCGCGGCACGGTGCAAGCGCCGACGAGTTCACGGCCGACCTGCTGCGCGTCGCCGAGTCGGGCGCAGAGCTCGTGATCGACGACGGGCTCGAGCTGACGCGGCGCCTGGCGGAGCATCGGCCCGACCTCTACGCGAACCTGCAAGGCGTCAGCGAGGAGACGACGACCGGCGTCGCGCGCCTGCGCGCGCTCGAGGCGGACGGGCTGCTGCCGTATCCCGCGATCGCCGCGAACGACGCCAAGTGCAAGCACCTCTTCGACAATCCTTACGGCACCGGCGAGACGGCGCTCACCGCGATCCTCGCGCTGACGAACGTCCTCGCGGCCGGCCGGGA
>DATAUN010000203.1:0-9439 GCA_036268235.1 Gaiellaceae bacterium
ACGCGCTGGATGTAGAGCGTGTTGAAGAAGAACATCGCGAACATCCCGGACATCGCGAGAAACATCGCGATGTTCGCGGTCAGAAGCGAACGGATGCGGAAGATCGACAGCCGCACGAGCGGCGCCTTCGCGCGCAGCTCGATCGCGACGAACGCGACGAGGAGCACCACCGAGAGCGCGAAGAACGAGAGCGTCTTCGTCGATCCCCAACCTGCTTCCTGCGCGTCGACCAGGGCGTAGACGAGCGACATCAACCCGCCGGTCACGGTCACCGCGCCACCGAGGTCGTAGCTCCTGTGGGCGAGCGTGTCGCGCGACTCCGGGATCAGCCGGAACGACAGCACAAAGCCGACGATGCCGACCGGGACGTTGACGAAGAAGATCCATGGCCACGAGAAGTACTGCGTAAGCGCGCCGCCGAGAATCAGGCCGACAGCCGAGCCGCCGATCGCGATCGCAGCCCACACGCCGAGCGCCTTCGCGCGCTGCGCGCCCTCCTCGAAGGTCGTCGAGATGATCGACAGAGCAGCCGGCGAGATCAGCGCTGCGCCGAGCCCTTGGAGTGCGCGGGAGCCCACGAGGAAGCCTTCGCTGCTCGCAAGCCCGTCGAGAAACGAGGCGCCCGTGAAGATCACCAGGCCGATCAGGAACAGGCGCTTACGGCCGAGCAGGTCGCCCGCGCGCCCACCGAGCAGCAGGAAGCCGCCGAACACGAGCGTGTACGCATTGACGATCCACTGGAGGCTCGCCTCGGAAAGATGGAGATCCTTCTGCATCGAAGGAAGGGCGACGTTCACGATCGTCGCGTCGAGGACGACCATGAACTGCGCCAGGCAGATCAGGACGAGGATGACCCATGGATTCGTTGCGCGTTCACGCATGTGTGAAGCTCCTTCGCTCATCTGGACTCTGCAGTCCGCTTAGTCTAGCAACAAGCGGACCGGCTGGTCCGTTTCGTTTTGGTGCCGTAGTGGAGACCGAGCGGCGCCCGAGAACTCATCGCGGCGCCGACGGCCGCAGGCGCTGACTCAGGCTGCGGGAACGGCGGCGACGTACCGCGCGTCGCGATGCGCGGCGAGCTTGAACAGCACCTGGTGCAGCGTGGCGCGCTCCTCGTCGTCGAGCGGACCGAGGATGTCCTCCTCGACGCGCTGAACGAGCTTGCGGAAGCTCGCAAGCTGCTTCCGGCCCGCGGTCGTGAGGCTGACCACATGACGGCGGCGGTCGTTCACGTCGCGCCGCCGCTCGATCAGGCCGCGCTCCTCGAGCGTGTCGAGGACGCCGACGAGCGAGCTGCGATCGAGGTTGAGCGAGTCCGCGATCGTGGCCTGCGTCTCGCACGCGCCTTCGCCGAGCAGCGCGAGCACGCTGTAGTGGTACGGGCTGAAGCCGGTCTGCTCGAACTCGTCGACGACCTGCATCTTCACCGAGTAGCCGAGCCGGCCCAGGAGAAACGCAGTGCTCGAGACGAGCTCGCGCGGAATGCACGGGCTGCTCACTGCCGGAACGGTGTTCTTGAGCGATTCGACGATCATGGGAATAAGTGTAGCGCGTCAAACCGTTAGCTGTGTGTATCGTAGAAGCAGCAAACGATTTGAGGAGCATCCGAATGGCTGGAACACCCGATAAACGCTGGCTCGCACTCACCGTTCTCGTGGCGGCGCAATTCATGGTCGTCCTCGACGTCGCGATCGTGAACGTCGCCCTGCCGACGATCAAGACCGACCTTCACTTCAGCGAGTCGAGCCTGCAATGGGTCATCACCGCCTACGCGATCCTCTTCGGCGGCGTGCTCCTGCTCGGCGGCCGGATGGCCGACCTGCTCGGACGCCGGCGGATGTTCATGGCCGGCCTGACGCTCTTCACCGTCAGCTCGCTCCTCGACGGCCTCGCCTGGTCGGAGGCGTCGCTGATCGGCTTCCGCGCGCTCCAGGGGCTTGGCGCCGCGATCGTCGCGCCCGCAGCGCTCTCGATCCTGACGACCACGTTCCGCGAAGGGCGCGAGCGCAACCTCGCGCTCGGCATCTGGGGCGCGGTGTCCGGAAGCGGCGCAGCGGCCGGCGTCCTGCTCGGCGGCGTGCTCGTCAGCACGCTGAGCTGGTCGTGGATCTTCTTCATCAACGTGCCCGTCGGCGCCCTCGTGCTCTTCCTCGCGCCGCGGCTGCTCAGTGAGAGCCGCGCCGAGCTCGATCACCGCCACTTCGACACGCGCGGAGCCGTCTCGATCACCGGCGGGTTGATGGTCCTCGTCTACGCGATGACGCACGCGAGCCAGCACGGGTGGATCACTGCGGAGACGATCGTCCTGCTCGCCGCCGCGCTCGCGCTCGTCGTCGGCTTCGTCGTGATCGAGCTGCGCTCGAAGGCGCCGCTGCTACCGCTGCGGATCTTCCGGCTGCGGACGCTCTCGACGTCGAACTTCGTCTCGCTGATGAGCGGAGGCGCGGTCTTCGCGCAGTTCTTCCTGCTCACGCTCTACATGCAGCAGGTGCTGCACTACTCGGCGCTCAAGACCGGTGCCGCGTATCTCGCGTTCACGCTCTCCGTGATCGCGTTCTCGGCGGTCGCGCAGGCACTCGTCACACGGATCGGAATCCGGCGCGTCCTGCCGGTCGGGTTGGTGCTCGCGACGGCCGGCCTATTCGTCGAGACGATGCTGCCCGTTCACGGGCACTACTTCTGGGACATCTTCCCGGCGTTCATCCTCGGCGGAGTCGGTCTCGCGCTCGTCTTCGTCCCGATGTCGATCGGCGCGCTCGCAGGCGTCGACCAGTCCGACGCGGGCGTCGCATCCGGTCTCCTGAACACCGGCCAGCAGATCGGCGGCGCGATCGGCGTCGCGACTGCGACCACGATCGCGACGACGTTCACGAGTCACTACCTGACGAGTCACCCGGGAGCGAGCGCGCTCGGTGGCGCCGCGCTCACGCACGGCTTCCACGTCGCCTTCTACGTCCTCGGCGCCGTCACGCTCGCCTCGGCGATCATCGCCGCGGCGTTCCTCGAATCGACACCGGCCACCGTGGGCGAGCCCGCGCTGCTGCCGTTCAACGAGCTGGTCCCGGCGACGGAGGAGGCAGCATGACCGACGATCGCCGCAGGTACCAGCACGAAGTCGCGCGCCTGCTCGAGACGATCAGGCAGCGCGTCGAGAAGCTCGAGCGGCTGCGCGCCGTCGGCGTCCGCGAGCGCGGGCTGTCCGAGCAGGAGGCGGAGCTCGCCGGTGCCCGCCGCGAGCTGGCGACACTCGTGAGCCGGGAGGCTCGCGGGTCGTTCAGCTCGCTGGCGGCGTAGCGGCAGTCTGCGCCGGCGACCACCCGGTCGCCGGCGCGACGTCGCGCGCGATCGTCTCGAGCAGCCGCGCGTTGTAGTCGACGCCGAGCTGGTTGGGCACGGTGAGCAGGATCGTGTCGGCCGCCATCACCGCCTTGTCCGCTGCGAGCTCGGCGGCGATCGCGTCGGGCTCGCCGGTGTAGGTGCGGCCGAAGCGCGCGAGCGCGCCGTCGAGCCAGCCGACCTGATCCTCGTTTCCGTCGCGCCCGAAGAGCCGGCGGTCGAGGTCGGAGGTGATCGGCAGGACGCTGCGGCTGACGGACACGCGCGGCTCGCGGTTGTGACCGGCCGCCTGCCACGCCTCGTGGAAGAGCGCGATCTGCTCCGCCTGGAGCTCGTCGAACGGGACCGAGGTGTCTTCGAGCAGCAGCGTCGAGCTCATCAGGTTCATGCCCTGCTCGGCTGCCCAGACGGCGGTCTCGCGCGTGCCGGAGCCCCACCAGATCCGCTCCGGCAGTCCCGGCGAGCGAGGCTCGATCGGAAGTGTGACCCGCGAGGGCCTGCCGTCCATATCGGCAGGCACGACGTGCGCACCGGCGATCGCGGCGCGGAACTGCTCGACCTTCGCGCGCGCGTAATCCGCGTCGCTCACACCCTCCGGCGGCGCCTGGCCGAACGCGTAGGCGCCGCGGTAGGCGGGCTCCGGCGAGCCGCGGCTGACGCCGAGCTGCAGCCGCCCGCCGCTCAGCAAATCGGCGACGGCGGCATCCTCTGCCATGTAGAGCGGGTTCTCGTAGCGCAGGTCGATCACGGCCGTGCCGATCTCGATGCGACTCGTGCGCACGCCGATCGCCGACAGCAACGGGAACGGAGCGGACAGCTGGCGCGCAAAGTGGTGCACGCGCACGAAAGCACCGTCGATGCCCAGCTCCTCCGCCGCGACGGCGAGCTCGACCGTCTGGATCAGCGCGTCGCGCGCGGTCGGCGTCAGCGACCACTCGGCGCGCTGCCAGTGGCCGAACGAGAGGAAGCCGATCCGCTTGCGGTGCACGCGTCCATGAAAGCAGCGCGGGATCGCCTCACGCTCTCAAGTCGAGAACCCGGCTTGCCGATTCACATCCCATGGCGATGAGCGTCACGAGCGGGGCGCGGCTGATGCGCACGAGCTTCGACGTCGTGCGGGGTGACTTCGGGCTGCTGGCGTTTCCGCTCGTATCGACGGTGTGCCTGGCCGTGGTCGCGAGCTTCTGGATCCTGCAGGGTGCGTACCTGCATACGGCCGGGACAGCGGCGATCCTCTACGTGCCGCTCGTCGCCGTGGCGCTGTACTCGCTCTCCGCGATCGGGATCTTCTTCAACGTCGCCCTCGCCGCCGCGGCAGCCGCGGCGGTGGACGGCCGTGAACGTGGCTTCCGCGGCGGCATCGACGTCGCACTAGGCCGCATTGGTGCGATTGCCGGTTGGGCTGCGTACTCGCTGACGGTCTCAGTCGCGCTGGGCTTCCTGGAGAGCTTCAAGCTGATGCGGTGGGTCGGAAAGGCGGCCGAGGTGGCTTGGAGCTTCGCGACCATCTTCGTCGTCCCGTTGATCGCGATCGAGGGGCTCGACGCGTCGACGGCGCGCGCGCGGTCGTTCCAGCTCGCACGCGAGAACTGGCAGGCCGAATCGGGCGGATTGGTGACGCTGCGGCTCGTCTGGCTCGTTCCAGGGCTGTTGTTCTACCTGGACGGAAAGCTGCTCTTCAGCGGCAACGTCCACTCGAACGCAGCTCGCGCGTTCCTCGGGCTCGTGCTCCTGTGCGGCTTCGGGTTCGCCGTCATAGTCGGCGTCGTGCGGCAGGTGTTCGCAGTCTCGCTGTTCCGCCTCAACGACAAGTCGCCCGCCGCAGCTTAGTCTGCAAGGAGCTCGCGAAGCGACGCGCTATACGTGGCGAAGGCGACGCGGCCTCTCGCCGTGAGCGCGACGTCGGTGCGAGAGGCGGCGCCGTTACCCGACTTCACGGCGCCAACGTAGCCGGCGTCCTCGAGCTTGCGCAGGTGCGTGATCAGGTTGCCCGGCGTGAGCCCGATCATCGTCTGGAGCCGCGTGAACGAGAGCGCGTCGCCGTCTTCCAGCGCCGCCAAGGTGGCCACGATTCGCAGCCGCGCCGGGACGTGGATCAGGGGATCGAGCTCGTCGGCCATCCTCAGCGGCGGGTCAGCCACGTCTGCGCGGCGCGTGCGATGAGTAGCACGAAGAGCCCCACGCCGACGATCCCCCAGACGGCGCGAGGCCCGGCGTAGGAGGCGAGGCCCCCGAGGACGACCGCACCGAGCGCGAACCCGGCCCACGGCCAGTTCTGCCGGGCGGCCTGGTGCACCGCGGCCGCCCCGCCGATGATGAGCAGCGGCGCCGCAGCGGGGTAGATGCCGTACGCGATTGCGTCGCTCGCGCCCGCGTGGTGCAGCGCTCCTTGAAACACGTAGACGAAGACCCACACCGTCGCGAACGTAAGGCCTTCGAAGCGGCCTTGACGCATCGCGCGCCCACTGACGCCGCTCGTCGCTCGTGTCCGGACTGCGAGATAGAAGGCAATCCAGACAGCGAGCGTCCCGTACAGCACCCCTAGCGCCCAGCCCGTCGGGCCCGAGTACGGATGCTGGTGGCGCACCGAGATCCAGAGGGCGCCGTACACGATGAGAACCACCCCGGCGGCGACAAGCATGAGAAACGTCGGTCGGCGATCGAGCTCGCGCTCCGCCCGTTCCGTCGTCTGCGCGAGGATCGCGGCGGCCGCGCGGGGATCGAGCTCTTCGTCGATCTCGGGCGTTGCCGGCTCGGCTGCCGCCTCCTCGTAGGGGTCCGGCGCAGGTTTCGGCGCACTGAACGTGTCGAACCACTCGCTCATGTCGCCGCCACTGGACGCGCAGCTCGAAGCAGCGATGCCAGGCGCTCCCGCTCAGGCCGCGAGACCGCGCCGTAGCCACGGGCAGGGACTCGCCTGCCGTCGCGCAGCGCGAACGAGAGGTTGAACCAGTGCTTGTCCGGCCCGACGTCCTCGATCTCGTCCCACCGGAGCCGCCACGAGCGGAAGATGTTCCGCACGAACACCCCGCGCGCGTCGACGCGGACACCCTCGGTCAGCGTCCGGCCCGCGAGCGCGAGCACCGCGACTCCCGTGACGCCGATCACGACGCGGCCGACGGTGCCGACCCCGGGGTTGGGCACGGTCGCCCACAGGATGAGCATCGTCCCCCCGAAGGCCCGCAGACCGGAGGCGAGGAGCAGCCAGGGAAGCGAGCGGAGGACGGTCGCGCCATCCGGGGGCGGCGGAGCCATGAGCGGGCTCACGGCGCCGTGGTCATTCCCATTCATCTCGAGTCCTTTCCGCGGTGCGTTTGACTTTGCCTCACAAAGCTAACTCACTTTGTACTGCAAAGTCAAGGCCGTCGTGCGAGGCTTCTACTGTGTCGCCGGTGAAGGACGCGCTGCTCGCCTGGTACCAGCAGCATCGTCGCCCCCTCCCCAGGAGAGAGACGACGGATCCGTACGCCGTCCTCGTATCCGAGGTGATGCCGCAGCAGAATCCACTCCTCGTATTTCGAGCAGTGGAAATGCCTGCATAGGCTAGGTTTTGGCCGTGTTTGCAGGCGTTCCCAAACCGGGCGTTTCCGCACGGTTCGTCACGCATCTGTTCGCACGGTGTTCGCACGAGGTCTTCACGGGGCTCGGCCATCGGCGGGTGACCGTAGCGTCACCCGCCCCGTCGCGTTTCGGGCCGCCGCCACAGGCCGTAAGCCGACGTCGTCCGATCCGTTGCTACAATAGCACGGACGTTTCACGAGACGAACGTTGCGCCCGTCGAACACCGGGCGGAAGCCCCAACCTTGGAGGAACTATGACTGCTTCAGAGACCGTCGCCAAGCCGGACGCTGGCAACGAGTACGAGGTCAACATCGAGGGCGTCGTCCACGAGTGGCACGAGGCGACCATCACCGTCGCGCAGATCCGGTCGCTCGCCAGCTGGGAA
This sequence comes from Gaiellaceae bacterium, assembly GCA_036268235.1. GTDB lineage: Bacteria > Actinomycetota > Thermoleophilia > Gaiellales > Gaiellaceae > PALSA-600. Next base: position 7,283 of record DATAUN010000203.1, read on the forward strand.
TCGACCCAGCAGGTGATCGAGGTCGACGCGAAGGACAACAGTGAGCGCACGCTCACCGACACCGAGACGATCGAGCTGAAGCCCGGCAAGGGGTTCGGCAAGAAGGTCTCGTTCAAGAGGGGCTAGACGGTGCAGGAGCGCGTCGATGCCGAGATCGCGCTGCTGAAAGGGCGGTTCCCGGAGCTCGCGATCCGGCCGGATCTCTGGTGCCGCTTCCCCGAGTACCGGCTGCCGGCCGGGATCTGGAACGTCGAGGTAGTCGAGCTCGCGTTCCGAATCCCGGCCCAGCTGCCGGGCGAGCAGCCGTACGGCTTCTGGGTGAAGCCGCCGCTGACGCTGGCAGGCGGCGCAACGCCCGGCAGCTATACGCCGAACGTGACCATCGACCTCGGCGCCGGCTGGGGACAGTTCTCCTGGGCGCCGGAGGCGTGGTCGCCGTCGCCGACGATCGAGACGATCAGGCAGGGCGCGAACATGGTCAACTTCGTCGAGAGCTTCGCCGTGCGGCTGAGGGAGGGCTCATGATCCGTCTCCTCGCCGACGACGCCGTCTACGCCGGCGTCCCAGAGCACCTCGCGAAGCCTGAGCAGGTCGGCTTCTTCCTCGCCGACTACATCGCGGACGCCGGCATCTTCACGTTGGGCGCGTGGCGACCGGTGCTCGAGGACGGATACGCGCTGCAGACGCCCGTGCACGTCGAGCTAACTGACGAGACGCGAGCGGAAATGATCCAGTGGGCGACCCGCGAGCAGCTGTCGCTCGTCGAGATCCATTCCCACGGTGGTCAATACACGGCCGCCTTCTCAGCGAGCGACCGCTGGGGGTTCGACGAGTGGGTGCCGCATCTGTGGTGGCGGCTTCAGCGCACGCCTTACGCCGCGCTGGTTGTCTCGGACGACGGCACGTTTGACGGCTGGGCGTGGATCGACGACCCGCGGTCGCCGCAGCAGATCGACGAGCTGGTCGTCGAGGGCGTCGCGCAGCGCGCGACCGGTGAAACGTTCGCCGACATCGAACGCCGTCGGGAGCGGAGGAGCCATGGCTGAGGACGAAAACAGGTTCACCCGGCAGGTCGCGCTGTTCGGGCCGGAGGGCCAGCGGAAGATCCGCGAGACGCGCGCGTTGATCGTCGGCCTCGGCGGGCTCGGAAGCCATCTTGCGCAACAGCTGACCTTCCTCGGTGTCCCCGACGACGCGCTCGTCGACCACGACATCATCACTGGCTCGAGCCGCAACCGCGTTGTCGGCTCGCGTCCCGCGGACGTCGAGGAGAAGACGCCGAAGGTCGATGTCGCGGAACGGCTGATCCTCGAGATCGATCCCGACGCGACGGTCGCGACCTATCCGGTGAAGCTCGAACAGGCGCATGAGGCGTTCGCCGACCGCACCGTCGTTTTCGGCTGCGTTGACAACGACCTTGTGCGACTTCAGCTCACCGAACTCGCCGCCCGCCACCATCTCCCCTACTTCGACCTCGCAAGCGACACCGGGATCGACAACGACGGCGAGCCGACGTACGGCGGTCGCATCGTCTTCTGCGACGGATCGCGCTGTCTGCACTGCCTGGGACTACTCGACCAAGAGGACATCAGACGCGCGAGCCTGCCGGAAGACGCGCGGCGCGCGCACGATGAGGTCTACGGGATCAAGCAGAGCGCGCTCGGAGAAACCGGCCCCGCCGTCGTCTCGGTCAACGGCGTGGTCGCCGCGCTCGCCGTCACCGAGCTCATGGGCTGGATCACGGGAATCCGCGAGCCGGCGCCGCAGCTTGTCTACTACGGCGAGAAGCGACTCGTTCGTCGCTCGACGGACCAAGGCGACCCGAACTGTGCTTACTGCCACCTCTGGCGGACGTAGCGTTCTTCATGCACTGCGTCGGTGACGCTTGCGGTACATCGGACGAAGCCCGCATCGGTTAATGCGCGCGACAACGAACCGCGTCGACACGCCGTAGCGCACAGCGATCGTGGCCTCCGTTGTGCCGTCGCGCACGCTGTTGAACAGCGGCTGGTACGGCAGCACCATCGCAGAGCCGACCGAGTACGCCTCACTCTCAACATCAGTGTCGTACGTGCGCACTCCAGCGTCGCCGTCAAGAAGGCTCGGCGGATGCCCGAGCACGATGTGCGCGAGCTCTTCTGCAAGCGTGACCTTCTG
>DATAUN010000204.1:0-2755 GCA_036268235.1 Gaiellaceae bacterium
CTCGTTGACGAGCTCCATCACCGCTGCGATCGGCGTGTTGAAGACGAAGCGACGCTCGATGTCGTCCGTGACGCGCGCGATCGTCTCGTGCGCCTTGCGGGCAAGCGGCGTGTCGACGCCGACCGGCGACGGCGCCTGCGCGGCCGCCTCGTGGACGACCCGCCAGAGCCGCCGGATGAAGCGCACCGTCGCCTCGATCCCGTCCGGCGTCCAGTCGATGTCCTGGTCGGCGGGCCCCTGGAAGAGGATGTAGATGCGGATCGCGTCGGCGCCGAACAGCTCGATCAGCTCGTCCGGGCCGACACCGCCCTGCGACTTCGACATCCGCTTCCCGTCCAGGCGCACCCAGCCCTGGTGGAACAGCCGCTGGAACGGCTCGCGGAAGCCGAGCATCCCGAAGTCGCTCATCGCCTTGACGAAGAAGCGCGAGTAGAGCAGGTGGCCCTTCGCGTGGTCGATGCCGCCGATGTACTGGTCGATCGGCAGCCACGCGTCGACGATCCCGCGCTCGAACGGCGCGTTGTCGTTGTACGGATCGCAGTAGCGCAGGAAGTACCAGGACGAGTCGACGAAGGTGTCCATCGTCTCCGCCTCGCGCTGCGCAGGGCCGCCGCACTTCGGGCAGGTCGTGTTCATCCATTCCTCGTTGGTCGCGAGCGGCGGCTTGCCCTTCGGCCGGTAGTCCTCGACCTCCGGCAGCAGCAGCGGCAGCTGGTCGGCCGGTAGCGGCACGATCCCGTCGCGCTCGCAGTGCACGACCGGGATCGGCGCGCCCCAGTAGCGCTGCCGCGAGAAGCTCCAGTCGCGCAGGCGGAAGTTGACCGCCTCCGCACCGCGCCCTTGTTCGTGCAGCCAAGCGACGATCGCGTGCTTCGCCTCCTCGAACGGCAGCCCGTCGAACTGCGCCGAGTTGACGAGCGTCCCGTCGTCGGAGATCACCGGAACGACGGCCAGCTCGTAGGTCGCGGCGAACTCCGCGTCGCGCTCGTCGTGCGCCGGCACAGCCATGATCGCGCCAGTGCCGTACTCCATCAGGACGTAGTCCGCGACCCAGATCGGAATCCGCGCGCCGTTGACCGGGTTCGTCGCGTAGCGGCCGGTGAAGACGCCGGTCTTCTCGCGCTGCTCGCGCTCCTCGGTCGGCCGCGCCGCCGCGACACGCGCATAGCCGCGCACTTCGTCGGCGAGCGCGGTGCCTTCCACCAAGCGATCGACGAGCGGCGACTCGGGAGCGACGACAAAGAACGTCGCGCCGAAGAGCGTGTCGGGGCGCGTCGTGAAGACGGGAATGTCCAGATCGAGCTCGTCGACGCGGAACAGGATCTCCGCTCCTTCCGAGCGGCCGATCCACGCCGTCTGGATCTTCTTCGTGCGCTCCGGCCAGTCGATCGTCTGCAGGTCGTCGAGCAGCTGGTCGGAGTACGCAGTGATCTTGAAGAACCACTGCGCCATGTTCCGCGCCTCGACGATGTTCCCGCAGCGCCAGCAGCGCCCGTCGACGACGTGCTCGTTTGCAAGCACCGTCTGGTCGAACGGGCACCAGTTGACCGGCGCCTCCTTGCGGTACACGAGTCCCTCTTCGAAGAACTTCAGGAAGAGCCACTGCGTCCAGCGGTAGAAGGTCGGCTCGTGCGCGGAGACCTCGCGCTGCCAGTCGATCGCCCACCCCATGCGGCGCATCTGCTTGCGGATCGACTCGATGTTGCGCTCGGTGATCTCGAGCGGGTTGCCGCCTTCGCGGATCGCAGCGTTCTCGGCGGGCAGCCCGAACGAGTCGAAACCCATCGGGCGCAGCACCCGGTGACCGGTGCGCCGGCGGAAGTGCGTGACGACGTCGCCCAGCGTGTAGTTGAGGACGTGCCCCATGTGCAGCGTCCCGGACGGGTACGGCAGCATCTCGAGCTGGTAGAAGCGCGGGCGGTCGTCCCCGGGCTCGGGGTTGTCGACGTGGAAGGCCTGCTCCGCCTCCCACACCTGCTGCCACTTGGCCTCGATTGCGTGTGCGTCGTACCTGTCCATCGCATCTCCCTAGAAATGAAAAAGCCTCTCGCGTGAGAGGCCATGGGACGCCGGCGCGGCGGTGCCGCGAGGTTCCCTGCGCTACGTAAGAAGCTGCTCCATTGCGCGCATCTTAGCCTGGCTTCCTGCCCGGCCGCCACCAATTCCAATCGCCGAGCAGCGCCATCAGGCTCGGCACGAGGAGTGCCCGGACGAGCGACGCGTCGATCGCGACCGCGAGCGCGATCCCGAGCCCCATCTCCTTGACGAGCACAATCGACGAGGTCGCAAACGAGCCGACGGCGACACAGAAGAGGACAGCGGCCGCGGTAACGACGCGGCCGGTTCGTTCGAGTCCGAGGGCGACTGCCTCGCGATTCTCGAGCCCCGCCTCGTGCGCCTCGCGGATCCGGGCGAGCAGGAACACGCCGTAGTCGGTCGCGAGCCCGAACGCGATCGCGAAGAGGAGCACCGGCTGGGTCAGCTCGAGCGCGCCCTCGCTGCGGTAGCGGAGCACGCTCTCGAGCCTTCCGTCCTGGAAGATCCAGACGAGGATCCCGAACGCGGCCGACAGGCTGAGTGCGTTCATCAGAATCGCCTTCAGCGGCAGCACGAACGAACGCGTGACGAGGAAGAGCAGCACGAGCACGACGGCGGCCAGCAGGCCGAACGCATACGGAAGATGCCGCTCGAGACTCGCAGCCGTGTCGAGGTACCACGCCGTCTCGCCTGTGACCTGCACGCCCGGCAGCTTGCG
>DATAUN010000205.1:0-2676 GCA_036268235.1 Gaiellaceae bacterium
GTCAGCATCGCGACGAGCGTGACGATCAGCCAGATCGGCACGCCGTTGTTGCCGTTGTTGTTGCGGTTGTTGCCGCCGAAGCCGCCGAACATCCCGGCGTAGAGGCCGAAGCGCGTGAGCATCGCCGCGAGCATCGCGAAGAAGCTGGCGACCGTCATCACGAGCACGTCCCGGTTCGCGATGTGCGAGAGCTCATGGGCGAGGACGCCTTCGACCTCCTTCGGCTCGAGTCGCTCCCAGAGCCCGGTGGTGACGCAGATCGCGGCGTGCTTCGGCGAGCGGCCGGTCGCGAACGCGTTCGGCATCGGGGTGTTCATGACGGCGACCTTCGGCTTCGGCAGATCGGCCATCGCGCAGAGCCGCTCGACCATGTCGTGCAGCTGCGGCTGCTCCTCACGCGTAACGACCTTCGCGCCTGCGGCGGCGAGGGCGAGCTTGTCGGAGGTGTAGTACTGGAAGAACGCGATCCCGATCACGATCACGAGCATCGGTACGAGGCCGACGTTGAACGCACTGAACAGGACGACCGCGAAGATCACGTACAGCAGCCCGAGCAGTCCCGTGGTGAAGAGCATCCGCAGGGTGAGCCCCGCGTCCCGTCCGTACGTTTTCCGCTTCATGGCCCTGATTGTAGGGATCGGCACGGTCCTCAGCGTCGGCGCTTAACGCGGACTGAACAGCGCGACCCGTGTATAGACTCGCGCTCGTGCGCCGCCTCGTCCCGCTCGCGATCGTGCTCGTCTTCGCCGCCGGCTGCTCCACCTCGAAGCCGGGCGAGAAGACGCTCAAGCCGCTTCCGACGACGGTCGTCGGAACGGTCGCGAAGCAGGCGGTCGCGGTGGTCCCGGCGGAGTACAAGAACGGCGACCCGACCGCCGGCAAGGCGGTCTTCCTGAGCGCGGGCTGCACCGGCTGCCACACGCTCGCGGACGCTCACTCGACCGGAACGGTCGGCCCGGTGCTGACGAACGCGCACGTCCCGCTCTCGCTCGTCGTGCACAACGTGGTCAACGGGGCCGGCGCGATGCCGCCCTTCAAGGGCCAGCTGTCCACGAAGCAGATCGCGGACGTCGCCGCGTACATCGTCAAGATCACCGGCGGCAGCACGAGCGGGTAGCGCCGTCCGTCTCCCGGACGACTTTCCGCGCGACGTCCGCGTCGTCGCGACCGACTTCGACCGCACGCTCGCCTGGACCGACGGCGTGCTCCACGAGCGCACGATCGCCGCGCTCCGCCGCGCCCGCGACGCCGGCCTGCCGGTGATCGTCGTGACGGGGAGGATGGTGCAGTCGGTGCGGCAGGCGCTCGCGCCCGCGGGCGTCGAGGCGCCGGTCATCTGTTACCAGGGAGCGGTCGTCGCCGACGCCGACGGCCGCTGGCTGCGGCACGAGCCGCTGCAGCTCGAGCTCGCGCGCGAGACGATTGCCGCGCTCGCCGAGGAGGGCTACTCGCCGAACGTCTACATCGACGACGAGCTGTACGTGGCGAGCGACACGCCCGAGGCGCGCGCGTACGCGAACCTGAACCGCATCACCTTCCACGTCGTCGGCGACCTGCTCGACTGGCTGGATGCGGAGCCGACGAAGCTCGTCTGCGTCGGCGAGCCCGCGAAGCTCGACGAGCTCGAGCCGCGTATGAAGGCGCGCTTCGGCGAGCGGGAGTTCATCGCCAAATCGCTGCCGCACTTCCTCGAGTTCGCGCGCAAGGGCGTGACGAAGGGCGCGGGCATGGACTTCCTCGCGCACTATCTCGGCTTCACGAAGGAGGAGACGATCGCGTTCGGCGACGGCGAGAACGATCTCGAGCTCGTCGAGTGGCCCGCGTACGGGATTGCCGTCGAGAACGCGAGCGAGCGCGTGAAGGCGATCGCGAAGTGGGTCTGCCCGTCTGCCGAGGACGAAGGTGTCGCCCAGGTGATCGAGGCGGTTCTAGACTCGAAGCGATGATCGACCTCGCCGCAGCCCGCCACGACCCCGAGCGCTTCCGCGCTGCGCTCGCGCGCAAGGGCGTGGCCGAGCTGCTCGACGAGCTGCTCGAGGTCGACGAGGGCAAGCGGAAGCTCCAGACGAAGGTCGAGGAGCTGCGCGCGAAGACGAAGCTGAAAGGCAAGCCGACGCCGGCGCAGCTCGTCGAGCTGCAGGCGGTGAAGGAAGAGCTGCAGCCGCTCGAGGGCGAGCTGGCCGCGGCCGAGGAGCGTCTGCGCGAGCTGTGGGATCGCGTTCCGAACCCGCCGGCGGAGGACACGCCGGACGGCTTCACCGAGGAGGACGCGGTCACGGTGAAGGAGGTCGGCGATCCGCCGGTCTTCTCGTTCGAGGCGCGCGACCACCTCGAGCTCTCGGCCGCGCACGGATGGATCGACGTGGAGCGCGGCGGGAAGGTGTCCGGCTCGCGCTTCGTCTACCGCGTCGGCGACGTCGCGCTGCTCGAGATCTCGCTGTATCGCTGGGCGCTCGAGCGGATCGTGCAGAAGGGCCACGTCCCGGTGCTGCCGCCGGTGCTCGTGCGCGAGGAAGCGATGTACGGCACGGGCTTCTTCCCGTCGGACAAGGGCGACTTCTACGCGGTGCCGGAGGACGATCTGTACCTCGTCGGGACGTCGGAGGTGCCGATGGCCGCGTTCCACGGCGGCGAGGAGCTCGACGAGCTGCCGCGCCGCTACGTCGCGTTCTCGAC
>DATAUN010000206.1:0-7060 GCA_036268235.1 Gaiellaceae bacterium
CACCTGTCCGTCGAGCGGGTCGCCGTCGCCGTGGAACGAATAGCGCGGCGACCAGTGCGCGCCCTTGCGCGCCGAATAGCCCGCGCCACGCTCGTTCCCGTCGCCTTTCCCCGCCTCGGCCGACAGGGGCTCCGCGACCTCCTCGAGCGGCTTCTGCTCCGCGTCGACGGCAAGAAACCACGCCGTGATCCCGGCGGCCACCAGCCAGACCGCCGCGATCAGAAAGCCGATCATCGTCTCGGTCGTGCTCTTCGAGCCGATCAACTTCCCGAAGAGCGCGGGGCCGATGATGCCGCCGAGCCCCGTGCCGACGGCATAGAAGAAGGCGATGGCCATGGCGCGGATCTCGAGCGGGAAGACCTCGCTCACCGTCAGGTACGCAGCGCTCGCGGCCGCCGAGGCGAAGAAGAAGACGACGCACCAGAGAACCGTCAGCGATACGGCCGTGAGCGAGCCGGCTTGGAACAGGATCGCGGTGACGATCAGCACGGTTCCGGACACCGTCCAGGTGAACGTCAGCATGATCCGCCGGCCGACCTTGTCGAAGAGCGGCCCGAGCAGCAGCGGCCCGAGGAAGTTCCCGATCGCGAACGGGAAGATGTACCACCCGATGTGTGAGCTGTTCGCGTGCATGAACGTGGTCAGGACGAGGCCGTAGGTGAAGAAGACCGCGTTGTAGGCAAACGCCTGCGCGCTCATCATCATCAGGCCGAGGACAGTGCGGCTCGTGTAGCGCGAGAACATCGTCTTCGCGATCTCGACAAAGCCGGTGGACTCGCGCGGCTCGAGCTCGATCGGGTCACCGGGCGGCTCGAGCTCCTCGCCGGTCTGCTCGGCGACGCGACGCTCGATCTGCGAGACGATCTGCTCCGCTTCGTCCTTTCGCCCCTTGATCATCAGCCAGCGCGGGCTCTCCGGGATCGCGCGCCGCGTCAGGAGCACCGCGATGCCGAGGATCGCGCCGAGACCGAACGTGAGGCGCCAGCCCAGGTCGATCCGGAAGATCTTGTCGTCGAGGAACACGAGGGAGAGCAGTGCGCCGGCGGCGGTGCCGAGCCACCACGAGCCGTTGATCGCGAGATCGACCCAGCCGCGCACCCGCGCTGGGATCAGCTCGTCGATCGCGCTGTTGATCGCCGAGTACTCGCCGCCGATGCCGGCACCGGCGATGAAGCGGAAGAGGAAGAAGCTCCACGCGCTGAACGAGAACGCGGTCAAGACGGTGGCGACGAGGTAGAGCGAGAGCGTGATCATGAAGAGCTTCTTGCGGCCCCACCGGTCGGTCATGTAGCCGAACGCCAGCGCGCCCGTCACCGCGCCGCCGACGTAGAACGCGCCGATCAGGCCGACCTGGAACGACGAGAGGTGGAGCGATGCCTTCTGGAGCGTCGGCCCGATCGAGCCGACGATCGTCACCTCGAGCCCGTCGAGGATCCAGACGAAGCCGAGGGCGTAGACGACGAGCCAGTGCCAGTGCGACCAGGGCAGCCGGTCGAGCCGCTTCGGGACGTCGGTTTCGATCGTTTCCGGCACGGTGCGTCCTGTTTCCTACGCAGTCCCGCCGAAAACGTCACCCGATCCGGGGAACGGAAGTGCACCCCGATCCCCGGCTACGACGCCGCGTCCCGGGAATCGCACGAAGGCCCGGCTTCCCCGATGGTGAAGACATGCGGCGCACAGCCCTACTCCTGCTCCTCCTCGCGGCTTCCCTCGCCTGCGCCTTCACCCAGAATGCGCGCGCCGGCGGCGGCAACTACACGTTCGTCGGCGGCACGCCCGCCGAGCGCGCCCAGGTCGTGGCGGCGCTGAACGCGTCCAGCTTCTCGTGGGGGCTGATCCCGCAGACGATCACGGTCAACATCGGCCCGTTCGGCACCTCCTACGCCTCGTACGGCGCCGTCTTCCTCGATGCCTCGCTGCTCGATTCCGGCGAGTTCTCCTGGGGCGTCGTCCAGCACGAGTTCGGCCACGAGGTCGACTTCTTCCTGCTCGACAGCGCGAAGCGCGCGACCCTCCAGCAGGCGCTCGGCGGCAAGGACTGGTGCTACGAAGTGGCCGGCCTCCAGCACGCCGACCACGCCTGCGAGCGCTTCGCGTCGGAGCTGGCGTGGGCCTACTGGCCGTCGCCGCAGAACTCGATGCGGCCGACGTCGCAGGACAACGAGGCAGGCGGCATGCCGCCGGCCGCATTCCGTGCGCTTCTCGCACAGCTGATCGGCGCACCGAACACCGTGCAGCAGCCGACGACTGTGAAGGCCTTCGCCCCGGCGACGACGAGCACTGCGCCGGCGAAGCCGAAGGCCAAGCCGAAGCGCGTCAAGTAACTCGACAGCTACGCGATCAGATGATCGCGAAGCGCGCGAGCGACAGCCTGTGTGCGCGTGTCGGCGTCGAGCTTGTCCATCGCCTTGCGCACGTGCGTGCGGACGGTCTCGGCCGAGATGAAGAGCCGCTTGCCGATCTCCTCGTTGGAGTGGCCGTCGGCGAGCAGACGAAGCACGTCGCGCTCGCGCTGGGTGAGCTGCGGCAGCTCCGAGCCGAGCGACGACGCGGCGAGCGTTCCCGCGAGCACCGGGTCGACGTACGTCGTGCCGGCCGCAACGTCACGCACCGCGCGCAACAGGTCGTCCATCGGCGCCTCTTTCAGCACGAACCCGGCAACGCCCGCGTCGAGCGCCTCCGTGAGGAGCGCCCGGTCGCCGTAGCCCGTGTAGAGCAGGATCGCCGTCTCGGGCGCAGCGCGCTTCGCGCGCCGCGCGAGCTCGATGCCGCCGAGCTTCGGCATGCGCACGTCGACGAGGGCGACCCGCGGCCGGCGCTGCTCGATCCGCTCGAGCGCCTCCTCGCCGTCGGAAGCGCGGCCCACGACCTCCACGCCGCTGTGGGCGAGGAACTCCGCGACCGCCTCGAGCACGGCCGGATGGTCGTCGGCGATCACGCACGTGACCGGGCCCGCGTCAGCCACAGAGCGCTATCCGGGGGATCCCCGATTCGGGGGAGGCGCGCAGCACACCTCTAGGGATACCGGTTGGAGCCGCTGTTGCCAATAGTTCTCTCGTCATCTCTGCGGGAGTTTGTAGCGACTTTGCGGCCGACCACGACAGTTCCCGAGACGTCCGGGCACCCGGACGAGCTCATCGAAGCGGCAATCGCCGTCAATCAGGCGCCGACGCTGCGCGAGGCTTTCCAGGTGCTCGCGGAGCTCGGGCTGCGCGTGCTCGGCGCCGACCGGCTCGGGGTGAGCCTCTGGGAGGACGGGCTCGAGCACGTCGCCGCTGCCGGCGACGAGGGCCTGTCGATCCCGGGCGACGAGCGGATCGCCAAGGCGCTCGAGACCGGAGAGCCCGACGTCGACAACCACTCCGATCCTGGATCGGCGATCGCGACCGTCCTGATCGTGCCGCTCGTCACCGAGAGCACGCGCGCAGTCTTCCACGCGTCATGGCGCACCTTGCTCACGGACGACGAGGCGGCGCGCGCGACCGAGTTGCTCCAATCGCTGTCGCGCCTCAGCTCGCTCGCGGAGCGCTCGCCGCGCGAGCGCGAGCGGACTCGGCTCGACTCGGTGCTCGACGGCGTCGCCGACGGCGTGATCGTTGCCGACGGGTTGACGGTGACGGTGAACGCCGCCGCGCGGGCGATGCTCGCACTGCCGCCCGACATCGCGTACCAGACCTCGCTCTTCAACCCACGGACGCTGGAGGGCGAGCCGTTCGACCTGGTCGCGGACACCGTTCCCGGCACGTCCGTCATCGAGAGCGGTGAGAGCGGCCGCTTCCGCATTCGCGCGACCGCGCTCGACGGGCGCGAGCTCGTGCTCGACGGCAGCGTGTCGCCGGTCTCCGGCGGCGCGGTGATCGTGTTCCGCGACGTCACCTACGAGCATGCGCGCGAGGTCCTGAACGAACGCACGCTCTACGCGCTCTTCAACTCGCTGCCGATCCCGCTCACCGTCGGCGCGGCCGGGACGCGCGAGTTTCTCTCCGCGAACCAGGCGTTCCTCGACCTGACCGGCTTCGAGCGCGACGAGATCGTCGGCGTGCGGCCGCCGTTCCCGTGGTGGGACCCGGAGGAGGACGGGACACGGGGATTCGAGCCCGGCTCTGTCGTCCACCGCGTCTACCGGCGCAAGGACGGCCGTCCGCTGCCGGTGGAGGTCTCCTCACACGGGATCCCCGGGGACGACGGCGAGGTCGTGCTGCTGCTCGCGATGATCACCGACCTCACAGAGAAGCGCCGCCTCGACCAGCAGCTCGTGCAGAGCGGAAAGCTGGCGGCGATCGGCGAGCTCGCAGCCGGCGTGGCGCACGAGATCAACAACCCGCTCTTCGCAATCCTCGGCCTGACCGAGTTCCTGCTCAAGGAGTCCGAGCCCGAGTCGCGGCAGCGCCAGCGGCTGGAGCTGATCCAGCAGACCGGCCTCGAGATCAAGGAGATCGTCCGCGCGCTGCTCGACTTTGCGCGCGAGAACGCCGATGAACGTCATGTCGTGCCACTCGAAGACGTCGTCCATTCGACGATCGACCTCGTCCGGCGGACGAATGCCCACAAGGGCATCGAGCTCGTCGACGTCTACGACGACTCGGGCGCGCACATCCAGGGCAGCCCGAACCAGCTCAAGCAGATCTTCCTGAACCTGATCGCGAACGCGCGCCAGGCGATGCCGAACGGCGGCACCGTACGCGTCGACGTCCGCCGCGAGGGCGACCACGTGCTCGCGTCGGTCTCCGACGACGGGCCGGGCATCGCGCCGGACCTGCTCGACCGGATCTTCGAGCCGTTCTTTACGACGAAGCGCCTGACGGGTGGCACCGGTCTCGGCCTCTCCGTCAGCCTCGGCATCGCCGAGGCGCATGGCGGCAGCCTGACCGCGACGTCCGAAGTCGAGCACGGCGCGACCTTCACGCTGCGCCTCCCGGTCGCGGTCGAGGAGCTCGAGACGGCATGAGCCGCATCCTGGTGATCGACGACGAGGACGTCATCCGCGTCCTCGTGATGGAGATCCTCGAGGCCGCCGGCCACGAGGTGATCGGCGCCGACAGCGCGGAGCGCGCACTGACGCTCCTCGACGACGAGTTCGACCTCGTCGTCAGCGACGTGATCATGCCCGGGCTCTCCGGGCTCGAGCTGCTCGAAGCGGTGCGCAGCCGGCAGGCGTCGCTGCCCGTCGTGCTCGTGACAGGCGCCGGCACCTACGAGACGCTGAGCCAGGCGTTGACGCGCGGCGCGGCCGGCCTCGTCACGAAGCCGTTCGCGCACGCCGATCTCCAGTCGGCCGTCGCGCACGCGCTCGAGCGCGCGACTCGCAGCCGCGAAGAGCTCCGCGAGCGGCTGCTCGCGCCGACGCTCGCCAGCGCGCTCGCGAACGCAATCGAGGCGCGCGACTCCTACCTGCACGGGCACTGCGAGCGGCTCGCCTCGCTCGCCGTCCGCATCGCGGAGGAGGTCGGCCTCTCGCACGACGAGGTCGAGACGATCCGGCTCGGCGCGATCCTCCACGACATCGGCAAGATCGGCATCCCCGACCGCGTCCTGCTGAAGCCGGCGGCACTCGACGAAGAAGAGCGTCTCATCGTGGAGACGCATCCCGAGATCGGCGACAAGCTGCTCGAGCCGCTCGACCTGCTCGCGGCGGCACGACCGGTCGTGCGCCACCACCACGAGCGGTGGGACGGCGCGGGCTACCCCGACCGCCTCGCCGGCGAGGAGATCCCGATCGGCGCACGCATCGTCTCGGTCGCCGACTCCGTCGAGGTGATGTCCTCGCGGCAGCTGTACCGGAGCCCACTCGACCCGGACGGCATCGTGAGCGAGCTGCGCAAGAACACGGGCCGGCAATGGGACGCGCAAATCGTCGACATCGTTCTCGCGCTGATCGAGTCGGGCGAGCTCGTGCTCTCGACCGAAGGCCTGCATCTGCTCGAACTGCCGCGCGCCGATGAGAGCCCGCGCCCGGTCGCCGTCCTCCTCGTCGAGGACGACGACAAGGACGCCGCCTTGCTGACCGACGTGCTCGAGCAGGCGCTCGAAGGAGCCGTCGTCGTGCGCGCGAGCACCGTCTCGGACGCGACGGAACTCGTGCAGGGAGCCGAGTGGTCGCTTGCCGTCATCGACTCGCTGCTTCCGGACGGATCGGGGCTTCGGGTTCTCGATGCGCTCCACTCGAACGACAGCTCAACCCCCGTCGTGTTGCTGACGGGCCAGGGGGCCGAGAACACCGCGATCGAGGCGTTCCGCCACGGAGCCTCCGACTACGTCGTCAAGGGCGGCCCGTACCTGGAGGCGCTCGCCTCCCGCGTCCGTGGACTGGTGACTGCACGCGCCGCTCAACCCGTTCTCTCCCACACGTCGATGCACGCGGAGGTGAAGCCATGAACGATCCACGCTGTCTGATCGCCGACGACCACCCGGCGCTGACGTCGGCGGTCGCCAATTACCTGAGCGAAAGCGGCTTCGAGATCGTCGGCCCGGCTTCGGACGGCCGTCGCGCCGTCCTGCTTGCCGAGGCCGAGAAGCCGGAGCTCGCACTCGTCGACTTCCGCATGCCGCGGCTGTCGGGGCTCGAGCTCGTCACGGCGATCCACGACGTGTCGCCCGACACGCGGATCTGCGTCTACACCGGCGACGCCGACGAGCAGATCGCGAAGGACGTGCTCGCCGCGGGCGCGACGGCGCTCGTGCTCAAGGAGGCGCCGCTCGCCGACCTCGTGCGCGCACTCGAGGCGGTGCTCGCCGGCCGCTCGTACCTCGACCCCGGCGTGCGCTCGCAGGCGGTGACCGGCAAGCTGACGCCGCGCGAGCTCGACGTGCTCACGCTCCTCGCCGAAGGTCTTCAGCACGAGGAGATCGGGCGTCGTCTCGGAATCAGCTCGGAAACCGTGCGCACTCACCTCAGGAAGGCATGTGACCGCCTGGGCGCCACGACCCGCACGCAAGCGGTCGCGACAGCGCTCAGAATGGGCCTCATCGCGTGAGCGCACCGCTTCGTCCCGAGCTCGAGGTAGCCGCGCTCCACGGCGAGGTCGATGCCGTCATGCGCGGGATCGTCGACCGGCTGATG
>DATAUN010000207.1:0-5022 GCA_036268235.1 Gaiellaceae bacterium
GCGTCCTCGGTGTACTGCACGTTCACGCCGGGGTGGCGCATCAGTGCCTGCGCGCAGACCTTCGTGAGCAGGTCGGTGACGGTGACGCGCACCTCGGGATTCAGCTCGCGCGCAGCGGCGACGAGCTCGTTCGCGCGCGTCATGTCGATGCTCACCGTCAGCTGGAAGACGGGCGCCTGCCACGCGGCGGTCAGCCGGCGCGCAATCGTCTTGCGGATGTTCGTGAGCGGGATCGACTCGATCTCGCCGACCGGGACGGCGGCAGGAGCAGCGGTCGAGCGCGCGCCTTCGACGTCGCGCGCGACGATGCGGCCGTCGGGCCCGGTGCCCTGCAGCGACGCGATGTCGATGCCCTTCTCGCGGGCCAGGCGGCGGGCGAGCGGGGATGCCTTGACGCGGCCGTTTGTCGCGGAGGGTGCTGGCGTCTCGACAAACTCACGAACGAAGTTCGGCTCCGCCGAACGTAGTTCGGGTGTTGTGGGCGGCGGTTCTGCAACGCTCACCTGCTCGCCGGCTTCGCCGATGAACGCGATCGTCTGGCCGACGGGCGCCTCACCCGACTCGAGCACGATCTTCAGCAGGACGCCGTCGAAGTCCGACTCGACCTCCTGCGTGACCTTGTCGGTGTCGACCTCGAAGAGCGGCTCGCCCTTCGCGACCGTGTCGCCTTCCGACTTCAGCCACTTGTTCACGGTGCCGGACTCCATGCCCTGGCCGAGACGAGGGAGCTTCACCTCGGAGGCCACGGCTACTTCCCCACCGTGCGACGAATCGCCGCGAGCACGTCCTCCGCGTTCGGCACGACGTACTGCTCCATCACCGGCGCGAACGCGAGCGGGGCGAACTTCGCGCCCACACGCTCGATCGGCGCGTCGAGATAGTCGAAAGCCTTGTACTGCAGGACCGACGCGACCTCGGCGCCGAAGCCCATGCGCTGCACGGCCTCGTGCGCGACGACGGCGCGGTTCGTCTTCTTGACCGACGCGACGAGCGTGTCCTCGTCGAGCGGCTGCAGCGTGCGCGGGTCGACGACCTCGACCGAGATGCCGTCGGCCTCCGCCTGCGTCGCCGCTTCGAGCGCACGATGAACGAGCGGCCCGATCGCGATCACGGTCACGTCCGTCCCTTCGCGCACGATGCGCGCCTTGCCGAGCGGGATCGGCTCGAGCTCATCCGGCACCTCGCCCTTCACGGGATAGAGCAGCCGGTGCTCGAAGAAGACGACGGGGTTGTCCTCGTAGATCGACGTCCAGAGCATCCCGCGCACGTCCTCGGGCGTCGAGGGGTACGCGACCTTCAGCCCCGGCACGTGGACGAGCCACGCCTCGAGCTGCTGCGCATGCTGCGCGCCCGGCGACCAGCCGGCGCCGCCCTGCGTGCGGATCGTCAGCGGCACGGTGATCTGCCCGCCCGACATGTAGCGGTGCTTCGCCGCCTGGTTGACGATCTGCTCGAGCGACAGCGTCAGGAAGTCCTCGTACATGATCTCGACGACGGGCCGCATGCCGGCCATCGCCGCGCCGATGCCTGCGCCGACGATCGCCATCTCGCTGATCGGCGTGTTGCGCACGCGCTCGGGACCGAACTCGTCGAGCAGCCCCTGCGTGACGCCCATCGAGCCGCCCATCTCGGCGATGTCCTCGCCCATGATGAAGACGTCGTCGTCGGCGCGCATGGCAGCGCCGAGCGCGTCGCGCACAGCCTCGCGGTAGGTGATCTCAGGCATAGACGTTCTTGAGCGCGTCTTCGGGCTGCGGGTCGGTGCCGTTCTGCGCGAACTCGAGCGCCTCGTCGACCGTCGCGTGCGCTGCGGTGTCGAGCTCGTCGAACTCCTCGTCCGACAGCCCCAGCCGGTCGCGCAGCCGCGTGAGCGGATCGTGCTCGGCGGCGTCCTCGCGGTCCTGTTTGGTGCGGTAGACCTGCGGGTCGCCGATGTAGTGACCGTGCATGCGGTAGGTCTCGACGTCGAGGAACACGGGGCCTTCGCCGGAGCGCGCGTGCTCGAGCGCATCCTGGGCCGCTTCGTACACCGCCTCGACGTCCTGGCCGTCGACCTTGATCGAGCGCATGTCGAACGCGAGCGCGCGCTTCGACATGTCGTCCCACACCGGCGAGTGCTGCCAGCCCGGCGTCGACTCGGCCCAGTGGTTGTTCTCGCAGACGAACACCGTCTTCGTCTTCCAGAGCTGCGCGAGGTTCAGCGACTCGTGGAAGGTGCCGATGTTCGTGGCGCCGTCGCCGAAGAACGCAACCGCGACGCGCGCTTCGTCGCGCAGCTTGAACGCGAGACCCGCGCCGGTCACCGCCGGCAGCCCGCCGCCGATCACCGCGTTCGCGCCGTAGTTGCCGTGCTCGACGTCGTAGAGGTGCATCGAGCCGCCGTAGCCGTGCGAGCAGCCCTCCACCTTCCCGTAGAGCTCGGCCATGACCTTGTTCGGATGCGTTCCGCCCGCGAGCGTGTGCCCGTGCGCGCGGTGGGTGGACGCGAACACGTCGCCGTCCTCCATCGCCTGGCAGACGCCGACGGCGACCGCTTCCTGGCCGATCGCCACGTGCAGGAAGCCCGGGAGCTCTCCGGCGCGGAACCGCTCCTCGACCTTCTCCTCGAAGCGCCGGATCAGGAGCATGTCGCGCAGGAAGTCCCGCAGCGTCTCCTCGTCCAGGGCGCGTTTCTTCTCGACCTTGGCCAAAGCTCCGGCAGTGTACGTTTCGATCGTGAGCGTTGCGGAGCAGTGGAAAGCCATTGGATCCAATCTGCCGGAGGGCTGGGTCCGTGCGTCTCTGAGGCTCGAGCTCGTCGACCGCGGCGCCGCCGATTCGGCCGCCGCGCTGCTCGGCCCGGCAGGCCCGTACCGCTCTGCTCCCACCGTGCTTCTCATCACCGTCGCGCGCGACGGAACGTCGACGAGCCCGGACAGCATCGTGCGCCTGCTGCGCCGCGTGCCCGCCGGGACGTTGTCGCTTTCTGGATCCCAAGGGGCACCACAACGCACCGCAACTCGTGAGACCACACCCTTGACAGTCGCCTGGGACCGCGCGATCGGCGCGCTGCCCGCCGACTGGAGCGACCTCTACGCGGAGATCCAGCTCACGTCGTCGGACTTCGTCGAGCGCGCCGCGGTGCTGTGCATTCAGTGCAACCCGCGCCGCGAAGGGCAGCGCGCCGCGTTCCGCTTCCGGGCTGCGCGCCGCGCCGGCTACGGCGTCGCGGCCGCGATGGCGCGTCGCTGCTTCGAGCGCTGCGACGCCGAGGGAATCACCGGCTCGATCGAAGTGCTGCGCGTCCTCTCCGACACGCAGCTCGTCGCCACGCAAGGTCCCGTCTGGATCTCCGAAGGAAGGACCATCTGATGGCCGATCCCGTTTCCTGGCTGATGATCGAGCCCGGCTGGCGCGTTGCGTCCGTCGACGGCGAGGAGGTCGGACGGATCGAAGCAGTCACGGGCGACTCGAACGCCGACATCTTCGACGGGCTCGCAATCGCGAGCGGCGTCGTCGCCCGTCCGCGCTACGTGCCCGCCGAGCAAATTGCGGAGATCACGGACGGCCTCGTGCGGCTGTCGCTCGACAAGACCGCGATCGAGCAGCTTCCCGAGTACGACGTGCCGGCCGCCGAGATCGACGTCGAGCCGGAGAAGGCATCGTTGCTGCAGCGAGCCGAGGCGGGTCTCGTGCGTCCGAACGAGCGGGAGCACCGCACCGGGCTCGTGCGCCGCGTGCTCGACTGGTTCGGGCTCGCGGGTCGGCGCTGAAAGACGCGCTCGCCCTCGCCGCCGACGTGCGCGCGGGCGAGGTCTCGCCGCGCGAGCTCACCGAGCAGGCGATCGCGCGCATCGAGGCGACGAACCCGGAGCTGAACTTTCTCGTCACCGAGTGCTTCGAGCAGGCGCTCGCAACAGAGCCGGCGGACGGGCCGTTCCGCGGCGTGCCGATGCTGATCAAGGACCTGAACGAGACAGCGGGCGTGCGCACGACGTTCTCGTCGCGCGCCTTCGCCGATTACGTCCCCGAGGCCGACTCGGCGCTCGTCCGGCGCATCAGGGACGCGGGCTTCGTGATCCTCGGCAAGTCGAACACGCCCGAGTTCGGGATCACCGCGGTGACCGAGTCCGACCTGAACGGCGCCTGCCGCAACCCGTGGAACCCCGAGCGCACACCGGGCGGCTCGTCGGGCGGCGCCGCCGCGGCCGTCGCCGCCGGTGTGCTGCCGCTCGCGCAGGGATCCGACGGAGGCGGGTCGATCCGCATTCCCGCCTCGTGCTGCGGGCTCTTCGGGCTGAAGCCGTCGCGCGGGCGTGTGTCGCCGGCGCCGTGGGTGAGCGGCTCGCTCGAGCTGTCGCAGAACGCAGGCCTCTCGGTGACGGTGCGCGACGCGGCCGCGTTCCTCGATGTCGTCGCGGGCTACGAGCCCGGCGACGCGCACTGGGCGCCGCCGCCGGAACGTCCCTTCCTCGACGAGGTTGCGTCCGACCCGGGCCGGCTCACGATCGCGTTCACCGTGGAGCCGCCGCTCGACTACGACATCGACCCGCGCGTGGCCGCCGTCGCTCGCGCCTGCGCGGATGCTCTCGCGGCGCTCGGCCACGACGTCGTCGAGCGGACGCCGGCGTGGCGCGACGAGCGCCTGCTCGAGCTGTTCGCGTGCATCTGGGCGGTCGGCCCGGCCATGTTCCCGGCGCGGGACGAGTCGCTGTACATGCCGCTCAACCGCTTCCTCGCCGAGCGCGCCCGAGCGACGTCGAGTGTCGACCTCTCGCAGGCCGTCGCTGCACTCCAGCAGCTAGCCCGGCGCACGGTCGCGCTGTGGAACGAGGTGGACGTCGTGCTGACGCCGGGCCTCGCGATGCTGCCGCCGCCGATCGGCTGGGTGTTCGAGCCGGACGACCCGTGGGAGCAGTTCCTGCGCGGCGGCGAGCTGACGCCGTTCACGCCGATCGTCAACGTGACGGGGCAGCCGGCGATGTCGGTTCCGTTCGGGATCGTCGACGGCCTGCCGGTCGGCGTGCAGTTGATCGGTGCGCC
>DATAUN010000208.1:0-1899 GCA_036268235.1 Gaiellaceae bacterium
CAGGGCGAGCCGCGGACGATGCAGGAGAATCCCACCTATGACGACGTCGTCTCGGACGTGAAGCGCTTCCTCGAGGAGCGGCTCGCGTACGCAGTCGACGCGGGGATTGACGAGCGCAACGTCTGCATCGACCCGGGGATCGGTTTCGGCAAGACGGCCGCACACAACTTCGAGCTCGTTCGCCGGCTCGACGAGCTCGCCGCACTCGGCCGCCCGATCGTGATCGGCTTCTCGCGCAAGAGCAGCCTCGCGGCACTCACCGGCGGCGAGAGGGTGGGCACCGCCGCCGCGTCGGTCGGCGCCGCCGTCGCGGCGTACGACCGCGGCGCGACGATCCTTCGCGCGCACGACGTGCGCGAGCACGTCGAGGCGCTCGCGGCGGCGAAGGCGGTGCGCGGGTGATCGTCGAGCTGCATGGGCTCGAGGTGTTCGGGCGCCACGGCGCCTACGAGGAGGAGCAGCGCGACGGCCAGGTGTTTCTGTTCGACGTGGAGCTCGACGTCGGCGACCGCGGCGCCGACGACCGGCTCGAGGGAGCGGTCGACTACACCGAGGTCGCGGCGGCGATCCGCGAGATCTCCGACGCGCAGCGGTTCGACCTGCTCGAGGCGCTCGCCACTGCAACCGTCGACGGGCTCCACGAGCGCTTCCGCCCGGAACGCGTGCGCGTGCGGGTGCGCAAGCAGCCGGCCGGACTGCCGGTCGAGTACAGCGCCGTGACGGCCGAGCGCCCATGACGCTCGCGTACGTCGGACTCGGCGCGAACCTCGGCGACCGCGAGGCGGCGATCCGGCGCGCAGCGGAGCTGATCGGTGCGGCGCGGCTCTCGCCGATCGTCGAGACGGAGCCGTGGGGCTACGCCGACCAGCCGCGATTCTTGAACGCCGCCGCCGAGGTCGAGACCGAGCTCGACGCGCGGGCGTTCCTCGAGCTGCTGCTCGAGACGGAGCGGCAGCTCGGCCGCGAGCGCACCGGCCCGCGGTATGGCCCGCGCACGATCGACCTCGACCTGCTCCTCTACGGCAACGAGCTCCTCGACGAGCCGGGCCTGCAGGTGCCTCACCCGCTGCTTCACGAGCGACTGTTCGTGCTCGAGCCGCTTGCGGCGCTCGTTCCGGAGCTGAAAATCCCCGGTAACGGCACGGTCCAGGAAGCTTTCGCAGGGCTACAATCCGCCACGTGAGCAACCTCGACGAGCTCGACGAATTCGAGGCCGAGGCGGAGCTGCGGCTCAAGAAGGAATACAGCGCGGTCTTCAGCCTCTTCCGGTACTGCGTCCTCACCCAGGACGCGACGTACCTGTGCAACAAGCTCGACATGCAGTACGTCCCGCAGCCGAACTATCCGTTCTTCCATCTCAAGATGGAGGACGTCTGGGTCTGGGACAAGAACCGCCCGACGCGGATGATCCCGCGCGCCGAGGTCTACACCTCGAGCGACGTCACGATCGAGGAGCTGCGCGGCGAGGGCGACGAGCCGATCCTCACCGCCGAAGCGCTCGCCAAGCGCATCGGCGAGGGTCGTAGCGAGATCGAAGACCTGTAGCGTCTCGCGCGGCCATGCTGCTCGCGATCGACGTCGGCAATACGCAGACCGTCTTCGGCCTCTTCGAGGGCGAAAACCTCTCCGAGCAGTTCCGCGTCGGCACCGACCGCACGCACACGAGCGACGAGCTCGCGGTGATGCTGCGCGCGTTCGTCGACGTGACGGCGCTCGACGGGATCGTCCTCAGCTCGTCCGTGCCGCCGCTCGTGCGCGAGTACGAGGCGTTCGCCGAGCGGTGGGCGGGAGCGGAGCTGCTCGTCCTCGGCCCCGGCGTCCCGACCGGCGTGCAGATCCGCTACGACGACCCGCGCGAGGTCGGCCCGGACCGGATCGCGAACGCGGTCGCCGTGCAGA
>DATAUN010000209.1:0-9471 GCA_036268235.1 Gaiellaceae bacterium
ACGTACTGCGCGTGGTTCGTGTCCTGGTACTCGTCGACCATGACGTAGCGGAACGACTTCGCCCATTTCTCTTGGGCTTCCGGGAAGCGGCGCAGCACGTCGACGGTGAGCATCAGCAGGTCGTCGAAGTCGACGGCGTTCGCGCCGAACAGCTTGCGCTGGTAGAGCTGGTACACGTCGGCGACGGTCTGATCGTAGAAGCTCGCGACGCGGGACGCGTACTCGTCGGGCCCGATCAGCTGGTTCTTCGCGTTCGAGATCTGCGAATGGATGCCGCGCGGAACGAAGCGCTTCGGGTCGCGCTCGAGCTCCTCGAGGCACATCTTCACGACGCGCACCTGATCGGCCTGGTCGTAGATCGTAAAGTTCGAGCGATAGCCGAGCCGCTCCGCCTCGCGGCGCAGGATCCGGCCGCACGCGGAGTGGAACGTCATCAGCCAGATCGCGCGCGCGACCGGCCCGACGGCGCGCTCGACGCGCTCCTTCATCTCGCCGGCGGCCTTGTTCGTGAAGGTGATCGCGAGGATCTCGTTCGGCTTCACGCCGTGCGCCGAGAGCAGGTGCGCGACACGGTAGGTGAGCACGCGCGTCTTGCCGGAGCCCGCGCCCGCGATCACGAGCAGGGGGCCTTCCGTCGTCAGCACCGCCTCGCGCTGGGCCGGGTTCAGGTCGGCGAGGCTGATCTCGGACTGCGTCGAGGACACCTCGCCGAGGGTAGCGCTCAGGCCAGGCCGTCGAACCCGTTGTCCAGGAAGGACGAGGCCGCTGCGAGCGCGTCCGGATCGGACGACTTGAGCACCACCTCGACCTCCGGGCCGCCCGGCGGGAAGCTCGGATAGGAGCCGACGGCGACCGACGGCCAGCGCTCCGTCGCCTGCTCGAGGAGCGGTGTGATCCGCCGTTCGCTCGTCCCCGTCAGGCGCCGCCGCCACGTGGCGATCGGTGGGCCCGGCGATATATCACCGGTGTATCGCTGATACATCAGCGCCATCTCCGACGGCAGCCCCGGGAGCACCCAGACGTTGCCGAGCCGGAACCCGGGCGCGCCGCCGCGGGGGTTCACGAGCGGCAGCGCGCCTTCAGGTAGCTCGGCCCAGCGGACGAAGTAGCCGTCGCCGTCGTCGGGGAAGCGCTCACGCAGCTCCGCCGCCAGCTCGGGAACGACCGCCTGCCCCACGCCGAACGCGGCCGCGATCGCCTCGCGCGTGATGTCGTCGGGCGTCCCGCCGAGACCGCCGGTGACGAACAGGTAGTCGACGAGTGGCGCCTCACGCCGGACGAACTCGACGATGCGATCGAGATCGTCCGGCACGGCCGCGCTCAAGACGACCTTCACGCCGAGCCGCTCGAGCTGCCGGGCAAGCCACGACGCGTTCGAGTTCTCGACGTCGCCGGAGACGAGCTCGTTCCCGATCGTCAGGATGGCGGCGAGCACAGGGCGAGTATGACGGCCGCCGGAGGGACGTTCACCAGCCGCACCGTCGGCACGCCCTCAGCCCAATCGACGACGCTCACGCCTCCGTAGCTCTGGGCGAGCCGGAAGACGGCGGAGTCCGGCATCTGCAGGCAACCGGCGAGGATTGCGCGGATCGGTCCGCCGTGCGCGACGATCGCGCACACACCTTCCGCGTGCCGGGCACGTACCTCGTCGAGTGCGGCGAGCGACCGCGCGCGCAGGACGGCGTAGCTCTCGCCGCCGGGAAACGTGACCTCGGTCGGAGCCTCCATCCAGGCTCGGTAGACCTCGGGACGCGTGCGCTCGACGTCTTCGTACGTCAAGCCCTCGAGCTCGCCGAAGTCGAGCTCGCGAAGGCGATCGTCGACCTCGACCTGCAGCCCGTTGTGCTCGGCAAGCGGCGCGGCCGTTTCGAGCGCGCGCCGGCGCGGGCTCGAGACCACCGCGTCGATGCGCACTGCCTTGGCGAGCTCGCGGGCGGCAGCTCGACCGTCCTCGGACAGCCCGAAGTCGAGCGACCCGTAACAGCGGCCGGCCGCAGCCGGCTCAGGCTCGCAGTGGCGAATCAGGAGGACGCGCGTCACACGGCCACCGCGACGACGAGCCCGACGAGCTCCGCAAGCTCGGCCGTCGCGCCGAGCGTGTCGCCGGTGACGCCGCCGAGCCAGCGCCGCCAGACCGCGCCGGCGAGGACTGTCACGATCGCGCCGGCGGCCAGGATCTCGAGCCCCGTTACGCGGCCGACCGCGGCCGCAATCGCGAGCGCAAGCACACCCGCGATGAAGGCCCGGCGCGCCGAGCCGCGGGTCAGCGACGCGCCCAGCCCGTCGCTCGTCCGCGCGTAGGGAAGCACCGAAGCAACCGCAACCGGAGCCGCGCGCGAGACCGCGCCCGCGACGGCAAGATCGGCAACGACGTTCCCATGCGACACGAGAAACGCGATCGCCGTCACGCGAACGACGACGTCGAGGACGAGGGCGAGCGCGCCGTAGGAGCCGATCGCGTGATCGCGCATGATCTCGAGCGCACGCTCCCGAGTGGTCCCACCCGCTGCGTCCGCCGTGTCCGCGAGCGCGTCGAAGTGGAGCGCGCCCGTGAGCAGCCCGAGCGCCGCCACGGCGAGTGCAGCGGCAAGCTCCGTGGGCAACGCCTGCGCGCACGCCCACGCCACGACACCGGTGAGGCATCCGAGCCCGGCGCCGACAAGCGGGAACCACGCTGCGGCCCGTGTTACATCGTCGCCCGTGAGCGCAAGGCTGCGCGGCAGCGGCACACGCGTCAGGAATGCGAAGGCCGCCGCGGCGGCGCGCAGCTCGTCACGCATCGGCGAGCTCGACCAGCGGCAAGGCGCGCCCGGCAACAACGAGGTACGCCTCGTCGGCCGCCGTTGACCAGACGGCGTTCACTCGTCCGAGTGCATCGCGATAGGCGCGCCCGACCGGATGCATCGGCACGAGCCCGAGCCCCACCTCGTTGCTGACGACGATCGTGAGCCCCGGTCGCGCCGTTGCAACACGCACCGCAGCCTCGGCGCGCGCGACGAGCTCGTCCTCCGGCGTCGTCTCGAGCAGGTTCGACACCCAGAGCGAAAGGCAGTCGACGATCACGGTCGCGTCGGGCTGCACGTCTGCGAGCGCGCGCTCGAGATCGCGCGGCTCCTCGACCGTCGACCAGCCCACGGGCCGCTCGGCGCGATGGAGCTCGATCCGGGCGGCCATCTCCTCGTCGGACGCCTCGCCGGTGGCGAGGAACACGACCTCGCCCGGACGTGCGGAGGCGAGTCGAACGGCGAGCTGCGACTTGCCGCTGCGTGCGCCGCCGAGCAGCAGCACGAGCATCAGAAGTCGAGCCCGCGCCGCGCGGCGATTCCCTGGTCGTAGGCGTGCTTCACCTTGACCATCTCGGTGACGGTGTCTGCGACGTCGACGAGCTCGGCGGGTGCATCCCGGCCCGTTGCGACGACGTTGACGTTCGCCGGCCGGTCGCGAATCGCATTGACCACCTCAACGATGTCGATCCAGCCCCAGTTCATCGGGTACGTGATCTCGTCGAGGACGACGAGCTCGTGCGCGCCGGCGGCGAGGGTCGCCTGCGCGAGCTGCCACGCGGCTCGCGCGCGTCCTTCCGACTGGTCGAGATCGGGCGACTCCCACGTGAACCCGTCGCCGCCCTTGAGCCAGTCGACCCCGAGATCGCGGGCGACCTTCTCCTCACCGACCTTCCAGGTGTCCGACTTGACGAACTGGATGACGCACACGTTCCAGCCTCGCGCAACGCCGCGCATCACCACACCGAACGCGGCCGTCGACTTGCCCTTGCCGTCGCCGGTGTTGACGAGGACGAGCGAGCGCGGCCGTGCGCCTGTCGCCGCGGGCTGCTCCGGCGGCGTCTGCGGCGGGATCGTCACGACGACCTCCGCGCGACGCCCGCTTCGTCGAAGCTCCGCATCTCGTGATGGAGCCGGGAGGCGAGGCCGATCAGCGGCAAGGCAAGCGCGGCGCCGCTTCCCTCGCCGAGCCGTAGTCGCAGGTCGAGCAGCGGTTCGAGCCCGAGCTCGACGAGAACGCGCTCGTGCGCGGGCTCGGCCGAACGGTGGCCGGCGAAGAGATAGTCGCGCACGCGCGGGTCGATGCGCGTCGCAACAAGCGCACTGACGCCCGTGGCGAATCCATCGAGCAGCACCGGCGTCCGCGCCGCGGCGGCCGCGAACATCCCGCCCACGAGCGCCGCCAGCTCGAGCCCTCCCACGCGTTGCAGGCAGCCGAGCGGATCGTCCGCATTCGGCGCGTTTGCCGCGAGCGCGGCGGAGACGAGCCGCCGCTTGCGCTCGAGGCCTTGCGCGTCGAGGCCGGTACCGCGACCGCACACCGCGTCCGCGGGCAGGCCGGTCAAGGCTGCGAGAAGCGCGCTTGCGGCGGTCGTGTTGCCGATGCCGATCTCGCCGAGGATGACGACGTCGACGTCGTCGACGAGCTCGGCGACCGCACGACGGCCTGCCTCGATCGCAGCGCGCACCTCGTCTTCGCTCATCGCCGCGCCCTCGGTGAAGTCCGCAGTACCGGCGCCGAGGCCTACGTCGACGACGGCAAGCTCCGCGCCCTGTGCTCGCGCGAGCACGCCGATCGCAGTCTCTCCCCGTGCTGCAGCTGCCGCCACCTGGGACGAGACGCGCGAGGGAAAAAGGCTCGCTCCCTGCGCCGCGACGCCGTGATCGGCGGCGAACACGCAGAACGCCGCGCGCGGCTCGGCAGGCGGCGGCGAGCCGGTCGCGGCCGCCCAGCGCTCGACCAGCGTCTCGAGTGCGCCCAGGCTTCCCGTCGGCTTGACGAGCTCGTCCGAGCGGTCGCGCACGCGCAGCGCCGCCCGCACGTCGGCCGGGTGCAGCTCCGGCACCGCCGCTGCCGCGCCCGCGCCCGGCCAGCGCTCCGCGAAGACGTGCGCGTCGAGGTTGCGCCGCCGGTCCCACCCCGCAGCCTCGAGCCCCGGCCGCTCCGGGCGCTCGTCGGGGTAGCCGACACAGAGCCAGGCAACCGGCAGGACGTGCGGCGGCAGGCCGAGCAACGCGCGCAGGTCGTCCTCGCGGTAGAACGAGACCCACCCCACGCCGATGCCCTCGGCGCGCGCCGCGAGCCAGAAGTTCTCGATCGCGCAGCACGTGCTGTACAGGTCCGTGTTGCGGATCGTGTGCGCGCCGAGCACCTCGCCAGCCGGGCGCTCGCAGCACACGCACACGCTCACCGGCGCCTCGCGGATCCCCTCGACCTTCAGGTCCAGGAACTGGCGCGTGCGTTCGTCGAAGTGCCCGCCCTGCACGAGCCGCTCGCGCGCGGCGAGCGCGTGCATCGCCGCCTTGGTGTCCTCGCTCTCGACGACGACGAACCGCCAGGGCTGCGAGAGACCGACGGACGGCGCCTGGTGGGCGGCCTCGAGCAAGCGCTGCAGGAGCCCGTCCGGCAGCGGGTCCGGACGGAAGCGCCGAATGTCGCGGCGCTCGGCAATGACGCGGTGCACGGCGGCGCGTGCGTCGTCCGGGAACGCCCAGCCCGCCGGGTCGGACGAACGCTCACGCGCGCGTGAGTCGTCGAACCCCGCCGGAAGCGGCGTCCGTTCGAACCGGTCGCTCACCGTGTGCGCCGCCTTGGCAGGACATAGACGTTGCCGTTGTCGCGCAGCACGTGGACGGCTGCACCGTAGAACGCGCCGAGCCGCTCCTCGGTGAGCACCTCCTCGGCCGAGCCCTCGCCGACGACGGCGCCGCGATCGAGCAGGAGCAGCCGGTCGGCGTACTGGCCGGCCAGGCTCAGGTCGTGCATTGCCGCGACGACGGTGAGCGCGTCGTCCTGGCGCAGCTCGTCGACGAGCTCGAGCACGAGCTGCTGCCGGCCGAGGTCGAGCGCGCTCGTCGGCTCGTCGAGCAGGAGGATCGGTGCTTCTTGCGCGAGCGCGCGCGCGAGCACGACACGTTGGAGCTCGCCGCCGCTCAACGAGCCGAGCGACCGGCCGGCAAACGGCCGTACACCCAGCCGCGCCATCGCGCTCTCGGCCGCGACCCGGTCGTGCCTGCTCTCCGCCGCGAGGTAGGCGACGTGCGGTGTGCGCCCGAGGAGCACGTACTCGGCGACCGTGAGCTCGGGCGGCGTCTGCGGCGCCTGGGGCACGAGCGCGACGAGCTTCGCCGCCTCCCGGCGCGACATGCTCGACAGTGAGCGGCCCTCGAGCGACACCGTGCCGCGGAACGGGACGAGCGCGGCGAGCGCGCGCAGCGTCGTCGTCTTCCCCGCGCCATTCGGGCCGATCAGCGCGAGCCACTCCCCCCGCTCGACCGCCAGCGAGACGTCGCACACGACGTCCGTCCCTCCGAGGGCGACGGAGAGGTTCTCGGCGCGGATCGAAACGCTCACGCGCTTCTCCGCATCGTGCGCAGCACGACCGCGAAGAACGGCGCGCCGAAGAACGCAGTCACGACGCCGATGGGCAGCTCGGCCGGCGACATCACCGTGCGTGCGAGCAGGTCGGCGACGACGAGGAAACCGCCGCCGACGATGAGCGAGAGCGGGACGACTGCGCGGTAGCTCGTCGAGACGAGCAGCCGGACGGTGTGCGGGACGATGATCCCCACGAAGCCGATCAGGCCGCTGACCGAGACCGCAGCCGCAGTGCCCGCAGTCGCGGCGACGACGATCAGGAAGCGAACGCGACGCACGTGGAGCCCGAGCGCCGTCGCCTCCTCATCGCCGACGCTGAGCACGTCGAGCAAGCGCCGGTGCAGGACGATCACCGTCGAGCTGACTGCGATGTACGGCAGCACGAGCACGACGTCGTGCCACGTGGAGCCCGCGAACCCGCCGAGCAGCCACGCGTACACCTCGCGCAGCGTGTCCGAGTGCTCCTGCTGCACGAACGTCTGCACCGCCGTCATGAACGCGGCGACGGTGACGCCGGCGAGCAATAGCGTGCCGGTGCCGAGAATGCCGCCGACCGAGCGGCCGAGCGAATATGCGAGCGCGACGCCGACGATCGCGCCCGCAAACGCTGCGATCGGCAGCACGGGCGTCGAGCCGCTGGTGGAGATGTACGCGATCGCGATCGTCGCCCCCAAGCCCGCGCCCGCCGCCACGCCGAGGAGGTACGGATCGGCGAGCGGGTTCCGGAAGACACCCTGGTAGGCCGAGCCGGCGACGGCGAGCATCCCGCCGACGAGTGCTGCAAGCACGACCCGCGGCGCGCGCAGCTGCCAGACGATCGCCGAGTCGGCACTGTCGAGATGCGACCGGACGTGGATGAGCGGAACGTGCGAGAGGGCGGACTCGAGAATCCCCCAGGCTCCGATCGACACCGGCCCGTTCGCGAGCCCGAGCAGCATGGCTCCGAGCAGGAACGCGATCCCGCCGGCCCACCAGACCGCCGGCACGCCGCGCGCGCGGATGTGGGCATCCGGCCTCGCCTTTGCCCAGCGTTTCTCACCGGCAGCGGCGTCGCGTGAAGAGAACTCGCCGAGGCATCCGGCGCAGAGGCAGTCGTCGGCGAGCTCGCGGATCTCGTCGAGGGCGCCGCGGGTGAGCGATACCGCTTCGCACCAGCAGCCGGCCGCGCCGTCTGCACAGCGGAATCGCTTCCCGCACCGCGGGCAGCCCTTGACGACGGTTGCGAGCTCTCCGACCGCCATCGCTACTTCGACTGCGCCTCGAGGGTCTTCAACCCGCTCGCGATCGCCTTCAAGAACGAGACGACGCGGGCGCCCCATTGGGACGCGATCGAGTCGTCGATCCTGACGACGTCGCCTCGCTTCACAGCGGTGATCGTGTTCCAGCCAGGCCTCGCCTTGACCGTCGCAAGCGTCTGTCCGCAGCACACCGTGTCCGCGAGCACGATCAGGTCGGGGTTACTGGCGATGATGTACTCGTCCGAGAGCTGCGGGTAGTCGCTCGCGCCGCCGGCTTTGTCGGCGATGTTCTTCAGGCCGAGCAGCGTGTAGAGCTGGCCGATGAACGTGTGCGAGGTCGCCGAGTAGTACGTCTGGTCGAGCTCGTGGTAGACGGTGAGCGGCGTCGCCGGCCGTGGCGCTGACGCGACGATCGCCTTGATCTGCCGCTGCATCCGCGCGACAACGTTTTTCGCCCCGGCGGGATGGCCCGTCACCGTGCCGAGCTGCTTCAGCTCGGCGTAGACGCCGTTCAGGTTCGCGGCGGCCGGTTCGATGATCGACTTGATGTGCAGCTTCGCGAGCTGCTCCACGATGTGGTTCGTGTCCCCGGACAGCACGACGAGGTCGGGCTTGTACTTGGCGATCGCCTCGACGTTCGGTGTGTACGCCGAGAGCTTCGTCGTCGGCGCCTGCTTCGGATAGGTCGAGTACGAGTCGACTGCGACGACCTGCTTCCCCGCGCCGATCGCGAAGAGATCGTCGGTGGAGCTCGGCGAGAGCGAGACGATCCGGTCCGGGACGGTGGTGCTCTTCGGCGCCGCGGCCGCAGCCGTGACGACGACCAGCGCCAAAGCCGCAAGCAGAACCGCGAGGCGGCGAGGCGTTCCGAGCTTCTTCATACAAAAACCTCCGCGTATCGCGGAGGGAGGTGGTTCGCCGGCGTCTGCCGCGCGTACCGCCCTTCCTCCGAGGGCTTGTTCGCACGAAGCGGCGCAGGCGACCTGGCTCGTCCCCGAACAGACCGGGGCATCACAGTTGCGGGACAGCGCCGGGCTCACACCGGCTTCGCTGCAGCGCTCCGGCCGGGGATATGTGCCCGGCGCGGGTGAGCTTACAGGATCGAGTACGGGATGCCCGGGTCCGCGACCGCGTCCGGATGGAGCACGTGCGCAAGCTGGCGAACGCCGTCCGCGAGCCGCGGTGCGGGCCGCGAGAAGTGCGCGTCGCCGTCGACGACGACGGTTCGAACCGGCAGTTGCAGATCGGCGGTCCGCGTCAGCGCGTCGTCGAGCGAGAACCCGCACGCGGCGATCACGACGACCTCGGTGCCCGCCGCGAGAACGGCGTCCCACGTGGTCGCGAACGACAGCTCACCCGGCTTGCCCAACACGGGCTCACCGCCCGCCGCGACGACCATCTCGGGCAGCCAGTGTCCCGCGCAGTACGGCGGGTCGATCCACTCGGCAACGAAGACGCGCGGCACCGGCAGACCCGCGACGGCGGCACGAACGTCGGCGATCGCGACGCGCATGCGTTCGGCCACCTGCCTTCCGCGCGCTTCTGCGCCCAGCCGGCCACCGAGCTCGGCGACGCTCTCGATCACGTCGTCGAGCGTGCGTGGGTTCATCGAGTACGTCTCCGTCCCGATCGGGCACGCGGTCGCGAGATCGCCGCTCGAGACCGCGCACACCGTGCAGAGGTCCTGCGTGATCACGAGGTCGGGACGGAGCACGTCCATCAGCTCGGCGTCGACGGCGTAGAGCGAGTGGCTGCCGGCGGCCGCCTCGGAAACGAGGCGATCGATCTCGGCGCTCGAGAGCGACCCCGTGTCGAGCTGGGTGCGCGCGACCAGCGGCTTCTCGAGCACTTC
>DATAUN010000210.1:0-2084 GCA_036268235.1 Gaiellaceae bacterium
GTGGGCCGGCGTCGCCGGCGCGGAGCGAGAGGACGAGCTCCTCGAGGAAGAGCGGGTTGCCGCCGGACGCGCGCACGAGCTCGCCGACCGTCGCCGGGTCGGCCGGGGCGGCGTCGAGCAGCGCCGCGACGACGGCAGTGCACGCGAGCGCGTCGAGTGGACGCAGCTCGATGACGTCCGCCGTCGAGCCGGCAGGCGTCTCGCGCGCGGTCACGATCGTGAGCAGTGGGACATCCGCCGCCTCGCCGAGCTGCCGGGCAAGGTCGTGGATGGGCGGCGAGCCCCAGTGGAGGTCGTCGAGCACCGCGACGACGGGACGACGCTGCGCGACGCATTCGAGCAGGCGCCGGACGGCCCAGCTGCTCTCCTCGTCGGGCGGATCGTCGCCGTAGCCGAGCAGGCGCAGGAGCTGCTCGACCGCGGCCGCGCTGCGCTCGTCGCCTGCGAGCAGCGTCTCGAGGCGCTCGGCGGCGTCCGTCGCGCGCACGTTCGCCTCGATGCCGGCGGCGCTGCGGACGAGTTCGATCGCCGGCAGCAGCGACACGCCGTCGCCGTAGGAGAGGCAGCGCGCGAGCAGCACGCTCGGCTCCTCGCCGACGCTCGCGAGCAGCTCCGCGACGAGGCGCGACTTGCCGATGCCCGGCGGCCCGACGACGGCGATGAGCCGGCTCTTCCGATCGCGCACGCACGATGCGTATGCGTCGCGCAGCGCCGAGTGCTCGGCCTCGCGGCCGACGAGCGGTGCGCCGTGGTGGCGTCGCGGGCGGGCGCGCGCGTGGGTCAGCTCGTCCACGTCGAGCGACGCGCCGCCGTTCAGGCGCCGCAGCGCCTCGGCCGCAGCGGGAGTCTCGCCGCCGAACGCTTCGCCGCTCGCGACCGCCACCCGCGCGCCTAATGCGACCGCCTCGTTCGCGGCGCGCAGTGCCCGGGCCGCATCGTCCTCGTGCGGCGCCGGAATCCCGAAGACACCGAGCACGAGCGCTCCCGCCGGCTGCTGCACCGACGCGCCATGGTGCTCGAGCACGAGCCGTACGGCCTCCCGCGCCTCGCCGATCGTGCGCCCGTAGACCTCCGCGTCGGACGCGGCAGCGGCGAGCTCGACGGCCACGGCAGTCACCGGAACACGTCTCGGAGGCGTCGGACCGGGAGCCGCGGAGGGCGGCGCAAGCGACGGGTCCTGCACGAGCACGCGCCGCTCGAGCTCGCGCAGCTCCGGGCTCGGGTCGAGCCCGACGTCTTCGCGCAGGCGCGCGCGGAGCGCGGCATAGGCGGCGAGCGCGTCACCCGGCCGCCCGCTTCGGTAGAGCGCGACGACGAGTTGCGCGACGCCGCGCTCCCGCAGCCGGTCGCGGCTCACCCGCTCCTCGAGCCGGGGCACGAGCTCGACGTGGTGCCCGAGCTCGAGCTCGGAGTCGATCAGATCCTCCTCCGCAGTCAGCCGCAGCTCGTCGAGCCGCCGTGCCTGGTCGCCGAGCCCCGGCTCGCCGGCGACGTCGGCGAGCGCGTCGCCGCGCCAGAGCGCGAGCCCCGCGGACAGTTGGCGTGC
Organism: Gaiellaceae bacterium; assembly: GCA_036268235.1. Lineage (GTDB taxonomy): Bacteria > Actinomycetota > Thermoleophilia > Gaiellales > Gaiellaceae > PALSA-600. The sequence goes on from DATAUN010000210.1 coordinate 1,547, forward strand.
GGCGAGCAGGAGCTCGAAGCGGAGCGCGTCCACCGCGTCCGGCTCGATTGTGAGCGCGTAGCCGGGCGGCCGCGTCTCGATCGCGTCTGCGCCGAGCAGGCCGCGAAGACGCGATACGTGCCCGTGCAGCGCAGTCGACGCGGTCGGGGGTGGGAAGCTGCCCCAGAGCGCGTCGATCAGCCGCTCGGCCGAGACGACGCGGCCCGCGTCGAGCGCGAGCACGGCCAGCGCTGCCCGCTGCTTCGCGCCGCCGAGGCGGACCGGCTCCCCGTCGCGCGAGGCCTCGACCGGGCCGAGCAGCCGGATCTCGAGCTTCGCCACACCCGGACGGTAACCGGAGGCGTTAGCCGGCCGTTAGTGGCCACTGCCACGCTTCGGGCATCCGTCCTTTCCAGGTGACGCGCTTCTGCGGCGGCGCGCCGTCTGACGGACAGAAACCGGTAGGGCGGGCCCGATCCCACCGCGGGTCGGGTCCCGCCCTACGCTCACGACCATTCCCGGCGCCCGCCTGCGGCAGCGAGTCCCCGGTTCCGGCCGT
>DATAUN010000211.1:0-15405 GCA_036268235.1 Gaiellaceae bacterium
CGCGCCCGCGCCCGCGGGCTTCTTGCGGCGGTTCTTGCCACCGCGGGAGCCGCGACGGGTGCGTTTCTTCGGCGGAGCGGTGCCGTCGCCGTTCTCCTCGGCGCCGAGCTCGCGATCCGGAAGGTGGATCACGGGCCCCTCGGTGGGCTCGGGCTCTTCAGCCGTGTCGGACACCGTCTCGGTGTCCGACACCGGTTCGGCCTCAACGGCGCCGTTCGCTGCCGCGGCGACCGCCGGCTTCTTTCTGCGGTTCTTGCCGCCGCGCGAGCCGCGCCGCGTCTTCTTCTTCACCGGCGTGGCGGCCGTCTCGTCGCCGGCGGCGGCGACGTCATCCTCGGCCTCCTCGGCTTCGTCTTCGTCCTCGACGAGCTCGTCCTCGGCCACCTCGGCCTCGGGCGTCCCCGGCTTCTTCGCCGGTGCGCGCTTGGCGCGCGTCGGGCGCTCGGCCTCGGCCTCGGCAGTGAGCGGCTCGTCGACCTGCTCGACCGGCGAGAGGAGCTCGGCCCAGGCGATCGCCTCGGCGACCGCGGTGATCCGAACCTTGACCTTCTTGCCGACGAGCTTCGCTGCGTCGCCGACGACGATGTCGACGTCGCCGATCTTCCCGACGCCTGCATGCGGGTCGTGCAGACCGACCTCGCCGAGCTTGACCTCGACCTCCTTGCCGACGTCAACCGGCAGCTTCGGCGCGACCTTCTCGAGCGTCCCCTGCTCCAGCACCTTGAAGTGATCGAAGTGCTCGCCTTCCTTGCCGACGAGGAAGAAGCGGCGCTTGGTCGTCTCCTCGAGCTCGCGCAGCCTCGTGCCGCCCGGGCCTGCGACGAGCCACGCGATGCGCGCCGACACCTCGACCTTGAACGCCTTGTCGCGCGAGCCCGGCGTGACGAGCGAGCGCAGGCGCCGCTCGACGTCGACCGCGGCCGTGTGGTCGGAGACGACGATGCCGTCGCCGCCGCACGTCGGGCACTTCTTCGTCATCACTTCGCGCGGGCCGTCGGTGACGTTCTGGCGCGTCATCTCGACGAGGCCGAGCGGTGAGATCTCGACGACGTAGGTCTTCGTGCGATCGCGCTCGAGCTCCTCGCCGAGCGCCTTCTCGACCGCAGCGCGATTCTTCGGCGAGGCCATGTCGATGAAGTCGATGACGATGATCCCGCCGATGTCGCGAAGGCGCAGCTGGCGGACGACCTCCTTCACCGCTTCGAGGTTGTTCTTCGTGATCGTGTCCTCGAGCCGTCCGCCGGACTTCTTCGAGCGCGAGCCGACGAAGCGGCCGGTGTTCACGTCGATGACGGTGAACGCCTCGGCGTAGTCGAAGATCAGGTAGCCGCCGGACGGAAGATCGACGCGCCGGCTGAGCGTGGACTTGATCTCCTGCTCGACGCCGAACGCCTCCATCAGCGGCTCGCGCTCCTTGTAGCGCGTGACGCGCTCCGCCATGTGCGGCGACGTCTTCTTGAGGTAGCCGACGATGCGCTTGTAGGTGCGGTCGTGATCGACGAGCAACCGTTCGAAGTCGCCGGTGAAGAGGTCGCGCACGACGCGCAGCGGCAGCTCGGCCTCCTGGTAGACGAGCGACGGTGCGTTGGCGGTCTTCGCCTTCGCCTCGATCGCCTTCCAGAGGCGTTCCAGGAAATCGAGGTCGCGCGCGATGTCCTCGGCCGACGCGCCCTCGGCGGCGGTGCGGACGATCACGCCGCCCTGCTCCGGTGCGAGCTCCTTGAGAATGCCCTTGAGGCGGTTGCGCTCGTCGTCCTCGAGCCGGCGCGACACGCCGAGGCCTTCGCCGTGCGGGACGTAGACGACGAAGCGGCCGGGCAGCGAGATCTCGGTGGTAAGCCGTGCGCCCTTCGTCTTCATCGGATCCTTGACCGCCTGGACGAGGATCTTCTCGCCGCGCTGGATCAGATCCTGGATCTTGCGGGCGCCCTTGCGCCCCTCGAGCTCGGGGCCGACGATCTCGTCGACGTAGAGGAAGCCGTTCTTCTCGAGGCCGATCTCGACGAACGCGGCCTCCATCCCCGGGAGGACGTTGTCGACGACGCCGAGGTAGATGTTGCCGGCGATCGACCTGCGCTCCGGCCGCTCGAGGTAGACCTCGGCGACCTTGTCGTCCTCGAGCACAGCGACGCGCTTCTCGCCCGCGTCGACCGAGACGACGAGCTCGCGCTTCGCCTTCGGCAGCGGAGCGCGTTTCGGCGCCGTGCGGCGACGAGGCTGCGACGACGTGCGCGGCTTGCGCTCGGGGCGTTTCTCCGCGGGCGCCTTCGGCTCCGTCGCCGTTGCGCCGGTCGCGGAGCCCGCGGCTGCGGTGCCGGTCTTGCGGCGGTTGCGACCGCCTCGTGTGCCGCGCCTGCGCTTTGCGCGCTGGGCGGCGGTCGAGCCTTCATCTCCGTCGGAGCCCGCAGCTGCGGGCTCCGCGACGGTCACTGCGTCAACTGCGGGTACTTCTGCGGCGCGCGATTCGCGCGCCAGATCCTCCGGCTTCTTCCGCCGGAACCAAGGGAGTGGCAAACGATGTCTCCTGAGTTGTGCGCGCGCGCAGCCACGCCTTCAGCGGGCGCGCGTCGCGGATGGATGGGAAAAGCCCTGGCATAGGCCTACCCCCAGGGTATCAGCGGTTCTCTAGGCAGCTTCCGCCGCCGGGCGGAGCTTGGCCCGGCGCGTGCGGATCGCCCGGAGGCGCTGGGAAAGACGCGCCCAGGCCCACGGCTCGACCTCGACGTACCGGACGGCGGATTGCCCGCGCGTCGCGTCGAGGTACTCGAACCAGGCGTCGGCCTCTTCGATCAGCAGCAACTCGAACGCTTCTTGATGTCCGGTCAGAGCCATGCGGGCGTCACCTCCGTTTCATTTGGAGAGAGCCTAGGACCTGGACCGGACGGACCCCCGAGGTGAGAAACTCTGCTCATGACAGCCATCGCCTTCTCAGCTCACACGGGCAATCGCCTCGCCGAGGTCGCGTTCCTCCTGATTCTGATCGCAGGGATCTGGCTCGCCGCAGCGCAGCTCCCGGTGTTCAAGTTCGCCGCCGCGCGGACGATCGTCGCGGGCCTCGCCCTTGCGGTCGCAGGCGCGCTGCTGATCGTCGCGACCCACTGGGGCCACTTCGGCTGAATCGCGAGGTCGACCCGCCGGCGGACGAATGCTCAAGCACGAACGTCGCGCGGCCGATCGATCTCGCGATGGACCGACCCGCCTCCCAACCCGGCTCCTGACCTCTTCGACGGTCAGCTGCTCGAGGCGCCGGTCGCGCACCTCGGCGCGGTCTCGCCGCTCACGCAGGCGACGCCGGACGAACGCGAGTACCTGTCGCTGCGCTGGCGCGCAGCGGGAATCGCCGGCGCGATTGCCGTCACCGTCGGCTTCGTGTCGCACTTCCCGCCTTGGGCGATCGCGGTGGCGGGAGTCGTGTCCGCCGGGATGAGCCTCTGGCGACTGTCACCGTGGGCGTCGCGTGCGTGGCTGATCGCAGTCGGCTCGTTCTTCTTCGCGCAGGCCACGACGATCTTCATCAACGTTCCGTTCACGTGGCCGATGCGATTTGCGTTCTGCGCCGTGCTGCTCAGCACGCTGACCGTGCTGCGGGTCAGGGGCGACGAGTAGCGCGTTACGCCTGCGTCGTACGCGCTTCGAAGTACCGCACGGCCGCCTCGCCGATCGCCTTCGTGCCGCTGTAGGCGACCGCGCCCTTGAGGGCCCAGCCGGCGACGGGAATCACGTCGAGCAGCTCGCGCGCGACCGTGCGGAGGCCGAAGCCGACGCCGACGACGCCCGCGAGCTCGGCCAGGCGCTGGTTGTCCAGCTCCGCACCGTGGGCGAGCCCGATGCGGAGGACGAGCCGGATCTGGTTCAGCGTCAGCACCGGCATGTCGACACCGGGAACGAACACGGCCACTGCGACTGCTGCGTTCCGCTTCGAGAACGACGCGATCAGCGCGTCGCACACGGGGCGCCGCAGCACCGGCAGCCGCGCGGCCAGGCTGGTGCCGTCCTCGCCCAGCTTTCGCGCGAGCACGCGCGCGATCTCGTCGACGGGGAAGCCCTCGCCGGGCTTGACGCGGACGATGTCGGTCGCGAGCACGTACGGCACCGTCTCATCGTCGGAGAGTGCGACGATCGGGATCTCCGCGCGCGACGCCGCGTGCAGCTGCTCCTCGTCGGGATCGCCGATCCACACGAGCGCGGCGGCTCCCTCGACGTGGTTCTCGACCACCGCGGCCGGCGCACCGCCGGCGCGCAGCTCACGCGCGAGCAGCGGCACGAGCTCGCGCGCGCCCGCAACCGCGAGCGGACGCGGGTCGCCGGCGCCGCGGCGCACCTCCCGCACCAGCGAGATGAGCTGGAGCGGGCCGAGCTTCGTCTTCTTCTTGCTCACCGGCGCCGCCGAACGGGACGACGGATGTAGATCGCCTGCAGGACGCCGAGCGCGAGAAAGTCGGTGATCATCGCCGAGCCGCCGACCGACACGAACGGCAGCGGGATGCCGGTGATCGGAGCGATCCCCATCGTCATCGCGGTGTTGATGAACACCTCGAACAGGAACATGAACGCGATGCCGCCCGCGACGATCGCCGAGAAGAGATCTCCCGAGACGGTGACGATCTTCAGCGCTCTCCAGACGACGAGCAGGTAGAGCAGCAGAAGGATCGCCGCGCCGAAGAAGCCGTGCTCTTCCGCAAGCGACGCAAATGCGAAGTCGGTCGAGTGCGACGGGAGGTAGTCGAGCCCCGTCTGCGTCGCGCCGATGATGCCGCGGCCGCTCACGCCGCCCGCGCCGACCGCGATGATCGACTGCCGCAGGTTGTACGTCGCGCCGCGCGGGTCATTCGACGGATGCGTGAAGCCGGTGAGCCGCGCGGTCTGGTACGGCTTGAGCACGTTCATGCCCGCCGCCGGCAGCAGCCACAAGATCAGCAGTGCGCCGAAGACCGTCACGGTGAGCAGCAGCCCGAGATGCAGCCAGCGCACTCCGGACACGAGCAGGGCGCCCGCGAGCGCGGCGACGTACACGAGCGCCGTGCCGAAGTCCGGCTGCACGAAGACGAGCACGATCGCGATCAACCCGTAGCCGATCGCGCGCAGCGGGGCGCGCGCCGAAGTCACCGACCGCCCGCGCTCCGCCAGCAGGCCCGCGATCGCAAGCACGAACAGCAGCTCACCGAACTCGGACGGCTGGAACTGGAAGAAGCCGATGTTGATCCAGCGTGTCGCGCCGTGGCTCGCGGCGCCGATCGCGAGCACAAGGGCGAGCAGCGCGAGCATCACCAGGTAGAGCTGACGGTGCAGGCGCGCGAAGCGCGCAGGGTCGATGAACAGCATCACGACGAACCCGACACCGCCGACGCCGACGTAGAGCGCCTGGCGCGTCAGGGCCGAACCGCCGGGATCATGCCGCGTGATGCCGTCGATCGCGTAAAGGCCGTACAGCGCGACGGCGGCCAACGCCCCGGTGAGCAGCCAGTCGAGGCGCCCGACGAGTGAGATGCCCGCGGCCTGCGAGTCGTACCGCCTGCGCAGCCCGCGTGAGCTCGTGTCGACGGCTTCGATGCTCATCAGTCGCTCAGGTGGGAGGTCACGGCGGTCGCGTTCTGCTTGAAGTACTGCTCGAACACCTTGAGCGCTGCGGGGGCGGCCGCGCTTCCGCCCTCGCCGCCGTTCTGGATCATCGCGCAGACGACGATGGTCGGCGCGTCATACGGGCCGTACCCGCACCACCACGACTGCGTGAGCTTCTGCGGGTTGTACCCGGGGATGCTCACGACCTTCTCGGCCGACCCGGTCTTGCCGGCGATGTTGACGGGGAAGCTTCCGAAGACGCCGTAGCCGGTGCCGAGCGGCGAGTGTGTGGCCTCCTCGAGCCCGCCCTGCACGACCTGGAGCGCGCTCGGGTCGACGCCTGTCGGCTCCGGCGAAGACTGTCCGAAGCTGCGCAGCACCTTCGAGGACGTCCCGGACGCGCCGAGCTCCTCGACGTCCTCTGCGATGTGCGGCGTAACGAGCTTGCCGCCGTTCGCGATCATCGCGTAGACGCGTGTCATCTGCAGCGGCGTCACGAGCAGGTCGCCCTGGCCGATCGCGAGCTGGATCGAATAGCCGGGCTTCCAGGTGCGATCGATGATCCCGTACCCCTTGCTCGCCGGGAACGCCTTCTTGCGCCACTCCGGCGTCGGCACGAGCCCATCCGTCGCGCCGCCGATGTCGATTCCCGTCGGCTCGCCAAGCCCGAACCGGTTCGCCCACGCCTGCAGCGGATGCCCGCGATCGGAAGGCAACGCGTAGAAGCGCTGTCCGAGCTGGTAGAAGAACGTGTCGCATGACTGCTCGAGCGCCGTCTCCAGATCCATGCTCTGGTCGGTGTCGGGGTTCCAGTTGTTGAACGTCTGCCCGTGGTCGACGATCGAGGGGGAGCAGAGCAACTGCTCGTCCGGCGTCAGGATGTGGCCGCCGTCCTTGCCCGGCTCCATCAGCGCGGCGAGCGCGGTGACCGGCTTGAACGTCGAGCCCGGCGGATAGCTCGCGCCGATCGCGCGGTTCAGAAGCGGCGCAGTCGTCGAGTCGAACACCTGCGCGAGCTTCGCCTTGCTCGCGTGCCCGGCGAAGATCGACGGCTCGTAGGTCGGGTTCGACGCCATGGCGAGGATCGCGCCCGTGTTCGGGTCCATCGCGACGATCGAGCCGCCGTCCGCGAACTTCCCCTCCGGGCTCTGCTGCGCGAGGCTGATCCCGTATTTGACTGCCTTCTCGGCCGCGCGCTGCAGGTTGATGTCGATCGACAGCTTCAGCGCGTCGCCGGGCGCCGGCTGGGTCTCGAGCACCGCTGCGCCCTTCGGCCGGCCGAGTGAGTCGACCGTCAGCTGCGCGGTGCCGTCATGGCCGCGGAGGTACGAGTCGTACGCGTACTCGATGCCGGACTGACCGATCTGGTCGGTCGGCAGGTAGCCCTTTTTCTTCAGCTGCTTGTACTCCTGCGGCGAGATCGCACCGACGTAGCCGAGCACCTGCGCGGCGAGCGACTGGTACGGGTACTTGCGCAGCCAGCTGTCCGCGAGCCGCACACCGGGGAACTGCGCGGTGTGCTCGAGCAGGTAGAGGACCTGGTTCTGCTTGATCCCGCGCTCGACGACGATCGGCTGCAGCGGATCGTCCTTGCTCTTGTCGAGGCTCGTGAGCATGTCCTGCACGCTCACGCCCGTGATGCTCGACAGCGCCCGCAACTCGGTGCGTTCGACCGGCCAGTGCTTCGGCAGGTCGGACGGCCAGAGCTCGACGCGCGTGCCGGGCGTGTTCTCGACGAGCACGTGCCCGTTCCGGTCGAGGATGAGACCGCGCGGGGCCTCGAGGCGCAGCGTGCGCACGCGGTTGTCGTTCGCCTGCGCGAGATAGGAGTCGCCCGAAAGCACCTGGAGCGCCCACAGCCGCAGGAACAACACTGCGAAGACGCCGAGCGTCAGGAACGCGAGCACTGCGACGCGGAACGCGAGCTGCGGCGTCAGCCGGTACGGCTCGGAGACCCGCGGGTCGCCGGGCAGGAAGCGGCCGCTGCCGCGCTCAGCCAAGGAGGCGCACCTCGCGCACGCGGTCGCCGAGCTCGAGCGGCGGGAACAGCCTCCGCGCGAGCGCGTAGACGGGCAGCGTCAGCAGCAGGTTGAGCAGCAGCGCGCCCGGCAGGCTGTGAACCGCGCTGTCGGCCGGCGCCGGCTGGCCGAGGACGAACTGGAGGATCAGCTGGCCGAACACGTACAGGCACGTGACGACCGCGACCGAGAGGAACGGCGCATGGAAGCGATCGCGCGCGGTCGTCTCGCCGTAGCGCCCGATCCAGAAGCCGGCGACGGTGAGCAGCAGCGACGTGACGCCGAGTGTGCCGAGCGTTCCCGTATCGAGCACCAGTCCGACCGTGAACCCCGCGATCGCGCCGAACATCGAGCCGCGCAGGAGCGCGATCGACAGCAGCACGACGAGCACGATGCTCGCCGTGCGGAACGCGTGGTACTCGGTGAGCACGGACAGCTGCAGCAGGCAGGCGACGAAGAGGACGAACGCGGCCTTCAGCGCGTTCATCGGCCCAGGCTCTTCGAGGGCGTGAGCACGATCACGGACTGGATCGACGAGAGGTCGACGAGGGGCTGCACGAGGATGTTCTGGAAGAGATCGGCGTCGCTGTTCGAGTGGCTCGTGACGGTGCCGATCGGAATCCCACGTGGATACATCGACTTGAGCGGCCCGTCGCCGAGCGACCCGGCGGTGATGATCGTGTCACCGTCCTGCACCGCAGGCTTCAGAGGGACGCGGTCGAGGATGAGCGAGTTGCCGTTGCCGCCCCCCGGGCGCACAGAGCCGATCACGCTCGAGTTCGTCAGGTCGGTCGCGGTGACGGCGCTGTCGTCGTCCGTGAGAAGCATCACGCGCGAGACGCTGTGCGTGACGTAGTCGACCGTGCCGATCAGCGCGCCGGTCCCGTCGGGGCTGCCGGTCGGCTCGACGACGACGTCACCGACCTGCACGCCGTCACCGGAGCCCGCGTGGATCGTGACCGTCTCCTGAATCGCGTTCTGCGGATTGGCGAGCACCGCCGCGTACACCTTTCGGAAGTCTGCGACCGACGGCGGCCCGTGGTAGTTGAGCGCCTCCTGGAGCTGCACGTTCTGCTGCACCGCACCTTCGTCGTGAATCTGCTGCTGCTGGTACACGGCGATCTCCGCGCGCAGCTTCGTGTCCTCGTTCTTCGCGCGGATCAGCCCGTGGAACCAGCCGACCGTGTCGCGGAACGGGCGCGCGACGCGGTTCGCGGCGACCTCGAACGGGCGAAGCGCGGTCGCGCCGTCGCCCTGCACGCCGTTGAGCGCCGAGGAGCGAAACGACACGGTGATGAGGACGAGCGAAAGCAGCACAAGGAGACCCACGACGATCCGGCGCTTGATCGCACTGGAGCGGCTCGAAGGGAACCCGAAAGGGGCGGCGCGCTGGACGGACGAGCCCAGGACCGCGATACGGACGGTCCGGTTGCGTGGCACGGAGCGCACAGCCTAGCTGGTGCCCCGGGACGCCTTGTGGATCCAGAGCTCGCCCCACTCGCTCGCGACTTTCGTCTCGAGGGTGAAGCCGAGCTTTCGCATCACATTCCGGGATGCGAGGTTCGCCTCCGTCGTAATCGAGACGATCCGCTCGAACCCGAGATCACCGAGGGCCCACGCGACCGCGGCGGCGCCCGCCTCGGTCGCGATCCCACGGCCCCAGAAACGCGGGTCGAGCGCCCAGCCGACTTCCGGATCGGCCGGCCAGTAGCGGTGGAACTGCGGCCCGGCGCGGCCGATCGTCTCGCCGGTCTCCCGCCACTCGACGAGCAGCAGCCCGAAGCCGTGCTCGGCCCAATGGCTCTCCCAGCGGTCGAATCCCTCGTCGCTCTGCTCGCGGGTCTGCGCCCCTGCGAGGTGGCGCGTGAACTCGGGATCGGCGTTCCAGCGCGCGACGGTGTCGCGGTCCTCCTCGCGTGCGCGGCGCAGGAGGAGCCGCTCGGTCTCGATCAGAGCGTCACGACCGTCGTCGTCCGCACCGCGACCGGGACGAAGCCGGCGCGCGTGTTGACGGTGCGCATGCCCACGTTGCGCTCGGCGTTCACCGTGCGGACGAGCTCGACGTCGGGCCGCGCTTCGCGCAAACGGCGGAGCGATTCGAGCTTCACCGCAGTCGAGAGACCACGCCGGCGCGCCCAACGCGCCGTCGCGGTGTCATCGGTGCTCGCGATCGGGGAAGGCGGCGCGGAGACGCGCACGTCGGTGAATGCCGCCACCTCGCCGCGCTCGTCGAGTGCGACCGTCGCCCGGATCTCACGACCGCGGGCGGCGGCGGCCTCCTCCATCTCGCGCACCCAGGCAACATCGGTCGGCGGGTACTCGAAGCCCTCCGGGTCCGGCGCGTCGCTCATCGCGTCCCGGGCGACGGCGTAGGACTCGACGAGCTCGTCCGGCGCGGCGCCACACCAGGAGACGAGTCGGAACCCGGCCGGCAGCACGGGCTCGGGCAGCTTCGCCTCGCGCAGGCGGAGCTCCGCCGCCACCTCGCGCTGGTCGTCGACGGCGCCGACCGCCCGCGCGAATGCCGCGCCCGACTCGTCGTGGTGGTGGCCGAAGAACGACGTGGCGCCTGCCTCCCGCACCCCGTCCGAGACGGCGGCGAGCAGCGCCGTGCCGAGCCCGCGCCGGCGCGCGCGGGGGAGCACGAGCACCTCCCCAACCACGAACGTCGGCGCGAGGATCAGCAGCACCGCGGCGCCGACGACCGCGTCCCCGTCGAGCCCGACGAAGCGGCGGCGGAGGCCGTCCGACCAGTGGCGGTAGTACGCGAGCGAGAGGCCGGGCTCGCGGAACGGCCGCTCGTAGCTGCACGCCTCCTCGACCGCATGGATCGCGAGCAGCACGTCGTCGGGCGCCGTCCGCGCGTCGATCTCCTCGACGCGGAGCATCGGCCTACCGGTGGCGGCCGTTGCGCGAGCGCGCGCGGTTCGAGCGGTGGATCGCGTCGAACTCCTCGAGGCTGCGCCCCGAGCCGACTGCGACACACGTGAGGGGCGACTCGGCGAGATGCACGGGCATGTGCGTCTCGTGCCGCAGGCGCTCGTCGAGCTGCTGCAGCAGCGCGCCGCCGCCGGCGAGCACGATGCCGCGGTCCATGATGTCCGCGGCGAGCTCGGGCGGCGTCTTGTCGAGCGTCGACTTGATCGCGTCGATGATCTGGTTCACCGGCTCCTCGAGCGCGTGACGCACTTCCTCGCTCGAGAGGATCACCGTCTTCGGCAGGCCGGTGAGCATGTCGCGCCCGCGCACCTCCGCCTGCACCTCTTCCTTCATCGCGAACGCGGAGCCGACCTCGAGCTTGATCTCCTCGGCGGTCTGCTGCCCGATCAGCAGCTTGTACTCGCGCTTGATGTGATTGATGATCGCTTCGTCCATCTCGTCGCCGCCGACACGCAGCGACTGCGAGACGACGATCCCGCCGAGCGAGATGACGGCGACCTCGGTCGTGCCGCCGCCGATGTCGACGATCATGTTGCCGGTCGGCTCGGCGACGGGCAGCCCGGCGCCGATCGCGGCGGCCATCGGCTCCTCGATCAGGTACGCCTTGCGCGCGCCCGCGTTCAGCGTCGCCTCTTCGACCGCGCGCTTCTCGACGCCGGTGACGCCGGACGGAACGCAGACGACGACGCGCGGATGCGCGAAGCGATGCTGGTGGACCTTCTGGATGAAGTGGCGGAGCATCTGCTCGGTGACGTCGAAGTCCGCGATCACGCCGTCCTTGAGCGGCCGGATGGCGCTGATCGTGCCCGGGGTGCGACCGAGCATGCGCTTCGCCTCGAGCCCGACCGCGTGGACGTCGCCCGTGCGCTGGTCGATCGCGACGACGGAGGGCTCGGAGAGCACGATGCCGCGGCCGCGGACGTACACGAGCGTGTTCGCCGTGCCGAGGTCCACGGCCATGTCGCGGCCGCCGAAGCCGGTGAGGTAGTTGAAGACGCCCATCGGACGGCCACTCTAGCGGTCTAACACTTCGGCCAACCAGCGCGTGGCCTCCGCATGGATGGGCGGATTGTTCTCGGGCGTGTAGTAGCCGAGCGCGATCAGCGCCTGCGAGAGCGACCAGCCCTTCGCGCGGAGCCAGGTGGCGTCGTCCACGTCGAGCAGCGCACGGAAGCGATCGCGCTCTTCGCGCACGACGAGCTTCAACCCGACCTGGACGTCCACCGCGGGATCGCCGATGCCGACGCTGCCCCAGTCGAGCACCGCGGCGAGCCGGCCGTCGCGAACGAGCACGTTGCGACGGTCGAGGTCGCAGTGGATCCACACCGGTGGCGCGTCCCATTCCGGTGCGGCCATCGCCTCCGCCCAGAGCTCGGCGGCGCCGGGCGCGTCGACGCGCTCGAGAGCTTCGCGCACCCACGGGTCGCGCCAGGTGAGCGGGTTACCGCGGCCGCCGGCCGGCTCGGGGCCGCCGGTCGGATCGATCTGCTGAAGCGCCAGGACGAACGTCGCGACGTCCTCGACGCGGAGCTCGCTCGCCGGGAGCTCGCCGTCGAGCCAGGTATGGACGGACCAGAACCACGGATACCCCGCGCCGGGACGTCCGCGTGCAACCGGCCGCGGCACTTCGAGAGGTAGGTGCGGCGCGAGCAGGGGCAGCCACCGAAACTCGAGGTCGTCCTCTACTTCGGGCCCCTCGCGGCGCGGCAAGCGGACCGACAAGTCGTCGCCGAGCTTGTAGATCACGTTGACCGTGCCGTCGCCAACGCGCTCAATCGGCAATTCCGCCCACTCGGGGAACTGCTCTGTGAGCAGCGTGCGCACGAGCGCGTCGTCGATGTCGAGCTCGTTGTCGTGGACGCGCATCTAGCGCGCCGGCCCCGCCGCGATCCGAGCGAGCACGTCGGCGGGTTCACCCCACACGTTCTCGATCCACCACGTGACGCCGGCCGCCTCGTACGCGTCGAGATCCGCCTGAGCCGCGTAGCCGATGAAACAGACGTCCGCGAGCTCGAGACCTGCGGTCCGCTCCGAGATGTCGCCGGGAGTGAACACGTTCCGCTCGCGGTCGGAGCTGTTCGCGAGCCAGCCGTCCCAGCGCGCCGCGCGGCGCAGCGCCGCGGGTGAGTTTCCCCCGATCCAGATCGGAATCGGGCGCAGCGGGAGCGGCGCGAGCGTGGCGCCGTCGACGACGTAGTGCTCGCCGTGATGCTCGACCCGCTCACCGGCGAGCAGCCGTGACACGACGTCGAGCCCCTCGTCGAGCAGCGAGCCCCGCCGGCGGTCGCCGCCGTCCTCGCCGAATCGCTCGAGCTCCTCCGCAACGCCGCTGCCGGCTCCGAACACGACGCGGCCGCTGCTCGCCAGGGACAGCGAGGCGAGCTGTTGCGCGACCATTTGCGGGCGGCGGCGCGGGAGCGGCGTCACCGCGGTGCCGAGCAGGATCCGCGTCGTCATCGCCGCGCACGCGCCGAGCGTCACCCACGGGTCCGCGGACGGCGCTCCGCGCGACGCCCAGGCGAGGTGGTCCCACACGAGGAGCGCCTCCCAGCCGGCAGCCTCCGCTGCAACGGCGGCCCGCACGGTCTCGCGCGGGTCGGCGTACGTACCGAGTGTGCAGAGCTGGAGGCCGTAGCGCATTAGCCGAAACCGTAGACGCCTGCGAAGCGCGTCGCGAGCAGTCGCACGAGCAGCGCCGCCGGCAAACCGACGACGTTCAGGAAGTCGCCCTCGATTCGCTCGACGAGCGAGGCGCCGAGCCCTTGGATCGCGTACGCACCGGCGCGGCCCTCCCACTCGCCTGCGGCGACGTAGTGACCGAGGTCGCGCGGCGTCAGCTCGCGGAACGTGACGCGCGTCGTCTCTTCGTGCAGCTCCTCCCAGGCGATCGTGCGCAGGCAGAGGCCGGAGACCACCTCATGCGTCCGGCCCGACAGCAACTCAAGCATCGCTTCCGCCTCGGCCGCGTTCTGCGGCTTGCCGAGCAGCGCGCCGTCGAGCAGCACCTCCGTGTCGACGCCGAGCACGGGCCGCTCGTCGGGAGCCACTGATCGCGCCTTGCCGGCGGCGCGCTCGAGCGGCGAGGTGCCGGGCGCCTCGTGAAAGTCGGGCGCGACCACGTCGAAGGGGATGCGCAGCTGCTGCAGGATCGCCCGCCGCTGCGGCGAGGTCGACGCGAGGATCAGCGGGATTGCAGCCGGGCGACCCATAGGTCCTCGCACGGCCACTGCTTCGCCCAGTCCGCCGTCACGAAGGTGTAGTACTCGTGCGTCTCCGCGTCGGGCGGCGCTTGCAGCTCGATGAGCCGCTCGACATCGAAGCCGTTCGCGCGCAGCAACGAGATCCACTCCCCGTGCGGGATGTGAAACTCGACCCCGCTGTCGCCTTCCCACTCGAAGCGGTGCATCCCGAAGAGCGGGCGCTGCAGCTTCGCCGTCGCAGCGCCCTCGTCCTGGGAGCAGAGGATGACGAGCGTCGAGTTCGTGAGGAAGACGAGCCGCCCGGCCGGGCGCAGCAGGCGCGCCGCCTCGGGGATCCAGCGATACGGATCGACCCAGAGGGATGCGCCGTACTCGGAGACGACGAGATCGAAGCTCGCGTCGGGTAGCCCGGTCTCGGCCGCGTCCGCCTCGACGAGCGGGAACTCGATCCCCGTCTGCTCCTGCAGGCGACGCGCCGTCGCGAGCTGCGCAGGCGTGATGTCGACACCGACCGGACGCGCGCCCTTCTTCGCGAGCCAGGCGGAGAAGTAGGCGGTGCCGCAGCCGAGCTCGGCGATGTCCAATCCCGCGACGTCGCCGAGGGCATTCAGCTCGGACTCGTCGACCGCCCAGATTCCCCACGAGATCTCGTCGAGCGCCCAGTTCGTCTCGGCGTTCTCGTCCGTGTACTCGGCGTTTGCCTGCGTCCAGTTCGCTGCGTTTCTCGCAGCGTCGCTACGCCAGTCCATCGGGGAACCAGATCCCGATCTCGCGCTCGGCCGACTCGGGCGAGTCGGAGCCGTGGACGAGGTTGTTCGGCATCGCGAGCGCGAACGCGCCGCGCAGGCTTCCCGGATCGGCGTCGGCAGGATTCGTCGCGCCGATCGTCTTCCTGCAGGTGGTAATTGCGCCTTCGCCTTCGAGCACGAACGCGAGCGTCGGGCCTGAGGTGATGAAGTCGACGAGCTCGCCGAAGAACGGCTTCTCCTTGTGCTCGGCGTAGTGCGTCTCGCCGATCTCGCGGGTTGCGGTGACGAAGCGCGCGGCACGAAGCTTCAGGCCGCGGCGCTCGAAGCGCGCGAGGATCTCGCCGGCGAGGTTCCGCTCGACGGCGTCGGGCTTGGCGAGGATGAGTGTGCGCTCGACGGCCATGCGGCCGCGCAGGTTACCCGCTCTGACGACGCGCCCGCGGGTGCTTCTGCGCGTCGGTGATCGGCACGGGAGCGTCGTCGCTGTCGATCGGCGTCTCGCAGTACGGACACACTTGCCAGAGCGCCTCGAGCGGGCGTCCGCACTTCACGCATGCCTGCCGGAGCTTGGTCGTGCAGACGGGGCAGATCAAGAAGTCTTCGTCGACCTCGGCGCGGCAGACCGGGCAGTGGAGGTCGCGGCCGCCGAGGCGCTTCTCCATCGCCTTGATCTCGAGCTCGCGCTCGCGAACATCCTCGAGATACTCGGGCGGGCGGAACAGCATGTAGATGATCGGCCCGACGAACGGGACGACGCCGACCGCGGTCACGACCCACACGATCAGCGGGTCCTCGATACGCCGGCGGGCGTCCTTGTAGACCCAGTAGACCGTCGCGACCCAGAACACGAAGACGAAGAAGATCGCGAGGTTGCGGATCACGTACCACGTCGACGAGTGGAAGAAATCGTGGACGCCGCCGAAGGTCGAGAAGATCACA
>DATAUN010000212.1:0-10477 GCA_036268235.1 Gaiellaceae bacterium
CGTAGGTGCCGCGCAGGGCCTCGCGCACCCCCTCCCGCCGCTTGGTGAAGCCCTTCACGTGTGCCTCGTAGATCACCGTCTCGTGCCACGGCGTCCGCGGCCGCACGTCCTCGTCGTCCTGCCAATCGAACGCCGGGTCGATCAGGAGCTTCGCCGGGTTGAAGCGCGCGCCGGCCTTCGGGTCGTAGGCACCGTGGACGCGGTAGCCGTACTGCTGCCCGGGGCCGACGCCCGGCAGGTAGCAGTGCCAATTGAACGCGATCTTCTCGCTCAGCTCGATCCGTTCCTCGGTGCCGTCCTCGCCGAACAGGCACAGCTCGACGCGCTCGGCATTCTCCGAGAAGAGCGAGAAGTTCGTTCCCTCGCCGTCCCAGTTCGGGCCCAGCGGGAACGGGTTGCCCGCCCACACCTCACGACTCACCGGCGCAGCTCCACCGTCTTGTGCTCGAGGTCGGCGAGGAGCGTCGTCTCGCCGCGGCGCATCGTCAGCAGCCCACCGGCGAACTGCACGTCGAGCTCGCGCGGCAGCTCGCGCCGCAGCGCGATCAGCTCTGCATAGAACGGGTCCGGATCGGGATGCGAGATCCGCGAGCGCTCGAACGTGGCGCGCGACTGCGGGTCGGGCACCTCCTCGCCGGAGAACGAGCTGAACGCGGCGAACTCCCGCTTGCGTCCCGCACGCGTCGCTTCGGCGATCGCCGGATCGATGTGATCGGTGAAGAACTGGAACGGCGCCTGCTCGTCGTGCTCCTCCCCCATGAAGAGCAACGGTGTGTGCAATGAGAACAACACGATCGCCAAGGCTACGCGGTGCGCGTCGGGGGGCAGCCGGTCACCGACGGCGCGATTTCCGATCTGGTCGTGATTCTGCGCCGCGACGACGAGCCGTTCCGGCTGGGTGCGCAGCAGCTCGCGGACGAGCCCGTCGGGCGACCCGAAATCCGCGTAATACCCGTCGCGCTCGCCCGTGAGGAGGACGTGCAGCTCGTGATGGAGGTTGTCGAGCCACATCGCGTCGTGCCCCCACTCCTCGAGCGGGCGGAAGTCGTCCGGCCCCATCTCGCTGATCACGATGCCGGAGACGCGCTCCTTCAGCTCCCGCAGAACGTGCACGGGCGAGTCGTCGTAGATCGCGTGCACCGCATCGAGCCGGAGGCCGTCGATGCCGAAGTCGCTCGTCCACAGCTGCGCGTTCTGGATCGCCCACTCGCGCACGGCCGGCTGCGAGTAGTCGATCGCGTCCCCCCAGAACGTCTCGTGCCGGTCGGTGAAGTACGGCCCGAAGCGTCCGATCGCCTCGGAGCCCGGGCCGATGTGGTTGTAGACGACGTCGAGCACGACGCCGAGGCTCTCGCGATGCGCGGCGTCGACGAGGTCCGCGAGACCCTCGGGACCTCCGTACGCGGAGTGCGGCGCGTAGCTATAGACGCCGTCGTAGCCCCAGCCGCGGTCGCCCGGGAACGTCGCGACCGGCATCAGCTCGATCGCCGTGATCCCGAGCGCGCGCAGCCGCGGCAGCTGCTCGATCGCGGCGTCGAAGGTGCCCGCGCGCGTGAACGTCCCGACGTGCAGCTCGTACAGCACGAGCTCCTCGAGCGGCAGCTCGGGCCCGGGCGCAATCCGGAAGGCGGCGGTGTCGACGACGCGCGACGGGCCTTTTATCCCGTCGGGCTGGTAGCGCGAGCATGGGTCCGGCAGCGCGTCCGTGCCGTCGAGCACATACAGGTAATCGTCGCCCGGCTCCGCGTCGACCTCGCCGGCGAACACACCGTCCCCGACCCCTTCGAGGTGATGCTCGCCGCCGCGCACGCGCACCGCGACGCGCGACGCCGACGGCGCCCAGACGCGGAACTCGACGCCGCCCTCTTCGCGCGGAACGGCCCCGAAGGGCCGCTTCCAGACCTGGATCGACATCGCGGCAACCGTACCCGGGCGCTCAGGAGCCAATCACTCGTTCGAGGTCCCCGTTCCCACCCCGCCTGCCGATGAACGGAGCATGAAGCGGCTCATCATCGGTCTGGCCGTGCTCGCGATCGCGAGTGCGACCGGCACAGCAGCCCGTGCGGGCGACGATCCTGCAGCGGCGGTCACAACCGACCTCCAGCAGCTCGTCAGCGACGCCACGGCACTCCACAGCGCAGTCACGGCCGACGCGAACAAGATCACCGCCGACGCCACGGCTCTGCAGGGAACGACGGACGCGAAGACGGCCCGCGCGACCCTTCAGGCCGACAACCAGAAGGTCCAGTCCGATCGGCAGCAGCTCGTCCCGCCGGTGCTCGCAGACTGGAAGCAGCTCTCCTCCGACCTCGCGGCCGCCCGGTCGGCGAAGGCCGGGTCGGCGAGCTTGCGCTCGGCGCTGCAGCAGGCGCAGCAGCAGCTGAAGCAGGAGCGGCAGGACGTCGCGACGGCCCTCAAGGCCGCGCGTCAGGCGGGGCTGGCGCTCCGCCAAAGCCTCCGCAAGAAGTAAGCGCGTGAACCTGGTTCGCTTTTAGCGAACCAGGTTCATGAGTTTGCCGGCCGCAGCCAGAGGACCGAGAGCGGCGGCAGCGTCAGCTCGGCCGAGAACGGCTGCTCGTGCCACGAACGGCTCTCCGCCTTCACCTTGCCCATGTTCCCGATGCCACTGCCGCCGTAGTAGCTCGAGTCCGTGTTCAGCAGCTCTTCCCAGTCGCCGCCCAGCGGCAGCCCCACGCGGTAGCCCTCGCGCGGGACCGGCGCGAGGTTCGCGACGCACACGATCTGCCGCTCGCCGTCTGCGGCGAGCCGCACGAACGCGAACACGTTGTTCATCGCGTCGTTCGGCTCGAGCCAGCGGAAGCCGTCGCTCGAGAAGTCGACCTCCCAGAGCGCCGCCTCGTCGAGATAGATCCGGTTGAGGTCGCGCAGCAGATCGCGCACGCCGGCGTGGTCTTTGTGCTCGAGCAGCCACCACGGCAGCTCGTCCTCGTACGCCCACTCCCACGGTGTCGCGAGCTCGCAGCCCATGAAGAGGAGCTTCTTGCCGGGATGCGCCCACATGAACGCGTAGAGCGCGCGCAGGTTCGCGAGCTGCTGCCAGCGGTCACCCGGCATCTTCGCGAGCAGCGATCCCTTGCCGTGCACGACCTCGTCGTGCGAGAGCGGCAGGATGAAGTTCTCGTTCCACGCGTAGACGAGCGAGAACGTCAGCTCGTGGTGGTGGAAGCGGCGATGGATCGGATCGTGCGAGAAATAGTCGAGCGTGTCGTGCATCCACCCCATGTTCCATTTGAAGCCGAAGCCGAGCCCGCCGACGTACGTCGGCCGCGACACGGCCGGCCATGCGGTCGACTCCTCAGCGGTCGAGATGACTCCCGGCTCGCGCGCGTGCACGAGCTCGTTGAACTCCTTCAGGAATGCAACTGCATCGAGGTCCTCGCGGCCGCCGAACTGGTTCGGGATCCACTCGCCCGGCTTGCGCGAGTAGTCGAGGTACAGCATCGACGCGACCGCGTCGACGCGCAGGCCGTCCGTGTGGTACTCGCGCAGCCAGAAGAGCGCGTTCGCGAGTAGGAAGTTCTGCACCTCGCTGCGCCCGAGGTTGAAGACGAGCGTTCCCCAATCGGGATGCGAGCCGCGCCGCGGGTCGGCGTGCTCGTACAGCGCGGTGCCGTCGAAGCGTGCGAGCGCCCAGTCGTCGCGCGGGAAGTGCGCAGGCACCCAGTCGAGGATCACGCCGAGGCCGTTCGCGTGCAGATGGTCGACGAAGTAGCGGAAGTCGTCGGGCGATCCCATCGACGAGAGCGGCGCGTAGTAGCCGGTCACCTGGTAGCCCCACGAGCCCGAGAACGGGTGGTGCATCACGGGCAGCAGCTCGACATGCGTGAAGCCGAGGTCACGCACGTACGGCGCGAGCTGCTCGGCGAGCTCGCGCCAGCCGAGGCCCTTGCGCCAGGACGGCGCGTGCACCTCGTAGATCGTCATCGGCCGCTTCAGCGGCTCCTGCACGCGGCGCGCGTCCTGCCAGTCGGCGTCGAGCCAGTCGTACTGCGACTCGAACACCACTGACGCGGTCTTCGGCGGGTACTCCGCCTCGAACGCGACGGGATCCGCCTTCTCGTGCCCGTCGAGGTGGTACTTGTAGCGCTCGCCCACCTTCGCGCCGTCGACCGAGCCCTCCCAGATGCCCGTCGAGTCGACCGGAGCGAGCTTGTCCGCCGCCGGATCCCAGTCGTTGAAGTCGCCGACGACGCTCACGTAACGCGCGTTCGGCGCCCACACGGCGAAGCGCACGCCGTTCTCGACCGGGTGCGCGCCGAGCTTTGCCCACAGCCGCTCGTGCCGGCCCGCGCGCGCGAGCCAGATGTCGAGCTCGCCGAACGCCGACGCCCGCTGCTGCGTCATACCGGCACCTCCTCCTCGAGCATGCGAACGATCCCGGCGACGGGTATCCCCACCCAGTCGGGGCGGTTGTTGAGCTCATAGCGAAGCTCGTACACCGCTTTCTCCAGCTCGAACACCTTCAAGAGCTTGTCCATCGCGGCTCCGGACGGAACCAGGGACTGTTCGACGGTCGCGCGGTAGCCCGCGAGAAACTCGTCGCGCGCACGGGTCTCCCAGCCGGGCGGCACGTCGGCGCCCCGCAGCAGCTCGGCGGCCGAGGCGGCGTAGGCGAACGAGCGGAGCATGCCTGCGACATCGCGGAGCGGGCTGCGCTTGCGGCGCCGCTCGGGCAGCGAGCGGGCCGGCTCGCCTTCGAAGTCGAGGATCACCCAGTCGTCCTGCGACCAGAGCGTCTGGCCGAGGTGGAAGTCACCGTGATGGCGGATCACGCGCCCGGCGCCACCCAGGTTCGTCAGCAGGCGCAGCCGTTCGCGCACCTCCTCGCCGCGACCGCGGATCGGCTCCAGCTCCGGCACGTCCTCCGGCAGGTCCTTGAAGATGTTCTCGATCTCCTCGTCGACGGTGGCCGTCAACAAGCCGAGTGACTCGGTCGAGGTGGCTTCGGGACAGAAGTTCGGGTCGCTCGGATCGGAGCCGAGAATGGAGTGCATCCTCCCGGTGACCTCGCCGAGCCCGCGCAGCGAGTCGACGAACGCGTCGTCTCCTGACGCGACAGCGTCGAGCGCGCGTGCCCAGCCGTCCTCCCCGCCGACGACGAATCGCTGCAAGATCCCGAGCGTCGCGGTCATCTGCTTGCCGGCATACGAGTACCAGCCTGCGAGCTGGGCGATGTTCGCGAAGCCTCGCTCGGTGAGGAACCGCAGCAGCTCGAGCTCGGGGTTGATGCCGGCCTCGAGGCGGCGGAACACCTTCAGGATCAGCTCGTCGTCGAAGACGATCGACGTGTTCGACTGCTCGGCGGTGACGACGCGGGCCTCGCGCAGCTCGCCGGCCTGGACGTCGCCGTGCACCGCGTCGAACTCGACCACTCCGTCCGCTGCGGGGAGCTTCGCGCCGCTTCGCATCAGGTGCACGAGCTCGCGGACCTGCCGCGGGTCGCCGAGCGCGTCGAAGCCGCCGTTCGTGACGAGCTGGTAGGTCTCGTGCGTCCCGGTGTCGAAGCGGGTCTCGACGAGCTGCACCTCGAGCCTCGGATCGCTGTCCCGCAGGACGGCGCTGTCGACGACGCTCGCGTGCGTCACCTCACGCGTCTTCGAGCCGAACCACCGCTGGCTGGTGACGAAGTCGATCAGGGCCCGCTCGTCGGTCACTCCCCTTCGTCCTTCCGCAACTGGAACCAGAAGAACCCTCGCGGCGCGAGCGTCAGCAGATAGGGCAGCTCGCCGATCCGCGGGAACCGCGTCCGGCCGAACATCTCCTCCGGGATGAACCCCTCCCAGCGCGAGAGGTCGAGCTCGACCGCCTGCGCCGACCGCGCCAGGTTGTGCACGCAGAGCACCGTGTCGTCCTCGTAGTTGCGCACGTGCGCGAAGATGCGCGGGTTCTCGGGCCGCAGCGCCTCGTACGTGCCGAGCCCGAACACCGGATGGTCCTTGCGCAGCGCGATCAGGCGGTGCAGCCACCGCAGCAGCGAGTTCGGCTGACGCAGCTGCGCCTCGACGTTCACCGCCTGGAACCCGTACACCGGGTCCATCAGCGGCGGCAGATAGAGCTGCTGGAAGTCGGCGCGCGAGAAGCCGCCGTTGCGGTCGCCCGTCCACTGCATCGGCGTGCGCACGCCGTCGCGGTCGCCGAGGAAGATGTTGTCGCCCATCCCGATCTCGTCGCCGTAGTAGAGGACCGGCGAGCCGGGCAGCGAGAAGAGGATCGCGTGCATCAGCTGAATCTCGTCGCGGCCGTTGTCGAGCAGCGACGCGAGCCGGCGGCGGATGCCGAGGTTCAGCTTCATCCGCGGGTCCTTCGCGTACTCCTCGTACATGTAGTCGCGCTCTTCGTCGGTGACCATCTCGAGCGTCAGCTCGTCGTGGTTGCGCAGGAAGAGCCCCCACTGCGTACCGTCGGGGATCGGCGGCGTCTGCTCGAGGATCTCGACGAGCGGCAGCGCGTCCTCGCGCCGCATCGCCATGAACATGCGCGGCATCACCGGGAAGTGGAACGCCATGTGGCACTCGTCGCCGTCGCCGAGGTACGCAACGACGTCGGCCGGCCACTGATTGGCCTCGGCGAGCAGGATGCGGTCCTTGTAGCGCGCGTCGACCTCGGCCCGGACGCGCCGCAGGAACGCGTGCGTCTCCGGGAGGTTCTCGCCGTTCGTCCCGTCGCGCTCGTAGAGGTAGGGCACGGCATCGAGCCGGAAGCCGTCGAGCCCGAGGTCGAGCCAGAAGCGCAGGACGTTCAGCATCTGCTCCTGCACTTCCGGGTTGTCGTAGTTCAGGTCGGGCTGGTGCGAGAAGAAGCGATGCCAGTAGTACTGACCGCGGATCGGGTCCCACGTCCAGTTCGACGGCTCGGTGTCGAGGAAGATGATGCGCGCTTCGCTCCAGCGCGTGTCGTCCTCGCCCCACACGTACCAGTCGCCGTACGGGCCCGTCGGCTCGGTGCGGCTCGCCTGGAACCACGGATGGTCGGCGCTCGTGTGGTTCATGACGAGGTCGGCGATCACGCGCATGCCGCGCTGGTGCGCCTGGTCGACGAAGTGCTTGAAGTCGTCGACCGTCCCGTAGTCGGGGTTGATCCCGAAGAAGTCTGCGATGTCGTAGCCGCCGTCGCGCAGCGGGCTCGGATAGAACGGCAGCAGCCAGATGCAGTCGACGCCGAGCCACTGCAGGTAGTCGAGCTTGTCGGTCAGCCCGCGGAAGTCGCCGGAGCCGTCGTCGTTCCCGTCGAAGAACGCCCGCATGTGGATCTCGTAGAAGACCGACGTCTTGAACCACAGCGGGTCGCGCTCGAACCAGTTGTCGGCGTTGCTCACAGACTCACTTTCACGATGTGTGACTGCCCCGGGGCGAGCCTGACGTAGTTGCGGCCCGCGCGCCAGGTGAACGCCTCACCCGAGAGCAGCTCGACAGTGTCGAAGGCCGGCGGGAACCCGAGTGCGACGGGCACGACGCACACGCCCTCCTGCGCGGCGAGCGGGTCGATGTTGACGACGCAGATCAGGTCGTTCTTGGCGTAGGCGACGAGCTGGTCGTTCTCCGTCTCGAGCCAGCGCAGGTTCTCGACCCGCTGCAGCGCGGGCTCGGCGCGGCGGATCTCGTTCAGCCGCTTCGCGAGGGGCAGCAGCACTCCGTCGAGCGCGCGCCGCTTCACCTCGTACTTCTCGGAGTCGAGGTACTCCTCGGAGCCGCGACGCACGGGCGCGTTCTCGAGCGACTCGAAGCCGGAATAGATGCCGTAGCTCGGCACGAGCGTCGCCGCGAGCACGAGCCGCGCCTCGAACGCCGGCCGGCCGCCGAGCTGCAGATACTCGTGGAGGATGTCCGGCGTGTTCGCGAATGCGTTCGCGCGATAGAACTCCTGCCAGGCGAGCAGCTGCTCCATGTACTCGTAGAGCTCGGGCTTTGTGTTCTTCCACGTGAAGTACGTGTAGCTCTGCGCGAAGCCGAGCTTCGCGAGCGTCGTCATCATCGACGGCCGTGTGAACGCCTCCGCGAGGAAGATCACCTCCGGATGCTCGGCGCGCACCTCGCGGATCAGCCACTCCCAGAACGGCGCCGGCTTCGTGTGCGGGTTGTCGACGCGGAAGACGGTGATGCCGCGCTCGACCCAGCCGACGACGACGTCGAGCAGCGCCTGCCACAGCCCCTGCCAGTCCTCGGACTCGAAGTTGACGTTGTAGATGTCCTGGTAGCGCTTGGGCGGGTTCTCCGCGTACTTGAGCGTGCCGTCCGGGCGGCGGTTGAACCATTCGGGATGCTCCTTGAGCCACGGATGGTCCGGCGAGCACTGGATCGCGAAGTCGAGCGCGAGCTCGACACCGGCCGCCTTCGCCGCCGCGACCATCGCGTCGAAGTCCGCCCACGTGCCGAGTGCCGGATCGATCGCGTCGTGGCCGCCCTCCGCCGAGCCGATCGCCCACGGCGAGCCGACGTCGCCCACCTCGGCGGCCACAGCGTTGTTCCGCCCCTTGCGATTGGTCGTGCCGATCGGATGGATCGGCGGGAGATAGACGACGTCGAAGCCGAGCTCGGCGAGCTTCGGCAGCACCTCGGCAACGCCGGTGAAGCCGCCCCACGAGCGCGGGAAGAGCTCGTACCACGCGCCGAAGCGCGCGAGCACGCGATCGACGTCCACTTCGTAGGTCTCCGAGCACACCTCGCCATGCCGGTCGCCCGCGGTCGCGGCAAGCCCCTGCTCGACGGTCACCGAGTCGCGCCCGAGCAGGAGCGCACCCTCGGAGAGCTCGCCGGTGAGGTCCTGCGCCGCCTCTGACTTGCGGCGCAGCTCGTCCTGCCACGTCGCGATCCGGTCGGTCCACGCGGCGACCGCGAACTGCCAACGGCCGGGACGGTCGACGGTGAAGCTCCCGCTCCAGCGATCGTTGCCGAGCGCGTGCAGCGGCTCCTCGCGCCAGCGCCGGTCGCCGGGCCCCTTCACGCGCACCATGCCGGCGAGCGTGTCGTGCCCGTCCTTGAACACCGTCGCGAACACCTCGACGCTGTCGCCGACCGTGCGTTTCACCGGATAGCGGCCGCAGTCGAGCACCGGCTCGACGGCCTGGATCTGAATGCGAGATTGGGGGCTCTTCGGGAGGGGCATCCTGCGTGACATTCTCAGTCGCGGGTTGGTCCTAAACGCATGAGGCTCGAGCGCGCATCCGGAATCCTCCTTCATCCGACCTCGCTGCCGAACGGGGTACTGGACGCGCACGCCTATCGGTTCGTCGATTGGCTCGCCGCCGCAGGCCAGCGCTGGTGGCAGGTGCTGCCGCTCGGGCCGCCTGATTCGACCGGCTCGCCGTACATGTCCGCGTCGGCATTCGCCGGCTCGGCCGCGCTGCTCGCGAAGCCAAAGGCGCGGGTCGGCGACGACGAGCGCGCGGCGTTCCGCGAGCAGAACGCGTACTGGATCGACGACTGGATCGACTACGGCGGGTCGCTCGACGACCAGGTCCGCTTCGACCGCGAGTGGCGCGCGCTGCGCACGCACGCGGCGAAGCGCGGCGTGCGCATCTTCGGCGACATGCCGATCTACGTCGCCGCCGACGGCGCCGACCATCGCGCGCACCCCGAGCTCTTCCAGGACGGCTTCGTGTCCGGCGTCCCACCCGACGCATTCACGCGCACGGGCCAGCTCTGGGGCAACCCGCTCTACGACTGGCCGGCGATGCGGCGCGAGCGCTACCGCTGGTGGGTCGAGCGCTTCCGCCGCACGTTCGCGCTCGTCGACCTGACGCGCGTCGACCACTTCCGCGGCTTCGTCGCCTATTGGGCGGTGCCGGCGAGGAACAAGACCGCCGCGCACGGCCGCTGGCGGCGTGGTCCCGGCGCGGCGGTCTTCCACGCGGTCGAGGCGGAGCTCGGACCGCTTCCCGTCGTCGCGGAGGACCTCGGCGTCATCACCGAGCCGGTCGTGCGGCTGCGCAAGCAGCTTCGCTTCCCGGGCATGGTCGTGCTCCAGTTCACAGGCGGCCGCGCGCCGTCGCGGGGAGAGACGCAGTCGGTCGTCTACACGGGCACGCACGACAACGACACGACGCGCGGATGGCTGGAGAAGCATCCGGAAGCCGGCGTCGACTCGGCCTGGACACTGCTCGAACGCGCCTGGGAGTCGCGCTTCGCGCTTGCAATCGCTCCGCTCCAGGACGTGCTCGAGCTCGGCAATGACGCGCGGATGAACCTCCCCGGCACCGAGCGCGGCAACTGGTCGTGGCGCTATAAAACGCGCGCGTTGACGAGCGATCTCGCCGCCGAGTTGCGGAAGCTCACCACGCGCACGAATCGCTAATGCCGGGGGAGGGAGTCGAACCCCCACGCCCGAAGGCCGCCGGTTTTAAGCCGACTGCGTCTACCGGTTCCGCCACCCCGGCCGGGTCAGGCTAAGAGCGTCAGCAATCCGACTTGTTCGGGCTGTCGCCCGGCTCGTCCGCGCACAGTGGGATGCCTTCCGGGCC
>DATAUN010000213.1:0-1834 GCA_036268235.1 Gaiellaceae bacterium
CAGTCGCGTGGCCTCTCCGAGGCGGAAGCGTCGGCGATGATCGTCAGCGGCTTCGTCGAGCCGATCACGAAGGAGCTGCCGCTCGAGTACGCGGTCGAGATGAACCGCTTGATCCAGCTGCAGATGGAAGGCTCCGTCGGATGATCGTCGAGCGGACCGACTTCATCTCGGTGCCCGTCACCGACATGGACCGCGCGAAGGCGTTCTATAGCGAGACGCTCGGCCTCGAGTCGGTCACGCACGGCGAGGACCAGGGGTTCCCCGAGTATCAGCTCGGCGAGAACATCAGCCTCTATCTCCTGAAGATGGAGAACGTCGGCTCGGCGTTCACCGGGCCGCACACGGCGTCGATCGCGCTGCGCGTTGCGGACGTCGAAGCGACGCGCAAGGAGCTCGAGGCGAAGGGTGTCGAGTTCGGCGGCGACACGTTCGACACCGGTGTCTGCCACATGGCGTTCTTCACGGATCCCGACGGGAACGCGATCATGCTGCACCGCCGGTACGCGCCGCACGGCTCCTGATGGCGACGCTGACCCGCGAAGACGCCGCGCGGCGGTTCGCCGAGCTGCCGCTGCCGACGACGGCGGACGAGCACTGGCGCTTCACCGACCTGCGCGGCTTCGCACCCGGCGAGATTGTCCTCAACGGCCATGACCGGGGTCAGACGCCGCCTATGCTGGACCTGGACGTTGCGGGCAGGGCGCACGTCACGGAGAGCGGCATCGAGATCCTCTCCGCGCCCGACGGGATCACGTTCGAGCCGCTGCCGGCCGACTACCCCGCCTCGATCGTCCCGGACGACGACAAGTTCGCCGTCGAGAACCTCGCCCGCTGGACGCACGGGCTCCTCGTGCACGTGCCGAAGGGTGTCGAGCTCGACAAGCCGCTCTACGTGCAGGTGACGTCGAACGGCGGCTCGCTCTACTGGCGCATGGTCGTGAAGGCGGAGGAGGGCGCGCGCTTCACGCTGATCGAGGACCTCTCGTCCGCCGCTGACGACGTCGTCGCGTATACGAACGCCGTCGTCGAGCTGTTCGTCGAGCCGCGCGCGAAGATCGAGTACGTCTCGCTGCAGAACCTCTCGAAGGAGACCTGGCACTTCGGCCGGCACAAGGCGCTGCTCGAGCGCGACTCCGAGCTCGACTGGGTGCTCGGCGGCTTCGGCTCGAAGCGCGGCAAGGTCTGGATCGAGAACGACCTCGTCGGCGAGGGCGCCACGTCGCGCGTCACCGGTGCGTACTTCGCCGACGGCGACCAGCATCTCGACTACGACACGTTCCAGGAGCACGCCGCGCCGAACACGGAGAGCGACTTCGCGTTCAAAGGCGCGCTGCGCGAGCGCGCCACCGCGGTCTGGCGCGGGATGATCCGCGTCGAGGAGAACGCGCAGAAGACGAACGCCTACCAGGAGAATCGCAACCTGCTGCTCTCCGACCAGGCGCACGCGGACTCGATCCCCGGGCTCGAGATCATGGCGAACGACGTGCGCTGCACGCACGGCGCCACGCTCGGCAAGGTGAATCGCGAGGAGCTCTTCTATCTGATGGCGCGCGGCCTCTCGCGCGCCGAAGCCGAGCGGCTGATCGTGCGCGGCTTCTTCCAGGACGTGCTCGACCGCATCGAGCTCGAGCCGGTGCGCGAAGCGCTCGGTGCGGCGCTCGAAGCTCGCATCCCGCAGGCGTAGACTCCTTCGCGACCCGAGCGAAAGGAGAGAACCGATGCTCGGTCGCAAGGCCGTCGCCACCGCCGTACTTGCAGGCGCCGCTGCTCTCAGCGGTGGGGCAGCCATGGCCGCGACGCACAGCTCGCATCATGCGACGCCCGTGAAGACGCC
>DATAUN010000214.1:0-15559 GCA_036268235.1 Gaiellaceae bacterium
GCGCAGAACGAGATCGACGAGCTGCGCTGGGTGACGCCCGCGGAGGCGGAAGAGCTGCTGAGCTACGACTACGACCGCGAGCTGCTGAAGCTCTTGCGGTAGCGGCAGACCTCCGTCGGCACGCCGCCGAAGTGCGGCTCGACGAGCGTCTCGACGAGCTCCCAGCCGTTCCGCTCGTAGAAGCGCCGCGCGCGCGGGTTGTCCGCCAGGCAGGTGAGCGTTGCGTTCTCGCACGTCTCTGCGAGCGACGCATGTGCCTGGTCGAGCAGCAGCTGCCCGGCCGCCGTGCCCCACCAGTCGGGATGGATGTAGATCGCATGGAGCTCGTCGTCGCCGACGACGAGCGTGCCGATCACCTCGCCGTCCGCTTCGACGAGGAACGGCCGCGCGCCGTCCTCTGCGAAGAGCCGGTGAGACGCCGCGAGCCGGCGCGCGAAGGGATCGTTGCGGCCGTACGCGGTATTCGACGAGAGCCAATGGACGCGGGCCAGCGCCTCGGCGTCGGCGGGGACGGCGGGACGAACCTTCACCGCAGCTCCTTCCGGTAGCGAACCTCGGCCGCGCGCACGCCCAAGCGGTCCTCGGCCTTGCGCGCGCCGTCGGCAGTCCAGCCGCCCGCCTCATAGAAATGTCGCGCGCGCGGATTGTCCTCGAGCACCCAGAGCGTCGCGACCGCGTACTCGCCGCGGAGCTGCTCCTCGGCGCGCTCGAGCAGCGCGCGGCCGGCGCCGGTCGACCACGCGTCCGGGTGGACGTAGATCGCATACAGCTCGCCGAGGCCCTGCTCGTCGCGGCTCGGCCCCACGGACGAGAACCCGACGACCGCGCCGTCCTCGACCGCGACGAAGGTCGACCACCCGGGCGGCGGCCGGTCGATGCGCGCCCGCCAGCGCGCGCCGTCGACCGGGAGCGCGTCGAGCTCGGCTGCCGGGAAGACGTGCCGGTAGGCGACCTGCCAGCCGCGCACGCGGACGGCCTCGATCGCGTCCGAGTCGTCGCCCGTTGCAAGCCGGATCTCCACAGACGAAGGGTAGGCTCCCGCGCGATGAAGTTCGAGCACGTACTCATCGTCGGCGCGGGGCAGATGGGCGGCGGGATCGCACAGGTGGTCGCCGCGTCGGGCCGCCGCGTCTCGCTGCACGACCCCTATCCCGGTGCTGTCGAGAAGGGCCTCGCCGCAATCGAGAAGAGCCTGACGCGCCTCGGCGCGGACGTCGCGGAGACAACGGCACGGATCGCGCCGGTGGACGACCTCGTCGCAGCCGACCTGATGATCGAGGCGATCACCGAGGACGCAGCCGCGAAGGAAGAGCTGTTCCGCCACGCCGACGAGACGCTTCCTACGGAGGCGATCCTCGCGTCGAACACGAGCTCGATTCCGATCACGTCGCTCGCCGCGGTGACGAACCGGCCCGAGCAGGTGATCGGCATGCACTTCTTCAACCCGGTGCCGGTGCTGACGCTCGTCGAGGTGATCCGCGCCGTGCAGACCTCCGACGAGACGAGCGCTGCGATCGTCCAGCTCGCCCGCGACCTCGGCAAGGAGCCGGCGGAGGTGCGCGACTTCCCGGGCTTCGTCTCCAACCGGATCCTGATGCCGTTCATCAACGAGGCCGCGTACGCGCTGCTGGAGGGGGTCGCCGAGCCGGAGGCGATCGACACGATTGCGAAGCTCGGCTTCGCGCACCCGATGGGCCCGCTCGCGCTCGCCGACCTGATCGGCCTCGACACGTGCGTTGCGATCATGGAGGTGCTGCACCGCGGGCTCGGCAACCCGAAGTACGCGCCGTGCCCGCTACTGCGCCAGTACGTCCAGGCCGGCCGGCTGGGCCGCAAGTCCGGCCGTGGTTTCTACGACTACGCCGCGTAGCCGCGACGTCGCCAGCTCGAAGACGTCATCGCCGATCGAGTACGCGCTCGTGAAGTCGACGGCGCCGTTCACCTCGAGCACGACCCACGTACCGAGGTCGGCCGGCAGGAGATCGATGCCGACGAGCGCGCCGTCGACGGCCTGTGCCGCGGCGATCGCGAGCTCGCACGCCTCGGGCGGCGGCACGACCGGCTCCCGCCGCGCGCCGAGTGCGACGTTCGTCCGCCATTCGCCGGGCGCGGCGACGCGGCGGACGGCGCCGATGACTTCGCCCGCCGCGACGACGAGTCGCAGGTCGTAGCCGCGCGGAGCGACGAGCTTCTGCGCGATCGCGCCGGTCGCCTCGTACCACGGCTTCGTCTCCAGCTCGAGCAGCGTCCGCTCGATCGCTTCGGCGTCGTCGCAGCGGATCACGTCCTCGCCCCACGAGCCGAAGCGCGGCTTGAAGACGATCGGCGGCTCGAGATCGTCGGGCACGGGCAGCCACGACGCGACGTGGACGGTGCGCGGGTGCGGGAGCCGGGCCCCGTACAACGTCGTCGCGGTCGCCAGCTTGTCGTGCGCGGCGATGAGCGCGCGGCGGCTGTTCAGAACGGTGACGCCGGATGCGGAGAGACGCTCGAGCGCCCACAGGCCGGGCTCGACGCCGTCGAGCGAGGGCAGCACGTCGAGGCGGCCGAGCGCGATGTCGCCCGGCCCAAGGCGCGCAACGGCCTGGGCGGGGGAGAGCACCATGCCCAGTCGCGTGTTGGTGGGCGTGACGCGGTGGGCGATGACCGCGAAGCTGGCCATTTGCGGGGATGTTGCGGCCGATGGGCGCGTTTGGGAAGACCCTGCGGCCAGGCCGCTGCCGGACTGTTTCCGCCCCGTAACCGAGGTCAGCCGTAGTTTCGATCGCGGCACGCGCTGCGTCCTGCTGTCGTGGGCCCGGCGGGGTTGCCTGGGGGAACGGTGCAGCGGCCCGGAGCGCTGGGGGAATGCGCTTCGGGCCGTCTGTCACACATGTGAACGCGGGCGGCACTTACGATTCCGCGGTGCGCTCGACCCTCGAACGCGAGCTGAAGCTCGATCTCGATCCGTCCTTCGCGTTGCCGGAGCTGCCGGGCGAGGAGCTCGCGGGACGCGTCTTCACCTCGACCTACCACGACACCCCCGCGCGCTCGCTCGGGCGCGCGGGAATCACGCTGCGCCGGCGCGTCGAGAACGGCAAGTCGCTGTGGCAGCTGAAGCTGCCGCGCGCGGGCTCGGTCGGCCTCGCCCGAGCGGAGCTGGAGGAGCCCGGCGGGCCTGCTGGGCCCCCGGATGCGCTCGCGTCGCTCCTGGCGGCGCACCTGCGCCACGGCAAGCTCGAACCGGTCGCGACGCTGCGCACGCGGCGCTCCGGTGTGTGCGTCAAGGACGGCGAGCGCCGGGTCGCCGAGGTGACCGTCGATGCAGTCGACGTTCTCGATGCGGGACGCTCGGCCGGCGGCTTCGCGGAGCTCGAGGTGGAGCTCGTCGACGGTGACGATCACGAGCTCGACCGGCTCGGCAAGAGGCTGCGACGTGCGGGCGCGAGGCGCTCGTCGGGCGTGCCCAAGCTGATGCGGGTGCTCGAGCTCGAGGACTCGCCCGCGCCCGGCCACGACGCGCCGCTGCTCGAGCATCTCCGCCACCTGCTCGACGTGCAGCTGCGCGAGCTCGAGGCGCACGACCCCGGCGTTCGGCTCGGCGACGATGCGGAGGACGTCCACAAGTTCCGTGTCGCGACCCGCAGGACGCGCGCGCTGATCCGCGAGACACGCCCGCTGCTCGGTGAGATCCTGACGCCGCTCGGAGACGAGCTGAAGTGGCTCGCCGGAGTGCTCGGACCGGTGCGCGATCTCGACGTGCTGCTCGAGCATCTTCGCGGGGCGGTCGCGCGGCTCGGCGACGACGAGCCCGCCGGCCGCGAGCTGCTGCAGGCGCTCGAGGCGCAGCGTGACGACAGCCGCGATCGACTGCTCGCCGCCCTTTCGTCCGAGCGCTACGACGCGCTGCTCGACGCGTTCGAGACGGCGATCGGAACGCTGCCGCCCCTCGCTGCCGAAGGCGCCGCCGACCGCATCGCGGGCGAGGGCTTTCGCAAGCTCCACAAGGCGGTTGAGAAGCTACCGCGCCACCCGTCCGACGACGAGCTGCATCACGTGCGCATCAAGGCGAAGCGTGCGCGCTACGCGTCCGAGCTCGCGGCGCTCGGCGGCTCGAAGTCCGCCGCCCGCGCGGTCGACGCGCTCAAGCGCGTGCAGGACGTGATCGGCGCGCACCAGGACGCCGTCGTCGCGGAGGAGCGGCTCCGCAAGTTCGCGCGCGCGAAGACTGCCGTCGCAGCGGGGCGGCTGATCGAGAAAGAGCGCGAGCGTCGGCTCGACCTGCGCGCGAAAGTCCCGGACGTGCTGGCAGCCGCGCTCGACGCGGGCGAGAAGGCGTTCGGGTGATCCTCGTCCGCCACGCGTCGGCAGGAGATCGCGACGAGTGGGAGGGCGACGACAGCGAGCGGCCGCTCGACGAGCAGGGCGAGCGTCAGGCGCGTGAGCTCGTCGCACGGCTCGCCGAGCTTCCCGTCGAGGAGATCCTCACGAGCCCGGCGGTGCGTTGCATGCAGACGGTCGCGCCGCTCGCCGCCGCACGCGGGCTGGAAGTTGTCGTGTGCGACGAGCTGAGCGAGCAGCGCCAGTCGAACGACGGCGCGAAGCTCGTGCGCGAGGTCGCTGCGCGCAACGTCGTCGTGTGCGGTCACGGCGGCCTCGAAGCGGCGCTCGGCGATCCGCCGAAGTGGCGCAAGGGCGCCGCGTTTGTCGTCGACGCGGAACTGCGCGTCGTGCGCGAGGTCTGAGGCGCCTCTCTGGCGAGAGGACGCCGGCCCAGCCGAAGGCGGCCTCTCATCTCTCGCTTGGCAGTTCGACGCGGCGTGTCGCCCTCACGGAAGACGCAGTGTCCAGCGATACAGAGTTCGTTTACAGCGAGGTAACAGCTCGGGCCTATGGTCGCCTGAGATGCGGGTGCTCACTGTGCTGGTCGTTGCCTCCTTCGCGCTTGGAGTGGTCACGGCGGCGGACGGACGCGGGGCCACCGACAACTCGTTTACCGGTGGCTACGGGCCGGTGTGGTCGCCGGACGGGACGCAGATCGCCTACATCGGCCCGTATCCCGACGAACTGTCTCATCCCATCAAGCCCGGCTTCGATCGTGTGCTGGTGGTGAACGCGGACGGCAGCGGCGCACTGGTGAGTATCCCAACTGCGCCGCGCTGCCAAGATCCGACTGGCAGGCCGGCGTGTCAACCGCCCCTGGATGAGGTTCGATGGGCTGCCGGTGGCCGGTTCGTCTACGACGACTCGAACTTCACCCTCTTCACCAGCACAGGACATGCCGCCAAGCGTCTCGCCCTGATCGGCTCCGTCGGCGGGGATGCGTTCTCACTGTCCCCCGACGGACGGACGGTCGCGGTAACTGCTCCGTGCGGCTGCAACGTCCAGCAGGGAACCGACGTGCAGTTCGTGCCCGCGGCCGGCGGTGTCGCGCGCGTCTTGCCGCACCCGAAGGGCACGCTCGATAACAAGCCGAGCTTCTCCCCGGATGGCACCAAGGTTGTCTTCTCCCGCGTCTTCTTGAACATGAAGCCCACGAACAAGAAGCGCTACGTGCCGTATGGAAACGAGTTCATTGAGGTCGCAGGCGTCCATGGCGGGGCTGCGCGCTCGCTTGGCGTGAGCGGCTACGCCCCGGTCGTCTCGCCGGACGGCCGCTGGGTCGCGTTCGACGGACGCGCCGGTCTCGAAGTGGTGGCGGCCGGCGGAGGACATCCCCGCACGCTGCTGCCGCTTCGCTGTTGCAACGTCGTTCCCATCTTCTCGTGGTCCCCGGACTCGCAGAGGCTTGCCTATGTCAGCGGCAGGCACGCTGGAACGGTCGACCTCTCCAGCACGACGACCGTCTTCCAGCTACGTGGCCTGGAACCAGACTCTCACCCACCGCAGTGGTCGCCGGATGGTGCGACGATCGCGTTCAGCGCGGATCGCAACGGCGACGGCGAATTCAGCTTGGGCGTCTACCTGATCGCCGCTGATGGCAGCAAACTTCAT
The DNA here is from genome assembly GCA_036268235.1 of Gaiellaceae bacterium. Lineage (GTDB taxonomy): Bacteria > Actinomycetota > Thermoleophilia > Gaiellales > Gaiellaceae > PALSA-600. The sequence continues at coordinate 5,974 of DATAUN010000214.1, forward strand.
CGCGTCGCGTAAATCCGCAGCCGCTTTGCCATCCAAGCAGGACACGTTCGCAGCCTCGGGTCAGGCGTCATTCCGGAACACTGGCCCACACGACCGCGAATGCCCCTAAGTCGACACGGCGCCTGGTTTTAGATCCGTTTTATGGCTGCGTGCTTCGCTTTCGGAGGTGTTGGGTCAGACTGTTCGTTTCTCCGTGTTCGCCGGCGCCCTCGCGGGCCTTTGTTTGCTGGCGTCCGGCTGCGGCGGTTCGCCGGGCAGTAACGTGGCGCAGCTCAGCACGGCTACAACGCACAGCGGCCCGCCAAGCCGCGGCTCGACACACGACCAAGCGCTCGCCTACGCCGGCTGCATACGCTCCCACGGCGTACCGCTCTGGCCCGATCCTGAGAGCAGCGGAGTTTTCGACAAGTCCAAGCTCACGCCGCATCAGCTCGGGGCAAGCGATTCGCAGATCGGGACAGCGCAGAAAGCCTGCACGCCCTTTGCGCCGATCTACCCCGTCACCCCGCAGCCACACGTCCTGGCACAGGCGCTGAGGTTCTCGCGATGCATGCGCACCCAAGGCGCCACGAACTTTCCTGACCCCAAAAGCAACGGTGCGATCGTCATCCCGGATGCCATGGAGAGCTCACCGACGTACCTGGCCGCCCTTCACTTCTGCCTGCACAAGTACGGGGCGCCACCGCCACCAAGCCCTGCCGGCTGAGGATAAGCGTGCCCTCGCTCAGTCTCGATTCTCGGATCCGCCTGAGGCGATGCGGCAGCGCGGCTACTCGGGGTATTTGGTTTCTGTTTCGCCCGTGGTGTTGTGCATATTCCACAGCAGGTCGGCGAGATAGTCGGGGTCGACGGTGGGGCCCCAGTGCCTACCCGTTCCGGCAGCCTTGGTCTCCTCAGACCACCTGTGGAAGGCGCTGTTCTCGATGACGGCGCCGATGTAAACCATCCCGACGTAGACGCCCTTGTCGGATACTTCGGCGTGTAGCGACTGGAGGTAGTTGCGTTGTGCGGCCTGCGCCGGGCCAGAGCCGCTCATGTTCGGCAAGCCGTGGAGGGTACTCGCGCCTTGCGCGGTCAGGATCGCGCCCGACCGCTGCTGGATCATCTGCGGCAGGAATTGCTGCACGAGAGCGAGGAACGAGTAGAAGATCAACGGCATGAAGTCTCGCGCGCGCTCCGGCGTCAGCTCCGCCGCCGGGACGAATCCTTCGCCGGGTGTAGGCGCGTAGTAGAACGCGTCGAGGTGTCCGATTGCAGCACGAATTTGCTCGGCCAAGCCGGGGACAGCATCGGGGTCGGCGAGGTCAGCGGTGATCACGTGCGACCTCGCGCCGATACCGGCCAAGTCCTCAGCGAACGCGTCGAGCCGGCTCCGGTCACGTGCGACGAGCGCGACCTCGTAGCCTTCTCGCGCGTACCGGCGCGCGACCGCCTGGCCGAGCCCCGGCCCCGCACCGAAGACACCAATCGACTTCGCCATTCACCACCACCAAGCTTCCGAAAAGGTTCCAACGCGCCAACCATCGACCAGCGACCACCGACGCGCCGAAAGACCGTACCTCCGAAGCCGCTAGCGCGGAGGCTACGCGCCTCGACCGACCGCGGGCATCGAACCGCCACTCATGTCCCGCTGGTCAGGCGTCATCGCGGAACGCGAGGAATGAGTCTTCGGCTGAGTAGTCAGGCGGACTGTCGCCCGCGCTTTGCGACAGCTCCCATTCGATCGCCCGCGTAAGCCCGTCGCGGCGCGTCACGTGCTCGTCGTATCCCAACTCATCGCGGATCCGCGAAGTGTCTGCGAAGAGATCCTGCGACGGCAGAGGCACGCGAAGGTCGGGCGGAAGTACGTCGGGCTCCGAAACGACGATCCGGCCATCCCAGCCGAAGGCATCCGCGATAGCGCGGATCCACTCATCCTCAGTGAGGGCGTCAGGTTCGGCGACGTTGTAGGTCTGCCCGGCAGCCCGGTCATCCGATATTGCAGCGACGGCCGCCGCCGCGACGTTTTCGACGTACCCTCGGCTCCAGCGAAGCCGGGCAAACTGCTGGTCGACCACGATCACGGGACGGCGATCGCGCATCCGGCGCACGTAGGCGCGTAACCGCCGGTGTGTGTCGAGCGGCCCATAAATGAAGGGGCACCGCAAGACAGTCACAGGGAAAGCCCCACCCTGCACGGCCTGCTCGACCGTCACGTTGTCGAACGCCAAGTCCGGAGTCAGATCAGGCGACGGCTCGTCGCGCAGCGCCGACTCCTCGGTCACGGGCATCGGTTGCGGCTCCGAGGACACGCCCCAGAGAACCAGCATGGCGCGGTACACGTCCATGCTTGTCAAGACGACGCCTCGCTCCGCGACGCCCGCGAAGTGGAGGACCCCGTGCCCGCCCTTCCCGATGCCGGGATTGACGTCGATAACCACCTCCGGCTTGCGTCGTGAAAGACGCGAAACGTACGCCGGGAGGCGCGCGAACTCAGCATGGACGTGCTCTGCACGCTCCGTCCCTGGGGGTTCGCGATGCCCCCGATGAAACACGGTGACGTCGTGCCCGTCTTCGAGAAGCTGTCGAACGATGAACGGCCCGACGAAACCCGTTCCGCCTAGGACAAGGACGCGGGTCACGGCCCGATTGTATGCGCAACCAGGAGGTTTCGCTTCATCGGGCGCAACGCCTCGCTGGGACGAAGGGAAACCGGCGAGAGCGGTCCGCGCTTCGCGATTTCAGTTCCGTCCTCCGGGTAGTGGCCGGATGCGCGTGCGGGTACGAGCGGCGGGTGTACTACGGTGCGACGAGACCAGATCGTGACGGGTCACGTGATGACGACCTCGCCAAAAGCCGTTTCAATCCGTGCCTCGCAGAGTCCTCGCGTGCCATCTACGAATCGCAACGGGAGGTCATGCGGCCCAAGCCACTCTCGCATCTCGTGCCGCGATCCGCTGATTGTGAGCAGTGAAAACCGAGTCGGTGACGACGTGTGTCTCATCCCTGCGTACAGCTTCCGCATTCTCCCGAGTCGGTCGCCGTTGTTGGGGTAATCGATGAAGAACGGAAGATGGGGCGCGCCGGTGATGGCGCGCCATCCTCGAAGTGTCCCGTCGTCCTGCGGGATCGTGTAGTCGAAGATTTCGATTCCGAGGCGCTGCGCGACCGCCTCAAGATCGTCAACCAGGACAGCCCAGCCGCTCATTCGGGAACCTGCTTCCTTCCGAGCGAGCGCGATGCCCCCGGCATTCGTTGCTTCGGCAACGTCGCGGTTCTCGATCGTGTGAAACTCCAAATACTGCGGAGGTTGTAGCCACACGGTGTGCATTCTCGTTCCGGCCAGTTCCAGATATTCGCCGCGCTCGGAGCCGAGGCCATGCAGGTCGCGAAGCTCCCGAGCCGTCAGGGCTGGGTCGTCAACGAGGATCGCAACGTGATCGATGATCATCAGCACACGAATCATCTCTTGAACCAGAAAGTGAGGGCGCGTCGAACCGCCGTTTTGTCGCCGTTCCATCAGCCGTCATTCTGGAACACTCGCGCAGGCGAGCGGCTACCGTCTGCGAATGCGAACCACAGCGTTGATGGCGATCATCGCCACGCTGCTCGTAGGTTGCGGCGGCAAACGCAACGCGGTTACGCCACACGTGATCACTGTTGTTGCGGGTCGGTACGACCGCCCGATACCGGGAGCACCAAACACTCCACGATGGCTTCGCATTCGCACTTGGAGGTTGGCGCGGGCACTCGGAGACACAACGCCTGCAAGGTTCGTCGTCAGGCTCAACATCTACGAGAAGGGACGAGCCGTTGACCGTGTTTGGATGCGAGGCACGTTCATCTGCAGCGGATGCTCGAGTCTCGGGACGCGAGTACCGCGAGGTCGAATCGCAGGCTTCACAGTGGACGCTTCGACGCACCAAGAGTTGAGCTTTTCGCTGAGCCGTGGCTGATCAGGTCGACCTCGCCGTCAGGCGTCAGTGCGGAACACTGGCGCAGGCGAGCATCTCGTAGTTTGTGTTGACTCAACACAAACTTGGTTATGGCGCTGCAGATCGAACTTTGTGTTGAGTCAACACAAAGCTGCAGTTCGGGAGGTACTCCCGTGCGCCCGTCCCGGCGAGCCGGCCCGTGTCTGACACCTTGCGGACGGTCGCGTCTAGGCTTCCGGCATGCAGCGCTGGGAATACCGCGTGATCTCGCTTCAGAACGGCCGCTACACGGCGACCTTGAACGAGTACGGGCACGACGGCTGGGAGCTCGTCAGCGTCGTGTCCGAGCCGCGCGACGTTCCGGTGCCTGCGCGGAGCGGTGGCGTGCCGATGCCGGGCGCGCTCGGCCGGATCGGCGAAGCCGCGGAGAAGCTGAACAAGCTCGGCGAGGGCGACGCGCCCGCGGAGCCGAGCTCAGTGCTGCTCTGGGTGCTGCGCCGCCCGCTCGGCGACGGCGACTAGTCCCACTGCGTCAGCTCGACCCGGTTGCCGAACGGGTCGCGGCACATGAATCGCGGACGGCCGACGATCTCCGTCGTGTCGTCGACCTCGACGCCGGCCGCTTCGAGTCGCGCGCGCAGCTCCGTGAGACCCTCGTCGAGTCGCAGGCACAAGTGCTGCGACGTGGGCGCGCCTTCGTCGGACGTGAAGAGGTGCAGCTCGAGCTCGTCGCCGACGCGGAACCACACGAGCTGCGACGGATCGAGCTTCGGCGGCACGTCGCGTTCCTCGAGTCCGAGCAGGCCCGTGTAGAACGCGCGCGCAGTGTCGTGCCCGTGTGCCGGCATCGGCACCGAGACGTGCTGGAGCTCGAGGCGCATCAGGCGGCTGCCGCGGCCTGCTCGGCCGCGAGCGCGAGCAGCGCGCCGTCGCGCAGCCCCGCGCGCACGACCTTCAGCGGCGTGCGGAGGTGATGCTGCAGCCCCGAGAGGATCACCGCGCCGGCAGCCAGCGTGCGAGCGCGGTCCTCGCCGATGCCGTAGCGCTCGGTGATCTCCGCAGTCGGCGTCTCGGCGAGCAGCTCGAGCACGTGGTCGAGCTCGTCGACGCCGATGCGGCTGCCGACGATGCGCTTCAACGCGCGCGCGCTGCCGCCGACGGCGAGCGTCGTGCGCGGTGCGGGCGCATCGAAGCCTGCGAGATGGCGTTCGACCTCGGCGCGCGCGGCGCCGATCGCGGCCGCGCCCGGCGGATCGTTCGAAAGCATCCTGCTCGTGAGGCGCTGCGAGCCGAGGTCGATCGAACGCGCCCACTGCGGCCCCTCGTGGCCCGAGCCGACGATCACCTGGGCCGAGCCGCCGCCGACGTCGACGACGGCGACCGTGCGTCGCGCGGGCAGATTTGCAACCGACAGCGCTCCGACGAACGCAAGCTGTCCCTCCTCGACCGCGGACAGGATCCGTGTCGGCTTACGGGATGCAGCGGCGACCACGCGCTGGAGCTCGGTGCCGTTCTCCGCCTGGCGGCCGGGGCTCGCGATCAGCACCTCGACCTTCTCGGCGCCCGCTGCCTCCGCGTCCACTACGAAGCGCTCCACGATCGACGCGACCTCGACGAGCTTCTCGGCCGGCACCTGGCCGTACGCCTCGATGTCCGCGCCGAGCCGGAGCATCACGCGCTCGGTGAAAAGTGTGTTCCCGTGGTCGGCGACGAGCACGCGGACCGTGTTGGAACCGACGTCGATGACCCCGAGCGGCACATGCGCATGGTGACGACCCCACAAGACGGCAGTCCTAATGCGATCGAGCAATCCGCCTCGCGCGGTCACGGCGGCGCATGAACGCGGCCTGGGCCGGCCGCCGACGTTCGGATTTCTTCGGGAACACGCGGTCCCATGTTCCCTGGGGCGTCAGCTCCCAAGCCTGTGCGTTGTCGGCAAGAACTGCCTTCAGGATCGACTCGATCTCGTTGCGCACATGCGCATCCTCGACCGGAGTCACGACCTCGATGCGGTGATCGAGATTGCGCGGCATCAGGTCGGCGCTGCCGAGGAAGTAGCTCCGCTCCTCGCCGGCCTCGAAGCAGTAGAGGCGGCTGTGCTCGAGGAAGCGGCCGAGGATCGAGCGGACGCGGATGTTCTCGCTCAGGCCCGGCACGCCCGGGACGAGCGTGCAATTCGCTCGCACGACGATGTCGATCTCGGCACCCGCCTGCGATGCCTTGTAGAGCTCGTCGATCACTTCCGGGTGCGTGACGCTGTTGCACTTCAGCCGGATGCGCGCGTGCTGCCCGTCGGCGGCCGCGGTGGCGACATCGCGGATGTTCTCGACGAGTCGTTTGCGCAGATTGAACGGCGCGACAAGCAGCTTGCGGAAGCGCTGCGGCCGGCCGAAGCCCGTCACGAAGTTGAAGAGATCGGCGATGTCCGCGCCGATCTCGGGATCCGCGGTGAAGATTCCGACATCCTCGTAGATGCGCGCTGTCGTTGCGTGGTAGTTGCCGGTGCCGATGTGGACGTAGCGGCGCAGCTCGTCGCCCTCGCGCCGGACGACGAGCGTCGTCTTCGCGTGGATCTTCATATCGGGGAAGCCGTAGACGACGTGCACACCCGCTTGCTCGAGCGAGCGGGCCCACTCGATGTTGCGCTGCTCGTCGAACCGCGCCTTCAGCTCGACGACGCACACCGCCTGCTTGCCGTTCTCCGACGCTTTCATCAGCGCCGGCGCGAGGGCCGAATCCTGGCTCGTGCGGTACACCGTCGTCTTGATCGTCACGACGTTCGGGTCGCGCGCTGCGGCTTGCACGAACGCCTCGACGCTCGTCCCGAACGAGTCGTACGGGTGCTGCACGACGATGTCGCGCTTGGCGATCTCCTCGAACAGCTCCTCGTCGCTGCCCTTCGCGAGCCGCCGCTGCGTGTACGGCAGCCACGGCTCGTACTTCAGGTCGGGGCGGTCGAGGTTGTAGAGCTGCGACGCGTCGGCGAGGTCGAGCACGCCGCGAATGGGGTAGACGTGGTTGCGAGACACACCCAGGCGCTCCTCGAGCCGCCCGAGCATCTCGCGCGACACGGAGCTCGAGACTTCGATCCGGACGACCGCGCCGAACCGGCGCCGGCGAACCTCGGACTCGACCGCTTCGAGCAGGTCGTCCGCGTCGTCCGAGATCTCCGTGTCGCCGTCGCGCGTCAGCCGGAAAGCGACCTGCTCGACGACTTCCATCTCGGGGAAGAGCCGGTCGAGAAAGTGCCCGATCACGTTCTCGAGCGGAACCAGCAGCCCGCGCGAACCGACGGCGACGAAGCGCTCGAGCCCCTCGGGCACCTTGATCCGCGCGAAGCGCTCCTCGCCCGCTTCCGGGTCGCGCACGAGCAGGCCGAGGCTGAGCGACAGCCCGGAGATGTACGGGAACGGCTGGCCGGGGCCGACCGCGAGCGGCGTCAGCACCGGGAAGATCTGCCGTAGGAAGAGCTGCTCGAGCTCGCCGTGCTCCTCGTCGGACGCGTCGCCGACCGTTCCCAGCACGATCCCTTCCTGTTCCAGCGCGGGGCAGAGCTCGTCGCGCCACAGCACCGTCTGCGCAGCCGTCAGGTCGAGCACACGCGTCCTGATCTCGTCGAGCGTCTGCTGCGGCGTGCGCCCGTCGGGGGTGCGAACGGCGGCACCCGCGATCACCTGCTCCTCGAGCCCCGACACGCGCACCATGAAGAACTCGTCGAGGATCGAGGAGACGATGCTGCAGAACTTGACCCGCTCGAGCAGGGGCTCGGCCGGGTCGGCGGCGAGCTCGAACACACGCTGGATCAGGTCGAGCTGCGAGATCTCCCGGTTCAGGAAAGTGGGGGCCTCGAGTGCGGCCGCATGCTCCTTGGTCGGCGGCACGGCCTCCCAGCATCCCGGAATCGTGGTGAACGGTGGGTTGCGGTTTGGTTACTGCGTCCCCGGTTTCCCTGTCTCCGTATGCTCCGGCGCATGAGAAACGACCGCCTGCTCGTTGCCCTCGCGATTCTCGTGGGACTCGTCCTCGTCGTCGTCGCGATCGTCTACTTCGCCGAGCCGGCGAAGTCCCTGCCGGGCTTCTTCCCGGGCCACCAGGCCGGATCGGCCCACCATCACGTGAAGCACGGGATCGCCTCGCTCCTCGTCGGGCTGGCCTGCCTCGCCTTCGCCTGGTTCCGGACGGGGCCGAAGCGCACGACCTCGCCGGCGTGATCCTCGCCTCCCTGATCACGTATCCCCAGGCGATCCTGCTGGGGCTGCTGCAAGGCGTCTCCGAGCTCTTCCCGATCTCGAGCCTCGGGCACAGCGTGATCCTGCCGAAGCTGCTCGGCTGGAACATCCACCAGAACGACCCGTACTTCCTGAGCTTCCTCGTCGCGACGCACCTTGCGACGGCGCTCGTCTTGCTCGGCTTCTTCTGGCGCGACTGGGTGCGCATCCTGAAGGGGCTCGGGCGGTCGCTGCGCGAGCGCGAGATTCGCGCGGACGACACGGACGCGAGGCTCGGCTGGCTGCTCGTCGTCGGCACGATCCCGGCGGGCATCCTCGGGTTGACGCTCGAGAGTGCTCTGCGCAAGCTGTTCGCGTCGCCGACCGCGGCGGCGATCTTCCTGATGTGCAACGGCGTTCTGCTCTTCGGCGCCGAGCTGCTTCGCCGTCGTGCGCGGGCCGTCGACGAGGACGACGACGTGCGCATTGCGCGGCGGATGACGTGGGGTGGGGCGTTCGGCGTCGGCGCAGCACAGGCGCTCGCGCTGATCCCGGGCTTCTCGCGCTCCGGCGCCTCGATGGGCGGCGGGTTGCTGGTCGGGCTTTCGAACAAGGACGCGGCACGCTTCGCGTTCCTGCTCGCGACGCCCATCATCGGCGCCGCCGCGCTCTTGAAGCTGCCCCAGCTGCTCGGCCACCAGGGTGACGGCGTGCGCGGGCAGGCGCTCGCCGCCGCGTTGTGCGCCGGGTTCACCGCCTATCTCGCGGTGCGCTTCCTGATGCGATTCTTCGAGACGAACACGCTGACGCCGTTCGCGATCTACTGCTTCGTCGCCGGGCTTGCCTGCACGATCTACTTCGTCGCCTGATGCCCTTCCGCCTGACGCCGCAAAAGCGGGAGTTCTTCGTCTTGTTCAACGAGGCGTCGGCGAACGCGCGCGAGATCGCGCGTGCCCTCGTCGATCTGCTCGACGAGTGGCCGGAGAAGCGGGAGAAGCTGCTCGACATCCGCGAGCTCGAGCACGAGGGCGACCGTCTGACGCGCGCGGTGATCGACCTGTTGAACCGCACGTTCGTGACGCCGCTCGATCGCGACGACATGTATGCCCTCGCGTCCGCGATCGACGACGTCTGCGACCACGTCGACGAGGCCGCCGACAACATCGACGCCTACGAAGTGCGCGACGTGCCGGACAAGGCGCGTCAGCAGGCAGAGGTGATCCACCGTGCCGCCTCGCGCCTCCACGACGCGGTCGGGCTGCTCGAAGGCTTCCGCGACTCGAGCAAGCAGCTCGTCGCGCTGCGCGAGCTCGAGGACGAAGGCGACCGGCTGTCTCGCGAGGCGATCGCGGACCTCTTCCGCTCGGGTGCCGACCCGCTGACGATCATCCGCTGGAAGGACATCCACGAGCAGCTCGAGGAGGCGGTCGACGCCTGCGAGAACGCCGCGGACGTGCTCGAGGC
>DATAUN010000215.1:0-10709 GCA_036268235.1 Gaiellaceae bacterium
ATCGACAGCACCTCGCCGTGCGCGCCCTCGCCCGTCAGCCAGATCGCCGGGTACTTCATCGTCAGCTTCGACCCGAGGTTCCCGTCGACCCACTCCATGGTCGCGTTCGCCTCGGCGACCGCGCGCTTCGTGACCAGGTTGTAGACGTTCGTCGACCAGTTCTGGATCGTCGTGTAGCGGCAGCGGCCGCCCTTCTTGACGACGATCTCGACGACGGCCGAGTGCAGCGAGTCGCTCGAGTAGATCGGCGCGGTGCAGCCTTCGACGTAGTGCACGTAGGCGTCCTCGTCGACGAGGATCAGCGTGCGCTCGAACTGGCCCATGTTCTCGGCGTTGATCCGGAAGTACGCCTGGAGCGGCAGCTCGATGTGCACGCCCTTCGGCACGTAGATGAACGAGCCGCCCGACCACACTGCACTGTTCAAGGCGGCGAACTTGTTGTCGTTCTGCGGGATGATCGTGCCGAAGTACTGCTTGAAGAGATCCTCGTGCTCGCGGAGCGCGGTGTCGGTGTCGAGGAAGATCACACCCTGCGCGGTCAGCGACTCCTGGAGCTTGTGGTAGACGACCTCGCTCTCGTACTGCGCACCCACGCCGGCGAGGTACTTCTTCTCCGCCTCCGGGATGCCGAGCTTGTCCCACGTGTCCTTGATGTCCGCGGGCAGGTCGGACCACGAGTCGACCTGATTCTCGGTCGGCTTGATGTAGTAGAAGATGTTGTCGAAGTCGATCTCCGACAGCGACGGCATCCCGCCCCAGGTCGGCATCGGACGTGCGAGGAAGTAGTCGAGCGACTTGTGGCGGAACTTCCGCATCCAGTCGGGCTCGCTCTTGTGCTCGGAGATCGCCTCGACGAGCTCGTGCGAGAGACCGCGGCCGGACTTGAAGAAGTAGTCCTTCGCCTCGTCCGGGTTCGAGAACCCGTACTTGACCCCGTAGTCGCTCCCGATCCCCTGGACGATCTCGGACTCGGTCTGCGCCATCTACGCCGCCTCCTTCTCTTCCCATTCCTCGTAGCCGGACGCCTCGAGCTTCTCGGCGAGCTCCGGGCCGCCTTCCTCGACGATACGTCCGCCGACGAAGACGTGCACGAAGTCCGGCTTGATGTAGTTCAGGATGCGCTGGTAATGCGTGATCACGAGCGCGCCCATGTTCGGGCCGACGAGCTCGTGGACGCCGCCGGCGACAATCTTCAGCGCGTCGATGTCGAGACCCGAGTCGGTCTCGTCGAGCACCGCGATCTTCGGCTGGAGCATCGCCATCTGCAGGATCTCGACGCGCTTCTTCTCGCCGCCCGAGAAACCGTCGTTCAGGTAGCGCGAGGCGAGCTCGCGGCTGACCTTCAGGCGGTCCATCTGCGCCAGGAACTCCTTGCGGAACTCGGGCACCGGGACCGGATCGTCGACGCCGCCGTTGCGCGCCTTGCGCACCGCGTTGATCGCCTGGCGCATGAAGTTCGTGACCGTCACGCCGGGGATGGCGTGCGGATACTGGAACGCGAGGAAGAGGCCCGCCTGGGCGCGCTCGTCCGCGCCGGCCGTCGTGATGTCGACGCCGTCGAGCAGGATCTGCCCGCCGGTGATCTCGTAAGCAGGGTGGCCGGCGATCGCGTACGCGAGCGTCGACTTACCGGACCCGTTCGGGCCCATGATCGCGTGCACCTCAGCCGTGGAGACGGTGAGATCGACGCCCTTGACGATCTCGGTTCCGTCCTCCAGGGCGACGTGCAGATTCTTCAACTCGAGCGTTGCCAGGTTCGTGACTCCTCAAGGCTTGCGGACAAGCGGTTTCGCCCGTCCGTTCGTAACGCCCATCGTAGCCAAGCCGACGCCGACGACTGCGGTCCCCACGAGCCAGCGCCTAAGCCGTAGTGACGTCCAGATCGTGGAATCACGCGCCTGCCCCGAGAACCGGCCGCGGGCGCCCTTGTCGCCCGGCAGCGGCTCGAAGAGGTTGTCGGGCGAACCGACCGGCTTCGGCTCGCCCGTGTGCTGGCCCTTCCAGCCTGTTCGTTTCAGTGCGAGATCGGTGATGCGCGGCGAGAACTTCTGCGCCCAGAGCGCCTTCTGGCAGCCCCAGCCGAGCGGCAGCTCGCGGATCGGGCGCTCGAAGGTGTGCAGCACGGCGGCTGCAAACGGCTCCGGCTCGTAGATCGGCGGCACCGGCTGCGGCTGCTTGCCGAGGTACTGCCGCGCCTGGTCGAACTGCGGCGTGTTGATCGCGCCGGGGAGGCACAGCGTGATCGCGACCGGGATGTCGTGCTTCTCGTGCTCGACGCGCGCCGCCTCGAAGAACGCGCGGCCTGCGGCCTTCGACGAGCAGTACGCCGCCTGGAGCGGGATCGCGCGATAGGCGAGCGCACTCGAGACGTGCGAGAACGTCCCCCGCGAGGCGACGAGCGCCGGCAGCGCGGCCCAGTAGCAGTTCACGGCGCCGAAGTAGTTCACGTCGAGGACGCGGCGCAGCTCCTCCGGCTTCAGGTCGCGCGCCTCCTGGTAGACGGTGACCATCGCGTTCGCACAGAACGTGTCGATGCGCCCGAAGCGGTCGAGCGCCTCCTCGACGAGCCGGTGGCAGTCGTCGAGCGACGAGACGTCGGCCTGCACGGCGAGGCCGTTCTCGCCGAGCTCAGCGGCGGCGCAGTCGAGCCCGTCCGGGTCGCGGCCGGCGACGACGACCTTCGCGCCACGCGCCGCGGCACCACGGGCGATCGCACGCCCGAGGCCGGCCGTCCCGCCGGTGACCACGACGACCTGCTCGGAGAGAGGCTTTTTCTTCACCAAATCTCCTCGTGCCCAACAGAGAGCGCCCCCAAAACGCTGCTACGCTCAGCTGCATGGGAAACATCGGCGCACCGGAGATCGTCCTCCTGCTGCTGGTCGCCCTCCTGCTCTTCGGCGCGAAGCGGCTGCCGGAGATCGGGCGGTCACTCGGCTCGGGGATGCGCGAGTTCAAGGACTCGGTCACGGGCAACACACCGACGACGCCTGAGCCGACGCACGTGCAGACGACGAACACGCTCCCCGTGGGGACGCAGGATACGACAGCCCCTGCTCCGCCCCGCGAGAACGAAACCGTCCACTAGCACCGCATGCGTCGGGTCAGCCTGCCGCGTCGCCTTGGGCACGGCGAGGAGGCCACGCTCGTCGAGCACCTCGAAGAGCTGCGCCAGCGGCTGTTCGTCTGCATCGGCGCGGTGTTCGTCGGCTTCGTCGTCGCGTACGTCTTCCACGAGCATCTGATCCACTGGCTCGAGCTCGAGCTGCCTCCCGGCAAGCAGCACCTGACGACGTTGACGCTCGGCGAGCCGTTCATGACGGCGATGTGGCTGTCGGTGTACGCCGGCTTCCTCGTTGCGCTGCCGATCATCATCTGGCAGGCGTGGTCGTTCTTCCTGCCCGCGTTCGACCCCGCGCACGAGAAGATGCTGCGCATCTTCACGTTCGTCTCCGTGGCACTGATGATCGTCGGCGTCGCGTTCGGCTACTGGCTCGCGCTGCCGGCCGCGTCGCACTTCCTCGCGGGCTACGACAAGAACCAGTACACGACGTTCATCCGGGCCCGCGACTACATCGGCTTCGCCGCCAAGGTGCTCGTCGCGATGGCGATCGTGTTCGAGCTGCCGCTCTTTGTGATCGGGCTGACGAAGATCGGGATCCTCAAGACGCGCACGCTTCGCCGCAGCCGCCGCGTCGGCTACTTCGTCGTCTGCTGCATCGGCGTGCTCCTGCCGGGTGTCGACCCGGTGACGACGACGCTCGAGACGATCCCGCTGCTCGTGCTCTACGAGGCCTCGATCTGGGCCTCGGTGCTGCTCGAGCGCCGCGGCACACAGGCCGAGACACAGCCCGTCGGCACTTGAGCGAAGTCTCCGCCGACTGGGTGCTGCCCGTCGACGGGCCGCCGATCGCGGGGGGGCTCGTGCGCTACGACGGCGGGCGCATCGTCGAGGTGACGGAGGGGCGCGCCGAGCGCCACTACGACGACGCCGTGATCCTGCCGGGCTTCGTCAACGCGCACTCGCACCTCGAGTACGCGAACTACGCGGGCTTCGGCGACGGCTCGCCGTTCGGCCCGTGGATCCGGACGCACGTGGAGCGGAAGGCGCGCCTTCGCCCTGAAGACATGCTCGCGATCGCGCGCCTCGGCGTCGTCGACTCGCTGCGCTCAGGGATCACCACGACCGCCGACTACAGCTTCTCCGGCGCCGCGGCGACCGCGGCCGCCGATCTCGGCCTGCGCGCGATCGTCTACCTCGAAGTGTTCGCCGTCGACCCAGACGAGGCGCGGCAGCAGTGGGTCGAGAAGCGCAGTCGCGTCTCCGAGTCGCACCTCGTCCGGATCGGGATCTCACCCCACGCGCCGTACACGTGCTCCCTCGACACGTACCGCTTCTGCCTCTCGCTCGGTGTGCCCGTCGGCACCCATCTCGCGGAGAGTGAGAACGAGCGCGAGTGGCTGCGGCACGGCGCCGGCCCGCTGAAGTCGATCGCGGAGCTCCTCGTGCCGCCGACCGGCGCGAGCCCCGTCGCCTCGCTCGAACCGGTGCTCGGGCCCGACCTGCTCTGCGCCCACTGCGTCGAGGTCGAGCCGGAGGACGTGGCACTGCTCGCCGAGCGCGGCGTGCCCGTCGCGCACTGCCCGCGCTCGAACGCGCTGCTCGGCTGCGGGATCGCCCCGCTGACGCTCCTCCGCGACGCCGGCGTCGTCGTCGGGCTCGGCACCGACTCGCCCGCGTCGGCGCCCTCGTTCGACGTGTTCGAGGAGATGCGGTCGGCGATCTACCTGGCACGCGCGCGCGAGCGCCGCGCCGAAGCGCTCCAGGCCGCCGATGCGCTCGCGCTCGCGACGATCGATGCTGCCCGCGCACTGCGACTGGACGCCGAGGTGGGTACCCTGGCACGCGGAAAGCGGGCCGACCTCACGGTCGTGTCGCTCGCCGGGAGCCCGTACCATCCGGTCGAGGACGCGGCGGCGGCGGTCGTGTACGGCGGTTCGCCCGACCGAGTGCTCGAAACGATCGTCGACGGCCAGACCCGCTACCGGAAGGCAGAAGAAGAGCAGTGGCGAGAGGTACGCAGCATCGCAAGCGCCGCCAGGGCCCGAATGCTCGCCCGGCCGCAGTAGCGACGACCGCAGCCGCGCCGCGGCACAAGCAGCGCCCGCCGCAGTGGCAGGAGCAGCTGTTCTTCCAGCGCCTCCGCGTCCATGCAAAGGGCGTCTTCTTCCTGCTCGCAGTCGTCTTTGCGCTCTCGTTCGTCTTCCTCGGCGTCGGGTCGGGCTCGACCGGGATCTCCGACGCGCTGCAGAACTTCTTCACCGGCAAGGGCTCGAGCGGCACGTCGACTTCGGGCCTCCTCAAGAAGACGGAGAAGAACCCGCTGAACGCCGCCGCCTGGCGCGATCTCGCAACCGCCTACGAGGCGAAGCAGGATACGGCGGGCGCGATCACCGCGCTCTCCCAGTACGTCGGGCTCAAGTCGAAGGACACGGGTGCGCTGGCCGAGCTCGGCAACGAGTACACGACGCAGGCGCAGCAGTACGCAACCGCCTACCAGAACGACCAGACCCAGATCGAGCTCGAGACGCCGGCGAGCCAGGCGTTCGCGCCGGCCTCGACGACGCCGCTCGGAAAGGCGTTCAGCGATCCGAATGCCCTCAAGGATCCGATCGCGAGCGCCGTCCAGACAATCACGCAGACGCAGGAGAGCACCGACCTGACGAGCTATCAGTCGGCGACGAGCGAGGCCGAGCAGACCTACCAGAAGCTCGTGAAGGTCACGCCGAACGACCCGAACGCGCAGATCCAGCTCGGCCAGGCGGCCGAGGCGGCCCAGGACACGAAAGTGGCGATTGCCGCCTACACGAAGTTCCTGAAGCTCGCGCCGACGGACCCGCTCGCGTCGCAGGTGAAGTCCGAGCTGAAGACGCTCAACGCGTCGGCGGCGGCTACCAGCACGTCGAAGTCGGCCTCTAAGTAGAATCGCGCGGCAGTTCAAGGCTGCCCACGTGAAACGGGGGGAACGATGAACTTCGACATCAAGACCGAGCGGATCTCCGACGACTCGTACGTGATTTCCCTGGCCGGGGAGGTCGACCTGTACACCGCGCCGGAGTTCAAGCAGCAGCTGCTCGAGGTGATCGGCCAGGGCGGGAAGCAGGTGATCGTCGACTTCACCTCGACGACGTTCATCGATTCGACGACCCTCGGCGTGCTCGTCGGTGGCGTCAAGCGCCTGCGCACGAACGACGGGCAACTGTCTCTCGTCTGCAGCGACCGGAACATCACGAAGATCTTCGAGATCACCGGCCTCGACCGCGTCTTCGCCATCTACGGCACGCGCGACGAAGCGGTCTCGAAGCTCGACGGCGTCTCTCAACCGAGCTCGTAAGCTGAGAAGCGTCCTCGCTCAAACGGCCCTCCTGTTGCTCGTCGCGCTTGCCGCGGCGGGCTGCGGGGCCGTCGGCCGCGTCGGGCAGGGCGACCCGGCGCACGGCAAGGAGCTGTTCCTCACGGCGGCGAAGCCGTCGGTGCCGTCATGCGCTTCGTGCCACACGCTCGCCGACGCGAAGTCGACCGGCACGGTCGGCCCGAACCTGGACGACGCGTTCTCGTCGGACAAGCAGCAGGGCTTCTCTCAGCAGACGATGGCGGACATCGTGCGCGGCCAGATCGCCTATCCGGACCCGACGGGCCCGATGCCGGCGAATCTCTACCAGGGGCAGGCAGCGCGCGACATCTCGCTTTACATCGCGCAGTGCTCGGGCAATCCGAGCTGCGGCGTCGTCGCGGAGAAGCCCGCGCCGGCGACAACCACGACCGGCGCGACCACCACGACGTCGTCGGCGGCGCCGAACGGCAAGCAGGTGTTCGAGACCGCCGGCTGCAAGGGCTGCCACACGCTGAAGGACGCCGGCGCGACCGGCAACGTCGGGCCGAACCTCGACCAGCTCAAGCCGTCCGAAGCGGCGGTTGCGCACCAGGTCGAGACAGGCGGCGGCGCGATGCCGTCGTTCAAGGGCACGCTCACGCCGGCGCAGATCCAGGCGGTCGCGAAGTACGTCAGCTCAGTCGCGGGGAAGTAGGGCGAAAACTCGGGAACTTAGTTCGCCTGAGGCGAACGAAGTTCCTTGCCCAACGCGACGTACGGCGGATACCCCGGCCCGAAGTCGACGTCCGCAAGCTCGAGCCAGCCGTTCTTCGCGTAGAAGCCGCGCGCCTTGCGGGAGCCCGCCTGCGTCGAGAGCACGGCGCGGTCGTGCGGCTGCCGCGTCAGCAGTTGCGCAAGCAGTCGCGAGCCGACGCCGCCGCGCTGGCTCGCGGGGCGCACGTGCAGCTCGACGATCTCGTAGTGCGGCGGGTCGAGCCACACCGCACGCTGCTCGTCCGACAGCGAGCTGGCGATCCGGTCGGTCCACCACTGGCCGTACGCGCCCGTGTACCCGTAGACGAAGCCGACCACCTCGTCCCCCTCGCGCGCGACGAGGAAGACGAAGTCGTCGCGGGTCGCGTGGCGCGGCAGGCGCTCGTTGGCCCAGTCGTCGGAGAGGGCGCCCGCGCCGAGCGCGGAGCGGTGCACCTCCCGCAGCTTCGCCGCGAGCGGCAGCGGATCGACCTGTTCGATCGCGATGGTCAGCGCCGGTCGGCGTCGAGATCGACGATCACGTGGGTGAGCGGCAGGTCGAAGCGCTCGCGCGCCTTCTCGACGACGCCGCGCTCGAGCCAGTGCGAGCGGCCGGCCGGGTGCGTGGAGAGGATCAGCTCGTCCGGCTGGAATGTGCGCAAGGCGTCCTCGATCGCCTGGATCGGGTCGCCGTCGCCGATCTCACCTTCCGCGTCGAGGCCGGCTGCACGCATGCCGGTGAGGCTCTGGTCGAGCCGCGCCTGCGCGGCGCTGCGGGCGCCGTCCTCGTCGGAGACCCAGTGCTTGAGCGGCGAGTTGAGCGCGGGACACACGACAAACACGCGGACGGGCCGCCCGCCGGCATGCTCGCGGATCACGCCGAGCAGCTCCGCGCCGCCGACCGTCTCGTTCGCGACGACGAGGATGCGGTGCTCCTCGGGCGGGCTCGCCGCCGGCGTCTGCCGGACCGGCGGCTCGCGCGCGTCGGTACGAGCGAGCAGCCACCACAGCGCGACCGCGGTCACGACGACGAACACCGCAACGCCAAGCCAGGTGTTGATCAGCGCGCCGATCACGATCAGCGCGAAGTAGCCGATCGTCAGCCAGACGAAGCGAAAGGCATCCTGCTCGCTCCGAAACGGATTCTTCATACGCGCTAGAGAAGATAAACGGTTACGTAGACGACGATCCACATCACGTCGACGAAGTGCCAGTAGATGCCGCCGATCTCGACGCCATGGTGATGCTCGGGCGAGAAGTGCCCGCGGAACGCTCTGACCATCATCACGGTCAGAATCGTGAGCCCGACCAAGACGTGCGCGCCGTGCAGGCCCGTCAGGCCGAAGAACGTCGCGGCGAACGACGTGTCGCTCGTGTTGAAGCCGAGGCGGTGGTACTCGATCACCTGCGTGAGCAGGAACGTGAGCCCGAGCAGCACGGTGAGCACGAGACCTGCCCGCAGGCCGGCGCGATTGCCCTTCTTGATCGACGTGTCGGCCCAGTGCATCGTGAAGCTCGACGTCACGAGGATGAGCGTGTTGATGCCGGCGACGAACGCGGGGCGATGGAAGCCGGTGGGCGGCCAGTGCCCGTTGACGCCGTGGTTCACGACGCGGTCGAAGAAGTAGACCGTGAAGAACGAGCCGAAGAGCATGATCTCCGACGCGATGAACAGGAACATCCCGAGCGTCGCCGGCGAGACCCGCGAGCTGTAGTGGATCGGCGGCGGGCCGTGGTGCTCGTGCGCTTCGTCGAACGTCGTCACGACGCGCTCACCACGTGCTCGATCGGCTTGCCCGTGTCCTTGCGCAGCCGCGAGATCAGATCGCGGCGCAACCAGCCGCTGCGCTCGCCCGGAAACGTCGACACGATGATCTCGTCGATGCGCTCGTCGTGAACCGCGTTCATCGCGGCCGTGTAGGGGTCGGGGTGCACGATCTGGCCGTGCGCGTTGATGCCCTCGCCGCGCAGTTCGCTCAGCGCGCGGCGGAGACGGCGATCGGCGTCGTCGTGCTCCTCGTCATCGCCCTGCGGCGCGACGATCAGAAACGCCGCGCGCCCCGCGGAGGCGCGATCGCGGATGCGGCCGAGCAGCTCCTCCGAGACGACGGTCTGGTTCGCAAGAACGAGCACGTTCGTGGGCTGGTCGGGATCGCTCTCGACGGTGACGTGCTCGACCGGGATCCCGCCCGCGGCGCGCTCGATGTCCTCGACCACGTTCCGCCGCATCCAGCCGGAGCGCTCCGCACCGTGCGTCGAGACGACGATCTCGTCGACCTTCGGCTCGAGCTGCGCGAGCGCATCCCTTGCGGCCTGCACCGGGCCCGTCTCGACGACGAATCCCTGCACGGTGAACCCTGCCTCGCGCAATGCGGCGAGCGTCTTGTCGATCCGCCGGCGAGCTGCGGCGCGCCTCGTGTCCTCGTAGACGACGTAGCCCTGGTTCGGCTCGTTCACCGGTGCGACGACCGTGATCCGAGTGTCGCTCGGGTCGCGGTCGCGCAACGCGTTGAGCAGCGTCTGTGACGGCGCGGTCTCGTTCGCGATCACGAGCACGTGGCCCACTAGTCGGTACCGACCGGCTCGGGATGCGGCGCGCCGAAGATCGCATGCTTTGCGCCGGGCACGCCGTACTCGTACGGGTTGCCGACGACCTGCGGGATCTCGTCGAAGTTGAAGATCGGCGGCGGCGAGGAGACCTGCCACTCGAGCGTCAGCGCACGCCACGGGTTGCCGACGGCCTTCTCACCGTGCCGCCACGAGTAGGCCATGTTGTAGAGGAACACGAGCGTCGAAGCGCCGAGGCCGAAGGACGCGATCGAGATGAAGAGGTTGATGTCGGCGAAGCGCCCGGCGTAGTCGGCGACGCGACGCGGCATCCCCTGCAGCCCGATGTAGTGCATCGGGAAGAACGTCAGGTTGAACCCGATGAACGTGAGCCAGAAGTGGAGCTGCCCGAGGCGCTCGTCGTACATTCGCCCGGTCATCTTCGGGAACCAGTAGTAGATGCCGGCAAAGATCGTGAACACCGACCCGCCGAAGAGCACGTAGTGGATGTGCGCGACGATGAAGTAGGTGTCGCTCGCATGGATGTCGATCGGCACCGACGCGAGGTAGATGCCGGAGAGCCCGCCGATCACGAACATCGACAGGAAGCCGAGCGCGAACAACATCGGCGTGGTGAAGTGGATTCGGCCTTCCCACATCGTCGCTAACCACGAGAAGATCTTGATGCCGGTCGGCACGGCGATCACCATCGACGTCACCATCATCGGGACGCGCAGCCAGCTCGCCATGCCGGCGACGAACATGTGGTGCGCCCACACGCTGAATCCGAGCACGAGGATCGCCATCAGCGACAGCGCCATCAGGCGGTAGCCGAAGATGGGCTTGCGGCTCATCACCGAGATGACCTCGCTGATGATCCCGAAGCCGGGCAGCATCATGATGTACACGGCCGGGTGCGAGTAGAACCAGAACATGTGTTGCCACAAGAGCGGCGAGCCGCCGTGATCCGGGTTGTAGAACGGCACGCCGAAGGTGCGTTCGAGGAACAGCGCCGCGGTGGCGGCCGAGAGCGCGACC
>DATAUN010000216.1:0-7099 GCA_036268235.1 Gaiellaceae bacterium
CCGACGGCGAGACGATGGACGACGTCTTCTTCGGCTACGTACATGACTTCGGCACGGGCGAGGAGTGGACCGCGACGCGCGGCGAAGGCGCGCTCCTGAACGGCACGCCGCTGACCGAGCGGCCGAAGGACGAGCTCGAGATCCTCTCCTTCGAGGCGACGACGCTCGCCTACGTCACCGAGAGCGCGGCGCAGTTCACCGGCCTCGCGCACCGGCTGCGCCTGATGGGGTCGCTCGCGATCAGCCTCTGCCACCTCGCCGCCGGCCGCGTCGACGGCGTCGTCTCCCTGAAGCCCGCACGCTCGGTCGACATCGCCGCCGCGCAGCTCCTGGTACGTGAACGCGGCTTCGCGATCGACCTGCCGGACGATCCCCCGTTCGGCGCCGCGCCGCTCGACCTCCAGGGACGTTCACGCGTCGCAGCGGCGGGGAACACCGAGCTGTGTCGCAGACTTGGGGAAGCGCTCCGAAGCTGAGGATCGGCTGCTCGGGCTGGAACTACGCCCACTGGCGAAACGGCGTCTTCTACCCGCCGCGCTGCCCGGCGCGGCGCTGGCTCTCGTACTACGCGGAGCGCTTCGACACCGTCGAGGTCAACACGACGTTCTACCGGCTGCCGAAGCGCGAGGCCGTCGCGCGCTGGCTCGAGCAGACGCCGCCGGAGTTCACGTTCGCGGTCAAGGTCAGCCGCTACGTGACGCACATCAAGCGATTGCTCGACGTGCCACAGCATCTGCCACTCCTGTACGAACGAATCGAGCCGCTGATGCCCAAGCTCGGCCCACTGCTCTGGCAGCTGCCGCCCACGTTCAGGGCCGACCTCGACCGGCTCGCGCACGCGCTCGAGCACCTGCACGATGGCAACCGGCACGCCTTCGAGTTCCGCCATCCCTCGTGGTTCCGAGAGGAGACGTACACGCTGCTGCGCGAGCACAACGTGGCGCTCGTGATCGGCGACCGTCCCGAGGTGAACACGTTCCAGACGCACGAGCTGACGGCGGACTTCACCTTCGTCCGCTTCCACAGCGGCACCCGCGGCCGCAACGGCAACTACTCGCACGCCGAGCTCGACGAGTGGGCGGAGCGGCTTGGACGCTGGTCGCGCGAAGTCGACGTCTTCGCCTACTTCAACAACGACTGGGAGGGCTACGCGATCGAGAACGCGGGGTACCTCCAGAGGAGGGTACCCTCGCTCCATGCCCACGCATGAAGACATCCTCGCCGCGCTGGCGAAGGTGATCGACCCCGAGCTCCGCCGCCCCGTGACGGAGCTCGACATGGTGCGCGGCGTCCAGATCGACGGCGGCCACGTGGACGTGACGATCGCGCTGACGGTCGTCGGCTGCCCGCTTCGCTCGAGCTTCGAAGACCAGGTGCGCGAGCACGTCGCATCGCTGCCCGGCGTCGACACCGTCGACCTCCACTTCGACGTGATGAGCCCCGACGAGCGCGCCGCGTTGACGACGAAGCTGCGCGGCGGCGAAGAACGGCGCGGCATCCAGCTCTCGCCCCGCACACGCGTGCTCGCGGTCGCCTCGGGCAAGGGCGGCGTCGGCAAGTCGTCACTGACCGTCAACCTCGCCGCCGCGCTCGCCGCGACCGGCAAGGAAGTCGGCATCCTCGACGCCGACATCTACGGGCACTCGATCCCGCACATGCTCGGCATCTCGCAGAAGCCGGTTGTCGTCGACAAGATGATCGTGCCGCCCGTCGCGCACGACATGCGGCTGATGTCGATCGGCTTCTTCCTCGACGACAACCAGCCGGTGATGTGGCGCGGCCCGATGCTGCATCGCGCGCTCGAGCAGTTCCTGCAGGACGTGCACTGGGGCGAGCTCGACGTGCTCGTCGTCGACATGCCGCCCGGTACCGGCGACGTCTCGATCTCGCTCGGCCAGCTGCTCCCGCGCGCGGAGGCGATCGTGGTCACGACGCCGCAGCCGCTCGCCCAGGAGGTCGCCGCGCGCGCGGCGACGATGGCGCAGAAGACGGGCATGCGCGTCGTCGGCGTGATCGAGAACATGCGCTCGGAGGTGTTCGGAAGCGGCGGCGGCGAGCGGCTCGCGAACGAGCTCGGCGTGCCGCTGCTCGGCTCGGTGCCGCTTGATCCCGAGCTCCGGCAGGCGTGCGACGAGGGTCATCCGCACGTGACGCCCGAGATCGCCGAGATCGCGCGCCTCGTCGACGAGAGCCGCACCGGCGGCTTCACGCGCACGCTGCCGCTCGTTCGTAGTTGACCGCCGCAGCGTTCTTCGACCTCGACCGCACGGTCATCCGCCGCTCGTCCGTTCTCGCGCTCGCGCCGTCGTTTCGCCGGTACGGCGTCATCTCGCGGCGCGACCTCGCGCGCTCCGCGTTCTGGCAGCTGCTCTTCGTGCTGCGCGGCGCGAGCGCGGAGCGCGTCCGCTACGCCTCCGAGGAAGGGATGACGGTGCTGAAGGGCTTTCGCGTCGACGAGCTGCAGCGACTCGTCGGCGAGGCGATGGAGCCCGTGCTGCGCCCGCTCGTCTACGACGAGCCGCTGCGCCTCGTGCAGCAGCATCGCGAGCGCGGCGAGCGCGTGTACATCGTCTCTGCCACGCTGCAGGAGATCGTCGAGCACATCGCCGACGATCTCGGCTTCGACGGCGCGATCGGTTCCACGTGCGAGATCGTCGACGGTGTCTACACGGGCCGTTCGCTCCGGGCCGCGCACGGGGAGGGCAAGGCGCGGGCCGTGCGCGAGCTCGCGGACGCGGACGGGCTCGACCTCGCCGCTTCGACGGCGTACTCCGACTCCTACAGCGACGTTCCGTTTCTCGAGGCGGTCGGGCATCCGGTCGCGGCGAACCCGGACCGCAAGCTGCGGCGCATCGCGGCCGAGCGCAATTGGCCGGTGGTGCATTTTGCGGCCTGAGGAGGCACGGCCGCGGCTCGCCGCTCTCGGCTTCGCGCCCGACGACGTCGAGACGTTGGCGGCGCACTTCCTCGACGCGGAACGCCGCGGCTCGCTCGGCCACGGGCTCTCGCGCATCGAATGGCTGGAGACGCTCGAGCTCGACCCCGCCGCGCGGCCGGAGCGGGTGCTCGACGAGCCGGGCTACCAGCGCTGGGACGGGGGAGCCGCGCTCGGGTATCTGACGCTCGCCGCAGTGGTCGACGCGCAGCTCGCGGACCCGCCGGCGCGCGCCCGGCTTGTCGTCTGCGCGCGCACGTTCCCGACCGGCGCGCTTGGCTGGTGGGTGCGGCAACTCGCCGACGGCGGCCTCGTCGCCGCGCTCACGGCAACGTCCCCGCGACGACTCGCTTCGCCTGACGGCGGCGCGCCGCTCGCCGGCACGAACCCGCTCGCGATTGCGATCCCCTCGAGTGACGGCGCGCCGGTCGTCGCCGACGTATCGATGGGCGCCGTCACGCACGGCGAGGTGCTCGCCGGGCTTGCGAAGTCCGAGGACCTCGTGCCGTTCGGCGGCGCACAGGCATACAAGGCGTTCGCGCTTGCGGTCGGGCTGCAGCTGCTCGTCGACGCGCTGCTGCCTGAGGAGGGATTCGGCGCAGTGCTGCTCGTCGCGCAGCCCGAGGCCGATCCGGTACCGGCCCTTCGCGCGCTTGCGGACGGCGTCAGGCTGCCGGGAAGCCCGGCTCGGTCCTGATCGAATCGAAGTCGGGGTCCTTCGCCGCGTACTCTGCCCACTTCGGCTCGAGCGCGACCGCGCGCTGGAGATGCAGCAGCGCATCGAGGTGGCGGTCCCCCCGCGCTTCCATGCACGCCAGGTTGTAGAGCAGCGCCGGATGGTCGGGATGCTCGGCGAGCGCCTCCTCGTGCACGCGGATCGCCTCGTCCCAATGCTCCTCGCGTGCCGCCGGCACCGCGGCGAACATCGCCTCCCACGCCGACGGCTCGTGCGCGAAGCCAGGCTTGCCGCCGAGCGCGAGCACGACGGTGTCCGCCGTGAGGCCGACCGCGCCGCGGCGAAGCGATGGGTCGCGCAGGAACACGAGCTGGCCGGGACCGAGCTCGTGCTCGTTTCCGTCGACGGTGAACTGCGCGCGGCCGCGCAGCACGAGGTAGATCTCCTCGTGGCCGAGGCGCTCCTCGGTGTGCTCCTCGATCACCTGGGCGCCCGCCTCGCGCGGCGTGTAGGCGTTGACTCCGAAGGCGCGGATGTTGAAGCGGCGGCGAATCGGCCGCCAGACGAAGCCGTCGTCCAGCTCGATGCGGTCGAGCTCGTCGATGTGCGCGACGTTCATCCCGCCAGCTCCTGCCAGCGCGGGTCGTCGCGGAGCCGGGCGAGGTCGTCGTCCCCCTCGAGGTATCCGCCGATCTGGTCGGACGGCGCTCCCGACACCGCCTCCCGCAGGTACCCGAACGCGGCGTCGACATCGCCGAAGCGCGCCTCGTAGCACGCGAAGTTGTACGGATGCTCCCAGCTCGGCGGGCGATGTGCCGCCGCGTCGTGCAGGGCGGTGCGGCCTTCCTCGACCCGCCCTGCTCGGCCTTCCGCGAAGGCGACGACGACCTCTTCCCACCCGAACGCCTGGAACGCCTCGCCCGGCGTCGCGCCGGCGACGAGCACGACCGTGTCGGGCTCTTCGGCGATCGCCTCTCGCGTCGCCCCGGCCGGAACGTGGACGAGCGTGCCGGACGGCGCGCCGAACGTCTCGTCGCCGACGGTGAACGTCGCGCGACCGCGCACGATGACGTACAGCTCCTCGTGACCGCTGTCCTCCTCGTGCCGCGGAACGACGTGGCTGCCGACGTCGGCCGTCCAGCAGTTCGCGCCGAACGCCTTCAGGCCGAGCCGCATCAGGAGCGGGCCGTCGTCCTGCGGCCGCGGGTATGCACCCAGGTCGTCCAGCGAGAGGATCTCGTAGCCCTCGCTCAACGCTGCCGGAGCTCCGTGAGCACGACCGCGTCGACGCGGTCGACGCCGTCAACGCGCTCCTCGAGGTTCTCGGTGCCGGCCCACGCGACGAACGCGTCTTCGAGCTTGCCGTCGTAACCGAGCTGCGCCAACTTCGAGCTCATCTCCGCGCGCAGCTCGTCGTCGACGTCCACCCAGCGCTGCGTCTTTCCGAACAGCAGGTCGTGCAGGTCGTAGAGCCTCGCGAGCTCGGCGATCGGCTGCGCGTGGTCGTCGACGCGCAGGTCGACGAGGAGATCGCTGAGACCGGCATAGCCGCCGTCCCGCTCGACGACGAGGAGCGCCGCCGACTGCTGCCCGCGCCGGTCGCCGCCGGCCGCCTGCGCTGCGGCCAGGCACTCGATCAGCCGTTCCGCGAGCGGTCTGTCCGCGGTTGCCTCGAAGGTTGCCGCGAGCGCAGCGACCGTCTCCTCGCCGACGAGGATGTTCCCCTGCGCCGCGAAGCACGGCCCGGCGATGCCGCCGGCCCAGTCCATGCACTCCGAGCCGGTGAACGTCGCGCTGCCGCCGCTGCCGTCCACGACCCCGAGCTGGCGATGGTCGCGACCGTCGTCGGCCTCGGTGAGCCGCCGCACGACCTCCTCGGCGCCCACCCCCTCGCGGAGCAGCGCGAGCCCCTCCGGGCCGTAGCGCGGGTTCGCGTAGGCCTGTGTCGCGATCGCCCCGATGCCCGGTTCGGCCCAGGGGACGACCGAGCCGACCGCGAGGAACTTCGACTGCGTCGCGACGCCCCACTGGCCCGCAGCGAGGTCGCATGCTGCGATCGAGAACGTCGCGACGACCGGCTCACCCATAGGTGAGCTCCGTCAGGTCGAGCTCGAGCAGCGCCGGGTCGCGGACGAGCGCCACAGCGACTTCGGGCCGCGCCAGCGCCGCCTTGACCTCCTCAGCGCTCGCGGCGCGTACGACGACGGGCCGCCCTTGCTCGTGCGCCTCGTGCAGCCGCTTCTCGTCGATCGCGTCGAGCACGAGTGCCTCGTCGACGTCGAGCTCGCCCTCGAGCGCGATCTCCGGCACACGTCTCCCCGTCGCGCCGAACCAGCGCTCCCTCACAGCTCGACCGATCCTCCCGGCTCGACGCGCTCGACGGTCGCGCCCGTCAGCTCGGCGAGCTTGTCGGGCGTTCCGGTGAGCAGTCCGAACGTGCCCCAGTGGCACGGGACGCAGCGCGGGTTCCCGAGCAGCTCGAGCGCAAGCGCCGCCTCCTCCGGGCCCATCGTGAAGTGGTCGCCGATCGGCAGCACCGCCACGTCAGGCTTGTAGAGGCGCTCGATCAGCGCCATGTCGCCGAAGACGCAGGTGTCGCCGGCGAAGTAGATCGACTTGCCGTCGGCGCGGATCACGATCCCGGCCGGCTCGCCGAGGTAGGCGCCGTCGTCGGAGCTCGACGAGTGGAATGCGTTCGTGAGCGTGAACTTGATCCCGTCGATCTCCTGCGTGCCGCCCTTGTTGGGGCCCGGCATGTCGCCAACGTTCGCGCCCTGCTTGCCGAGCCAGCCCTTCAGCTCGACGAGCGCGACGATCTGTGCGTCGGGGAACTTCTTCGAGAGTGCCACGGTGTCGCCGACGTGGTCGCCGTGCCCGTGGGTGAGCGCGATGATGTCGACGCGCTCGGGGTCCTTCTCCGAGTCCGGAGTCTTGGGGTTCCCGTTCAGGAACGGGTCGATGTAGATGCGCTTGCCGCCGTCGGTGTCGAGGCGGAACGATGCGTGACCGAGCCATGTGAGAGTCGCCATGCCCTGAGGATAGAAGGACCGTCCGGTGCGGGCGCGAACCTGGTGACGTGGCTCGCCGTGCTCTGCCGGCTCTGCTCGCGATTGTCGCCGCGTTTGCGGACAGTCGCGGCTCCCACGGCCTCGCGTTCGACTTCCTGCTCGGTGCGATCCCGCTCTCCGCCGTCGCCGCGCTCGAGTGCTTCGGGAAGTACCTCGACGACCGCACGGACGCTGCGCGCGGCCTGCAGGCGCTGCTGTGGACGCTCGCGCTCGGACTGCTCGTGCTCTCGTGCGCAGCCCGCTCGCCGGCGACCGAGATGCACACGCTGCCGACACTCGGGTGGTCGGCGCTCGTCGCCGCCCTCGGTGTCTTCGCGATCAAGGTGTGCGTGGGCGTCGCGCCGTTCCTGCGCCGCCTCGCGCTCGCGCAGCTCGCAAAGCCCTAGAAAAGCGAGTTGGCAGCCGAGTGCGCGACGTCGA
>DATAUN010000217.1:0-2672 GCA_036268235.1 Gaiellaceae bacterium
GACCGCTGATGCAGACACCCGTCTTCATGGCGTTGTTCCTCGCGCCGGTCTACGTGCCGATCAACCTGCTGCACGGGTGGATCCACGCGGTTGCACGCGTCAATCCGCTGACGTTCATCATCGAAGCGGGCCGCGGCTTCATCGAGGGCGAGCCGACGCAGGTCGGCATGGCGTTCGCGTTCGCGGCGGGGCTGGCGGCGCTCTTCGCCGTCTGGGCTCGGCTCGGCCTGCGCCGCGCCGAGCGCGCGGGCGCCTAGCCGGCGTCTTCGCGCTCGAGCAGGAAGATCTCCGCGGCGACGTCCGGGTTCTCGTGCACCTGGGACATGAAGCCGATCACGCGGCGTCCGATGATCTCCTCCACGGCGGAGCTGAACGAGATGCGCATCGTCTGCTGGAACGTGTGGCGCGTCGCCTGCACCTGCTCGAAGTGGCCGGCGTCGATCAGCGTCCGCTCGACCGTGGTGTAGATGTCCTCGAGGAAGACGACGACGTGGTCGCGGCCGACCAGCGTGCGCGCCGACGCGGCCCCGCGCCCGTAGTGCTGGCGGTGCAGGCGCGTGATCGCGTTCGCGATCGCGACGCTGCGGTCCTGGGCCGAGCGTTGCTCCGCATTGGTTTCTGCCACGGGCGCTCCCTTCGAGGGTCATGTGCCACGTGACTCGTCTTCGGGGCTCGGAAAAGCCCTGGACGCACCCGTGCTACGTCGAACAAGCAACCGTCCCCTCTCCGAGGCCGGTTGCGGAAGCATCTTATCCAGAGGAGCGCTCGAGCACGAAGATCTCGGCCGCGACGTCGGGGCCCATGTGCACCTGCGACATGAACGCCACGACTCGGCGGCCGGTGATCTTCTCGACCGCCTGGCTGAACGCGGCCTCGAGCGTGAGCTGGAACGCGTGCCGGCTCGCCTGCACGGTGTCGAAATGGCCGGCGTCGATCAGTGTCCGCTCGGCGGTCGTGTAGATGTCCTCCAGGAAGACCACCACGTAGTCACGGTCCATGACGGTGCGCGCTTGCGCCGCGCCACGGCCGTGGTGCTCGCGGTGGAGCTTCGTGATCGCATTCGCGATCGCGAGCCCTTGCTCGGCTAGCGGCATCCGTACTCCTCGACTCCCGCTCCACGGGGGCGTCCGAAAGGAAGAGAGCGGAAGTGAGCGTCCCGCGGACGGCGTGCCGAGGTTCACTCTACTCCTCTTTGGCAGCTCACAGGTTCGGCGCTACGATGGGTGTAGCAGCGGTTCCCTTCAACCGGGGAGGGCTGCGGCCGATAGACACGGGTGCGCCGAGGGCTTCTGAGCCCAGACGGCGAGTCACGTGGCACCACCTCCACGGGAGGGCCACGTTGACAGGGCTCGATCTGATCGGACACATCGAAACGACCGAGATCTCCGAGGACGCGTTCGTCGTCTCGGTGGTCGGGCCACTCGACGGACGAGTTGCGGCCGAGCTTCGCGACGCCCTGATGCCGCTCGCAACGCGCGACTGCGCCGGCCTGCTGCTCGATCTCTCCGACGCCCACGGCCTCGACGACGACGCTCTGAGCGTCATCAGCCACGCGGCGCATCACGTGCGCCGGCGCGGCGAGACGCTCGGGATCGTCACGAACAGCACCTCCGCGAGAGACCTGATCGACAGCTCGGGGCTGCTCGACATCGTCACGGTCTTCTCATCGGCGAGGGAGGCGATCAGCGTTGGCTGAGCTGCTGAGCAAGCCGACGCTGATCTTCTTCACGTCGCAACGCGACGGCCGCTCGCGCCGCGCCGAAGGGTTCCTCGCGCAAGTGCTCCAGCGGCGGCGGAATCACGACACGTTCACGCTTCGCTTCGTCGCGCAGGAAGAGCGGCCCGACCTGCTGGAGCGGTTCAAGATCGAGGTCCCGCCGGCGATCATCGTCGTCGAGGACAAGCGCGTCCGCGGCCGGCTCGC
This sequence comes from Gaiellaceae bacterium, assembly GCA_036268235.1. Lineage (GTDB taxonomy): Bacteria > Actinomycetota > Thermoleophilia > Gaiellales > Gaiellaceae > PALSA-600. The sequence goes on from DATAUN010000217.1 coordinate 1,925, forward strand.
CCAGCCGCGCGGCTGCGAGGAGATCCAGACGTTCCTCGCGCCCTGGCTCAAGTAGCTAGACGCGCCCGAAGAGCGCGACGTGCTCGAGCGGCCGCGTCCGCCGCATCACCTCGCCGCCGTCCGCGTCGTTCCCGACGCCCGTGTTCCCTTCGACGGTGTCGACGGCACTCTCTGCCGGCCGGACGACGATCCCGACGTGGTCCGGCAGGCCGCCGTCCCAGTCGAAGACGACGAGGTCGCCCGCCCGGGGCTCCTCGACGACGCGCTGCGTCGCCTTGAGCCAGGCGGCGAGCGTGGGTACGTACGCGACGCCGCGCGGGCCGACGCCCGCGCCGTGCCAGCCGCGGCAGAGCACGGCGCCCGCGCCGACGTCGAAGCAGTACGAGGCGAAGATCGCGCACCAGGGCACGCCGTCGACCCCGAACCAGCGTCCGAACATCGTCCGGTTCGACCCCGCTGGGGCCTCCCTCACTCCGACATGCCGCAGCGCTTCAGCCAGGGCCTTGCGGCCCGGTGACGCGCTCATCGGCCGACCCTAGCTCAGTCGGTTCTTATTTGACGAATCAGCATTCCTTATGTATTTGTTCACCATGCTCATGAACAAACGAAACAAGCTTGCACTCCTCGCGGCCGCGGCGGCCGCCCTCATCGCCGCTGCGGCAGCGATCGCGTCGACCAAGGGGACGAACCTGACGTTCGTCGCCTATTCGACGCCGAAGCCGGTGCTGGCGAAGATCATCTCGGCCTA
>DATAUN010000218.1:0-4537 GCA_036268235.1 Gaiellaceae bacterium
TCGTGGTCGTGCTCGGGCTGCACATCTGGGGCGCGATCCAGGACGGCCGCGAGGAGAAGGCGATGTGGCAGTCGCGGCACCGGCCGCACGACTGATCGACGCGACGAAGATCGCGAGCCGATTCGTTCGGTAGGGTCGTTAGCCGATGCGTTCGGGACGGCGGATCGGGGGTGTGAATGCGCGCGGGCCGTGGCGGCTCGGCTGGCGGAGGCTTCGGCGCGACCGCTGGTCGTTCGCCGCGCTGATCCTGCTCGGCCTGATCGTGCTCGCGTGTGCGTTCGGCGGCGCGATCGCGACCGACCTCCTGCATCACAACGGCGTCGACCTGTATCCGTACGCGTCGAACGGCAACCTGCGCGCGGTCGGACCGTGGACACACGTCCCCGACGTGACGCACGAGTTCATCGACTCCACCGGTTACATCAAGGCGCCGCCGCACGGAGTAAAGACGACGCTGTTCGTCTTCGGCGCCGACGGCCCCCTGGGTCGCGACGAGCTGATCCGCCTGCTCGACGGCGGGCGCGCCTCGCTCGAGATCGGAATCTTCGCGGCCGCGTTCGCGCTCGCGATCGGCCTCGTGCTCGGGTCGGTCGCCGGCTATTTCGGCGGCGTCGTCGACGCTGTCATCGGGCGTTTCACCGAGACGATCATGGCGTTCCCGCTGATGCTGTTCCTCGTCTTCGCGAGCGTGCACCTGAGCTCGGCTGTGCGCAGCATTGGCTGGGGCTGGGAGGTGCCCAGCGGCGCGATCGGCGAGGCCATCCTGATCGGCGCCTTCACGTCCTTCTACCCGACGCGGCTGGTACGCGTGCAGTTGCTGACGCTGAAGCACGCCGACTTCGTCGAGGCGGCTGAGATGGTCGGCGCGTCGCACGCACGCGTCCTTCGCAAGCATCTGATGCCGCACCTCGTCCCGTCACTGATCGTGTGGGCGGCAATCGCAGTTGCGACGAACATCCTGCTCGAGGTGGGTCTCAGCTTCATCGGGGTCGGTGTACAACCGTCCGTGCCGACGTGGGGCTCGCTGCTCGCGACGACCTGGGGCACGTTCTATGCACCTCAGGTGTTCAACAGCCAGGCCTATACGCCGTGGCAGACGATTTTCCCGACGGTCGCGATCCTCCTCACCGTCATCGCGCTGAACCAGGTTTCCGAAGGCGTCCGGCGCGCGCTCGAGCCGTGGGCGCGCTCATGACGCGCCTGCTCTCCTTCTTCGTCCGTCGGATCGTCGCCGGCGTTTTCACCGTCATCGCGATGCTCACGATCGCCTTCGTCATGTTCTGGGCAATCCCGTCCGAGCCAACGGTCTTCGTCTACACGAATGCGGGTCAGCATCTGACGAACTATCAGATCCGCCTGGCCCACCACTACCTCGGTATCGACAAGCCGAAGATCGATCAGTACTTCCATGACGTCGGCCACGTCCTTCGCTTCGACTTCGGCAGGGAGTGGGAAGGGGGCGGCTTCGGCAACCGGATCGACTCGACGGGAAAGCTGGCGCCCGGTCTCCCGATCGCACCGGAGCTTTATTCGGGGCTACGCGTGACGCTCTCACTCATCCTGGGCGGCGCGTTCTTCGTCCTCCTGTTCGCGGTGCCGCTCGGGACATTCGCGGGTAGCCGAATCGGCTCCCTCTCGGACCGGACGATCTCACTCGTCGCGCTGATCGGCGTCTGCATGCACCCGATGGTGCTCGGGCTGATTCTGCGCAGCACGTTCGGCCATCATCTTCACTGGACCCCGCAGAGCGGGTACTGCCCGCTGATCAAGCCCCATCTGCCGCACGTCCCGGTGGGAATCACGTTCCCCGCGGGCACCTCCTTCCACCTGTGCGGCGGCATCATCGACTGGGCTTCGCACCTGGCGCTGCCGTGGCTCACCTTCGCGCTGCTCTTCCTCGCGCTCTACATCCGGATGATCCGCGCGAGCGTCGCCGACACGCTGCACGAGGACTACGTGCGCACGGCGCGCGCGAAGGGCGCCAGCGAGTTCCGTGTGCTTCGGAGGCACGTGCTCCCGAACGCGTCGCTTCGGATCCTGACGATGATCGGCATGGAGATCAGCACCGCGATCGGCGTCAGCATCTACCTCGAGACGGCGTTCGGGTTGCCCGGCCTCGCCAGCCAGGCGGTTCAGGCACTCGCAGGAAACTCGACACTCGACCTACCGCTCGTGCTGGCGGTCGTGATGCTGATCACGTTGTTCGTCGTCGTCGGGAATCTCGTCGTCGACCTGCTCTACGCGTTCGTCGACCCGCGTGCGGGCCGCGGCCCCGTGCACCGCGGCACGAAGAGCGCCGCCGGCGGCGTTATCTAGTCGCTAGAGCCCGTACTCCTCGAAGAGTCGCAGCCAGACCTCGCTGCGCGTCGGGAACGACGGCACGGCGTGCCAGAGCTTGTCGATCGAGACCTCGCCGACGACGGCGATCGTCGCGGCGTGCAGCCACTCGGAGATCTCGGCGCCGCAGAACGTCGCGCCGACGAGGATCCGCCGCTGCTCGTCGACGACAAAGCGTGACAGGCCGGGGGCGTTGCGGCCGTAGAAGCTGCCGCCGGCTGTCCCCGACGTCTCGAAGTCGACCGCGCGCACGTCGAGGTCCGCCGTCTGCGCGGACGCGAGCGTGTGCCCGACGGCCGCGACCTGCGGCTCCGTGAAGACGACGCGCGGTGAGAGCGCGCCGTCGCTCAGCGGGTCGATGCGCGCGGTCCGGCCGAGGATCACGTCGGCGGCGATGCGGCCCTGGTACTTGCCCATGTGCGTGAGCAGCGCGCGGCCGTTCGCGTCGCCGATCGCGTAGAGCCAGTCGTGACCCGGCACGCGCAGGGTCTCGTCGACGTCCACGTAGCGGCCGGGCTCGAGCCCGACCGTCTCCAGGCCGAGGTCGCCCGTCCACGGCCGCCGGCCGACGCCGACGAGGACCTCGTCACCCGTCACCCGGTCTCCGGATTCGAGCGTGACCGTGACCCCGCCGTCGTCCCGTTCGACCTGGACGGCGCGCGAGCCGGCGCGCACGTCGATACCTCGCTCCACCAGCGCGTCGTGCACGAACTGCGCCGCGAACTCCTCCTCGCGCGCGAGGATGCGCGACCCGGCTTCGACGATCGTCACCTGCGAGCCGAGCGTCGACCAGGCCTGCCCGAGCTCGACGCCGACGACGCCGCCGCCCAGTACGACGAGCCGTTCCGGCACCTCGCGCGAGGTCGTCCCTTCGCGGTTCGTCCAGCCGTGCGCTTCCGCGAGGCCGGGGACGGGCGGGACCAACGGCTCGCTGCCTGTCGCGAGCACGATCGCGCGCCGCGCCGTGTACGAGGTTCCTTCCAGGTCGATCGCGCGCTCGCCGACGAGCTTGCCGTGGCCGCGCAGCAGCGTGACGCCGCGATCCTCGAGCCAGGGCACCTGCACCGAGTCGTCGAGGTTGTGGACGACCTCGTCGCGCCGGTCGAGAACCGCGCGCACGTCGAGCTCGCCGGTCGCCGCTTCCGCTGCGCCCGGGACGCGGCGCGCCTCGTCGAGCGCCTGCTCCGGTCGGAGCAGCGCCTTCGACGGCATGCAGCCGTAGAAGGAGCACTCGCCGCCGACGAGCCTCCCCTCGACGACCGCCACTGAGAGGCCGTTCTCGCCGAGCCGTCCCGCGCACACTTCGCCGGCGGGACCGGCGCCGATCACGATCACGTCGAATTCTGTCGCCACGTCAGTCCGGGTCGGGGACGCTCGCGACGTAGTTCGCGTGCAGCACGTGGATCGCGTCGGCGAGATCGGGCGACGTGAGCGCCTCCTTGTGCAGGAAGCCCGTCGCGCCGGCCTCCTCGGCGCGCGCGACGTCGCCGTACTGGTCGGAGCCGGTGTAGATGACCACGTGCTGGCCGGAGTCGCGCTCGTGAATCGCGCGCGTCGCGCCGATGCCGTCGAGCCCGGGCATCCCGATGTCCATCAGCACGACGTCGGGTGCGTGCTCCTCGGCGAGCCGCACCGCCTCGCCGCCGCTGCGCGCGGTCGCGACGACGATGAAACGGCCGTCGGCATCGAGCAGCTCGGAGACGAGCGAAGCGAGCTTCTCGTCGTCCTCGCAGATCAGGATGCGCAGAGGGTTCTCCGTCACGAAGCCGGGAGCCTGCCACAGTCGCCCCTAGGATGCGGCAGTGATCATCGACGGGCACAACGACCTCGTCCTGCAGCGCTGGCGCGGAAAGGAGCCGCGGCACGTCGACCTCGACGCCGCGCGCGCGGCGGGCTTCGCGGGCGGCTTCTTCGCCCTGTACGTCCCGTCGCCGTCGTTCCCCGAACCGGCCGAGACGCCCTACGACCTACCGCTGCCGCTCGCGATTCCATTCGAGGACGCCGCGCCGATTGTCGAGGAGCTCTTCGCGACGCTGTGCGCGCTGCCCGTGCGCCGTGCGACGAGCGCGGACGACTTCGTCGACGGAGAAGTGACCGCGATCGTGCACCTGGAAGGTGCGGAAGCGATCGCGCCGGATCTCTCGAACCTCGCGTCGTGGTACGAGCGCGGGCTGCGCTCGATCGGGCTGGTGTGGTCGCG
>DATAUN010000219.1:0-3827 GCA_036268235.1 Gaiellaceae bacterium
GACGCGAAGAGGCTCTCCTCGGCCGCTGAGAAGCGTCAGCTTGAGATCTGTGCGAACACCCGGAACGTCGGCTCGCCCACGGGCAGCTCGTCGAACTCCGGATTGATGCAGCCGAGCTCGTCGGTGCGCGATTCGTACGTCCGCTCGACCTCCGCCTTGCACATCGGCAGCGGCCGCCGCACTGCGCGGATCGCGCCGAAGCCGGGCTTGCACGCCTCGGCTGCGCGCAGCATGTCGAGGTCGATCTCGACCTCGTACACCTTCTGCATGCAGCCGACGTACGTGTGGCCCCAGGCTTCGTACGAGTAGACGAACGGGCAGCCGCGCGAGAGGCACGCGCCCGGATGAACGACCTTGTCGCAGTGAACGGCGCAGCGGCGGCACTCCATCTCGTCCTGCGGATGGAGCGGCAGCGCGGGGGCTGCGGCGGCGCTCTGCTCGGGCGTCATACGAGCATTGTCCGAGCCGATTCGGATGCCCGCAAGACTTGACTTTCTCGCCCTACGGAGCTAGGCGCCGGACCGCATTCAGGACGTCCATAGGCGTGAACGCCATGAAGTCCGGCTCGATCCCCGATGTGTCGTCCGCTCTGAACCACAGCGCTTGGACCGTCGTCATGCCCAGATTTGCGGCGGCTTGCACATCGGTTTCGAGACTGTCGCCGACGAACATCGTGTCAACCGGCTCGACCTCGAGCTCGCGGCACGCCTGGAGAAAGATCTCGGGCGCGGGCTTGCGCACGCCGACCTCCTCCGAGAAGACCATCGTGTCGAGCCGCTCGGCGAGACCGAACGCGTCGGCGTCGCGGCGGATGACGCGCCCCGGATCGGGCCAGGAGTTCGCGACGAGGCCGGTCTTGACGCCGCGCGCGCGCAGCGCGTCGAGGAGCGCCTGCGCGGATGCGAGCACCGAATGCCCAGGGCGCCACGCCTCGTGCTCGGTGTCGATGAACGCGTCGGCGTCCGCCACCCCGAGCTCCGCGAGCAGCTCCGCATACGGGCGGTGGCCGTGCGCGTTCTCGTCGAGCATCAGCTCCCGCCAGCGGGTGGTGAACTCCGGATCGTCGTGCCCGAGCGCCGCGCGGTGGCCGGCCTGCACGAGCTCGTCGTCCCACTCGAAGTGGACGAGCGTGTTGTTCCAGTCGAAGAGGACGGCTTCGATCATGCGCTCGTTAGGGTAGAGACGTGGTGCGCCGCATCCTCTGGGGAACGCTCGCGCTCACCCCGGTGGTGCTCGTCGCGCGGTACGGCTTTCACCTCGGCGCGACGCCGCTGTTCCTGCTCTCCGCCGCTGCGCTGATCCCGCTCGCCTGGCTGATCGGCGAGGCGACGGAGCATGCCGCGGAGCACACCGGCCCCGGAATCGGCGGCTTCCTGAACGCGAGCTTCGGCAACGCGCCGGAGCTGATCATCGCGCTGTTCGCGGTCGCCGACGGCCTCCCCCGCGTCGTGCGCGGCACGATCACCGGCTCCGTCGTGTCGAACATCCTGCTCGTCCTCGGCGCGGCGATGATCTTCGGCGGCGAAGGCCGCCTCGATGCGCGCTCGCTTCGCTGGCAGCTCGCGGGCGTCGCCGGCGGCGTCGTGCTCTTCCTGATCCCGTCGATCCCCGGTTGGAGCGGCTCGCCGAACCGCCACGCGCTGCTCATCGTGACGATCCCGCTCGCGATCGTGCTGCTCGTCGCGTACGGGGTGATCACCGTCAAGAACCTCCGCATCCATTCGGGCGCCGCACGCGAGGCGCCGCAGCAAGGCGCGTGGTCGCTCGCGGCGGCGCTCGCGACGCTCGGCGGCGCGACGCTTGCGACTGCGTTCGTGTCCGAGGTGCTCGTGCACTCGCTCCACTCGTTCGGCAAGTCGGTCGGGCTCGGTGAGTTCTTCATCGCCGTCGTGATCGTGGCGCTCGTCGGGAACGCGGCGGAGCACGGCGGCGCGATCGTGATCGCGAGTCGGGGCAACACGCAGCTTGCGACGGAGATCGCGATCACGTCGTCGATGCAGGTCGCGCTCTTCGTCGCGCCGGCAGTTGCGCTCGTCTCGCTGCTCTTCTCGCACCGGCTGACGCTTGCGTTCCGGCCGGTCGAGGTGGCGACGATGATGCTCGCCGCCGTGCTTGCGTGGCTCGTGACGCGCGACGGCCGCTCGAACCGGCGCGAAGGCTTCCTGCTCGCGACGGCATACGGAGTCGCCGTCGTCGCGTACGCCTTGTTTCCCTAGCCGAGCTTTTCGCGCAGGAGCGGCAGCACGTCGTCCGGCTGCGGGTAGCGCCCGAGCATCGACTTCGTGAAGACACGCTCGTCGTCGACCCACACGTCGAAGATGCCGCCGCTGCCCGGGATCAGCTCGACCGCGCTGAGCTTGCGTTCCCATTCCTCGAGCACCCGCGCCGCCAGACCGGTGGCGTTCGGAAGCGCGCTTCAGGGAACGCAGTACTCGATGCGAACGGTCGGGCCGGCGGCCATGCCTCGATCCTAGGCCTTGAAGGGCTCCTGGGCGCGGGTGAACGGATAGCCCGCCCACACGAGCTGCTCGCCGTCCACGCGCAGGCGCTCGCCGCGCTCGCGCCCCACCGCAGCCCGCCAGCCGTCGCCGTCGCGCTCGAACGTCGTCTCGCCGCGACCGGGCAGCGTGCCGGTGACCTTCGCCTGCAGCGCGCCGCGCTCCCACCAGAACACGAACTCGTTCCCCTCCGACCACCAGCGGCCGAGGATCGCGCGGACCTCCGGCGGCGGCTCCTCCTCGGGCCGCCACGGCTCGATCGGCTCCGGCCACAGCTCGAGCGCCTTCGACGCGAGCTGGAGGCAGAAGAGATCCATGTTGCCGCGCGTGCCCGAGTTGGTCAGCGCCGCCGCGCCGACTTGCGTCTTGCGGTTGATGTACACGCCGGCGAGATGGCCGGCCATTGCGCCGCCGTGGCCGCCGAAGATCTTCCCCTCGTGCTGGAACAGCTCGAGGCCGAGCCCCCACGCGAGCACCCAGTCGTCGGGGTAGTACATGACCTGCGGGAACCACATCTGCTCGACCGTCTTCGCGTCGAGCACCGCGTCGTCGCCGCGCGCGAGGAACGTCGCCCAGCGCGCGAGGTCTTCGACCGTCGACCACAGCTGCCCCATCGCGGCGACACCGCCGAGGTCCGTCTCGGGCTCCTGCCAGACGGTGCGCGCGTACTCGTCGACGAGGTAGCCCTGCGCCTTCGGCGGCTCCGGGTACCACGTGGTGCGACTGAGCCCGAGTGGGCCGATCACGCGCTCGTCGACGACCTCCCGATACGGCTTGCCGTGCTTTGCGGCGACGACGCGACCGAGCAGCCCGAAGGCGAGGTTCGAGTAGTGGTGCGCCTGCGCCGGGTCGAGCGCAAACACGACGTGAAGGTCTTCCTCGGTGGGCGACGTCCCCTCGACGAACATCTCGCCGACCTCGCGCTGGATCCCGGCGAGGTGCGCGAGCATCCGCCGGATTGTCGGCGACCCGTTCTCGATGCCGTCGAGGTGCTGTTCGAGCCGGTCGTCGAGGTCGACCTCGCCGGCGGCGACGAGCTGCATCACCGCCGTCGCAGTGAACGTCTTCGTGATCGAGCCGATCCGATACTGCGTGCCGGCCGTCGCGGCGCGACCCTCGTCGTAGTCGGCGGTCCCGACGGCGTTGGACCAGACGAGCTCGCCCTTGCGGACGACCGCGGCGGCGACCGACGGCAGCCGGTCGGCCTGCCGCTCCTGCAGGAGACGGTCGAGCTGCTCAGACATGCACGTGCTGCCCGAGCGCCTGCGGGACTGCGCTGATCGCGTGCTCGACGCCGTCGTCGGTGAGGTCGAGGTGCGTCACCGCGCG
>DATAUN010000220.1:0-3039 GCA_036268235.1 Gaiellaceae bacterium
GACGAGCAGTTCGATCGGGCCCGCATGCCGCCGCAGCAGCTCGAGCGCAGACGGCCCGTCGGCCGCCTGGAGGACCGTGTAGCCGTTCGCCTGGAGGATCTCCGCCACGAGCTGGCGCACGATCAACTCGTCCTCGACGAGCAGAATCGACTCGTCACCGCGTGCCGGTGCCGCGAGGGGCGTCGCCTCGTGCTCTTCGATTGCAGCCTCGGCCGCCGGCAGCAGGATGCGGAACGACGAGCCGAGGCCGGGCGACGATTCCACTTCGATCGTTCCGCCGCTCTGCTCGACTACGCCGTACACGGTCGCGAGCCCGAGGCCGGTGCCGCCTTCCTTCGTCGTGAAGAACGGATCGAAGAGCTGCTCGCGCTCCTCCACGGTCATGCCGACGCCCGTGTCCGTGAGCCGAAGCTCGACGAACGCCGCGTCGTCCGTGACGATGTTCGCGGTCTCAACTGTCACCGAGCCGCCGTGCGGCATCGCGTCGCGCGCGTTGACCGCGAGATTCACGATCACCTGCTCGACCTGCGTCGGATCGGCCTGCACGGGGGCGAGCTGTGGATTGAGCATCGTCACGAGCTCGACGTCCTCGCCGATCAGCCGGCGCAGCATCATGTCCATGTCGCTGACGATGGCGTTCAGATCGAACACGCGCGGCTGCAGCACCTGGCGGCGACTGAACGCGAGGAGCTGGCCCGTCAGCGACGCGGCGCGCGCGCCGGCCTTCTTGATCTCCTCGGCGTGGCGGCGCAGGTGGTCGTCCTGCTCGCCCGCGATCAGGAACTCGGCGTAGCCGGTGATCGCGGTCAGGAGGTTGTTGAAGTCGTGCGCGATGCCGCCGGCGAGCCGGCCGACTGCTTCCATCTTCTGCGCCTGCCCGAGCTGCGCCTCGAGCTCCTTCTGACGCGTCAGGTCGCGGACGACCGCAATGTGCTTTCCCGGCTGGACGTTCGCCGTCGCGACGAACTCGACCCGACGCCGGCGCCCGTCGGGCAGCTCGAGCCACACCTCGGATTCCATCGTCCCCGCGTCGATGAAGCTCGGCCACGCCCGGTCGACACGGTCATCCGCGAACAGTGTGTCGATCGAGAGCTCGAGCGCCTCGTCGTGCGTGACACCGAGCAGGTCCGCGCCGGCCTGGTTCACGTCGACGAGCATGCGCCGGTCGTCCATCACGAGCATCGGCACCATCGACCGTTCGAACGTCGACTCGAAGAGCAGGTTCGCCTCTTTCTGGCCCGTGATGTCGAGCACGTGCGACACCAGGTGCGTCGGCTTGCCGTCGTAGCCGCGCACGAGCGACACCGTCAGATGCGACCAGACGACCGAGCCGTCCTTGCGCAGGTAGCGCTTCTCCATGTTGATGTCGGGAATCTCGCCGGCGACCAGCTGTCCGATGAGCTCCAGGTTCTGCTCGATGTCCTCGGGGTGCGTGATGCCGCGCACGCCGAGCTTCATCAGCTCCGACTTCGAGTACCCGAGCATCTCGGCGAGCCGATCGTTTGTCTGGACGAACGAGCCGTCGAACGCGGTCAGCGCCATGCCGACCGACGACGAGTCGAACGCGCCGCGGAACCGCGCCTCGCTCTCCTGAAGCGCGCGCCGCGCGCGCACGATCCCCGTCACGTTCTCGAAGGTGACTGCGATGCGCGAGCCGGCGAGCGGAAAAGCCTTGACGGTGAAGATGCTCGGCGGGATTCGTGCGTCTCCGTACTCGATCTCGCCGGCGTCGACCGGCGCGCCGATCTCGAGCGCGCGGGTCAGCAGCCCGACGAGCTCGGACGAGGCCGCGGGCAGGACCTCGGCGATCGTCCGGCCCAGAAGCTCGGCGGTGCGCAGCCCGGTCGCTTCCTCGCTCGCGTGGTTCGCGTACTCGAGGCGCATCGTGTCGCCGTCGACGTTCCACACCCAGAGGGCCGTCTGCATGTGCTCGACGACCTGAGCCTGCGTGCGCAGCTCCTCGACGAGCTGCCGCCGCGTCTCGAGCTCGCCCGCGTTCCGCATCACCGTGCTCACGAACTCGGCCATCATGCGAGTCGTCTCGATCGCGAGCTCGTCGAAGGCGTTCGGCTGCTCCGCCATGACCGCGAGCACGCCGTCGATGCGGCCGCCGCGGTACAGCGGCGCGCAGATGAGCGAGCGCGCACTGAGCTGTTTGCAGGCGTTGATGTCGACGCGCGGGTCGGTGGCGGTGTCCGGCGCGTAGACGGCTTCGCCCGAGAGCGCCGCTTCGCCTGCGAGGCTCCTCGCCCGGTCGAGGCGCAGTCCGACGCTGCCGACTGCGGTTCCCGAGCAGTGCTGGAGCACCGAGTCGCCGGCTTCGAACCACTGCACCGCGGCGCCGTCGCCGCCGGCGAGCCGTTGCGCGCGCTGCACGAGCGCTGCGGTCACGGCATCGGGATCGAGCTCGAGCGCGGAGATCTCCTGCTGGGTCTCGACGATCGCGTGCAGGCGGCCGAGGCTGGTGCGCAGACGCTCCTCGTTCTGCTTGCTCTCCCTGACGTCGCGTTCGGTCGCCGTCAGCCGCTCGAGCAGCTCGGCGTTGCGAAGCGCGATCGACGCGCCCACCCCGAGCATGCGAACCTGTTCCACGCCGGCGTCGTCGAACGCGTCCGGCGAGCTGCTGCGCACGCCGACGATTCCGCGCACGCGCCCGTTCCACTCGAGCGGCGCCAGCGCGATCGTCAAGGCGCCCGGCGTCAGCGAGCCGTCGATCTCCGGTCCGCTCTCCGGTCGCAGGACGGTGACGTCCCCGCGCGCGATGCACTGCGCGCCGAGCGTCTCCTCGAGCCGGAAGTGGCGGCCCTGCAGCGGCGCGTCCGCGCCCGCCGAGTGCCGGAACGTGACGATGTCGTCCTCGAGCGTCGACATGGAGGCTCCGTCCGCGTGCGGCAGCGTCATCAGCCGGTCGACGATCCCGCGCATGACGGCATCGACCTCGCCGTGGAGCGCGGCTACCTCGAGCTCGGGACGAAGCGGTGCGCTCACGCGATGAGGCCCATTCTGAGCGCTGTCGCGACCGCTTGCGTGCGGGTCGTG
>DATAUN010000221.1:0-1631 GCA_036268235.1 Gaiellaceae bacterium
GACGACCTGACGAAGCAGGCCGACGCGTACCGCCAGCTGTCGCTGCTGCTGCGCCGCCCGCCGGGCCGCGAGGCGTTCCCGGGCGACGTCTTCTATCTCCACTCGCGCCTGCTCGAGCGCGCGTGCAAGCTCTCGGACGAGCGCGGCGGCGGCTCGCTCACGGCGCTGCCGATCATCGAGACGCAGGCCGGCGACATCTCGGCCTACATCCCGACGAATGTGATCTCGATCACCGACGGGCAGATCTTCCTTCAGTCCGACCTCTTCTTCTCGGGCGTCCGCCCGGCGGTCAACGTCGGCACGAGCGTGTCGCGCGTCGGCTCGTCCGCGCAGACGAAGGCGATGAAGAAGGTCGCGGGCCGCCTGCGCCTCGACCTCGCGCAGTACCGCGAGCTCGAAGCGTTTGCACAGTTCGGCTCGGAGCTCGACCAGACGACGCAGAACGCGCTCAACCGCGGCGAGAAGATGGTCGCGACGCTCAACCAGCCGCAGTACCAGCCGTGGCCGATGGAGGAGCAGGTCGCGGCGCTCTACGCGGGCATCAACGGCTCCCTCGACGACATCCCCAGTGAGGACGTCTCGCGCTTCCAGGACGAGCTGCGCGAGCAGCTGCGCACGCAGAAGGAGATCTACAACACCATCCGCGAGACCGGCGACCTCTCCGACGAGACGGCGGAGAAGCTGACGGCCGAGATCGAGAAGCTGAAGGAACGGTTCAAGAAGTCGACGGACGAGGACTCGTAGTTGGCGTCCACGCAGGACCTGAAGCGGCGCGTCCGCTCGATCACGAACACGCGCAAGGTGACGAAGGCGATGGAGCTCGTCGCCTCGGCGCGGCTGCGCCGCGCGCAGCAGCGCATCGAGGCGATGCGGCCGTACGCGGACCGGATGCTCGAGCTGATGGCGGGCGTGTCGCAGGCGGCCGGCGCCGTGCGCCTGCCGCTACTCGAACGGCGCGAGAACATCCAGCGCGTCGCGATCGTGCCGGTCACCGCGGACCGCGGGCTCGCCGGCGGGTTCAACGCGCAGGTGATCCGCCGCTCGCTCGCGCTGATGCGCGAGCACCGGGGCGAGGGGCGCGAGGTCGTGTGGTTCTCGACCGGCCGCAAGGCGAGCTCCACGCTGCGTTTCCGCCGGCTCGAGGTGACGCAGTCGTGGACCGGGTTCAGCGAGCGGCCCGCGTTTTCCGACGCGCAGGCCGTCGCGCATGCGGTTGCCGAGGCGTACACGAACGGCGACGTCGACGCGGTGTACGTCGTCTACAACGCGTTCGTCTCCGCGCTCACGCAGAAGGTGACGGTCCGGGAGTTGCTGCCGATCCCGACCGACGTCCTCGAGGCGAAGGGCGAGGAGAGCGACGCGGACGAGGGCGGCCCGCAGGGCACGCCCGACTTCATCTACGAGCCCGAGCCCGAGGAGATCCTCGCCCGGCTGCTGCCGGTCTACGTCGAGACCGAGCTCTACCGCGCGCTGCTCGAGTCCGCGGCGTCCGAGCAGGGCGCCCGGATGACCGCGATGCGCAACGCCTCGAAGGCAGCCGGCGAGCTGATCGACAGCCTGACGCTTGCCATGAACCGGGCCCGCCAGGCCGAGATCACACAGGAGATTCTCGAGGTCGTGGCCGGCGCGGA
>DATAUN010000222.1:0-33224 GCA_036268235.1 Gaiellaceae bacterium
GTCATGCCGTCGCCGACGAACCACTCGCGGCCGTCGAGATGGCCGTCCATCGCCGCCAACGCGCGCGCGCCGTCCGCCCACATCCGGGGCAGCCGCTTTTCGTACTGCTCGCGCGGCAGCTGCGAGTACGCGATCAGGAAGCGCGGGATCGCGATCGCGGGCTCATGCTCGTACTGCTCGAAGAACATCCACTGCAGCACCTGCGCGCGCTCGAAGCGATCCTCGGGAACGAAGCGCGTTCCCTCGCCGAAGTACCAGATGATCGCGCCCGACTCGGCGAGCGGGCGGCCGTCGTCGAGCACCAGCGTCGGCACGCGCAGCGCCGGGTTCAGCGCACCGAGCAACTCGGGCCGCGTCGAGCGGTCGACGACGTCCACGTCCCGCAACTCGACCGGGACGCCGAGGTGCGCCAGCAGCAGCCGCACCTTGTAACAGTTGCCCGAGACCGTGCTGTTGTAGAGCAGCATCGTCATGCGAACAATGGCCGAAGGTGGTCGTTCAAGAACACGCCATCCGGATCGAGCAGGCTGCGAGTCGCGAGGAAGTCGCTCGCGCGCGGGTAGCGCGCGAGCAGCTGCTCGCGCGTCAGGAAGTGGAGCTTCCCCCAGTGCACGCGCGCGTCGAACTCGCCGAGCAGCGCGTCGACCTCGCGCAGGTAGGGCCAATAGTCGGTGCCCGGCATTCCCGAGACCGAGATCACGACGGTGTCGCGCTCATAGCTGTGCGAGAGGAACGCCGGCTCCGCGCCGACCGTGCGCACCTCCATCGGGAACACCGACGCGGGCAGGCGCGCGAGCATCAGCTCGCGCATGGCCGCGAGCGCGTCGCGGCCGCGCTCGAACGGGACGAAGTACTCGAGCTCGTGGAAGTTCGGCTCGTAGATCATCGGATAAATGACGTGCGCCGGCCCGACGCGATGGTGCGGCTCGGCGGAGTCCGCGACGTCGTCGTCGACCTCGTCGTAGATCTTCACGTGGCACTCGTCGGCGCGCGCGTCGAGCCCGTAGAGCACGGCGGACTCGTCGGACGGCATCCAGAAGAACGAGTAGTGGCGGTGCGCGGCGGCGAGCTCCTCGAACGGCTCCCAGGCCTCGTCCCACGACCAGTTCTCGACGCGCTCGCGGAGGCGGTACGCAGACGCGACGTCGAGCTCGAGCTCCGTTATGACGCCGAGCGCGCCGACGGCGACCTGCGCAGCGTGCAACAGGTCCGGCGTCGACTCGTCGGCCTCGACGACGTCGCCGCTCGCGGTCACGATCCGCACGCGGCGCACCGATGACGAGAAACTGCCGAAGCCGAGGCCGGAGCCATGCGTTGCGGTCGAGACCGCGCCCGCAATCTGCTGCGCGATGATGTCGCCCTGGTTGGCGAGCGCAAGCCCGTGCTCCCACAACGGCACGCCGAACTCGCCGATCGTCGTCGCCGGCCCGACGACGGCGCGCCGGCGGTCCGGATCGATTCTCTTGATGTGCGGCAACCCGCTCACGTCGAGCACGAGGCCGTCCGTGAGCACGACCGGCGTGAACGAGTGACCCGCGCCCGCCGCCCGCACGTTCAGACCGCGCGCGGCGGCGTCGGCGACGAGCGTCGCGACCTCGTCCTCGCTCTGCGGCGCTGCGACCTCGGCCGGGCTACAGGTCTGGTTCCCGACCCAGTTCGTCCAGATGGCCATGGGCGACCTTAGACCGAATCGCCGACAGCCGTGCGCGGCTGCCAGGAGGGATCCCAGAGGCGGAAGCCGCCCTTGAACGCGTTCTCGTTGTCGCCGCGGCGACTTCCCGGCGGCAGCTCGTCCAGGTCGGCGACGCCGCCGCCGCCGATCACGACGTAGTCCGGCTCCATCGCCTTCGAGAGCTGCGCGACCACCTCGAACACCGACTTCCGCCAGCGCTTCTTGCCGCGCTTCTCGAGCGCGCCGGCGCTGACGTAGTCCTCGAACGTCTTCTTCTTGTACGGCAGGTGGCCGAGCTCGAGCGGCTCGACGACACCGTCGACGATCAGCGCGGAGCCGAGCCCGGTACCGAGCCCGAGGAACAGCATGCGCCCGCCCTCGTAGCTGCCGACCGCCTGCATGACCGCGTCGTTGACGACCTTCGTCGGCACGCCGAACGTGGACTCGTAGTCGAACGCCACCCAGCCCGTGCCGAGGTTGACCGGCTCGGCGATCGCCTTCCCGCCGCGCACCGGCGAAGGGATGCCGACGCTGACGACGTCCCACGACCAGCCCTCTGCCGCCTTGCGGACACCGTCCGCCATCTCCTGCGGCGTCAGGTTCGGGCCGGAGTCGAACCGCCGGTGCTCCTGCTCGGTCGAGACGAGCACCTTGACGTGCGACCCGCCGACGTCGACCGCGAGAACGGTGCGATCGTCCGCCATGGCGTGAGGCTACCGGCGCGCGGCGAGCGAGGCCCGGTTGGACGGGCGGCGGCGGCGCAGCCGGAGCTTGCGGCGAAGCGTCTCGAGCTTCGCGGCGCCGAGATCGACGTGGCGGTGGTGCGGCGAGGTCAGCATTGCGGCTTCGTAACACGAACCCGTGTGAACGTGTGGTTACTGCGTGTACAACCAGCCCGTGGAGCTCGACCGCGTGCACCCGCTGCTCGACGCGCCGTCGCCGGCTGTGCTCACGACCTACCGTAAGGACGGGAGCGTCCTCGTCTCGCCGGTCTGGTTTCGGTTCGAAAGCGGCGCCTTCGAGATCGTGATCGCGGAAGGCGACGTGAAGCTCGCCCACCTGGCGCGCGACCCGCGCTGCGTACTCGTCGTGTTCGAGGCGGTGCCGCCGTTTCGGGGAGTCGAGGTGCGAACCGACGCGGAGCTCGTCGAATGCGATGTCACGCCGATCCGCGCCGCGATCGCCGGGCGCTACCTCGGTCCGGCAGCCGGCGAGCGCTTCGCCGCCGAGCGCAAGACGCCAGGCGTTCTGCTTCGCATCGCAGCGCGCGACCCGCGGGTCTGGGACCTCTCTGCGATCCTGACGGACAGCTGATGGACTTCGCGGGCTCGATCCAGGATGCGCTCGACTCGCTGCCGCCCGGCCTGCGCGACGCGATGTCGAATGTCGAGATCGTCGTCGAGGACGAGCCGCCGCCCGGCGAGCGCCTGCTCGGGCTCTACCAGGGCGTGCCGCTCACGAGCCGCGGCCCTGGCTACAGCGGCGCGCTCCCGGACAAGATCACGATCTACCGCGGCCCGCTCGAGCGGCTCTACGGATACGACGAGGACCTGCTCGCGGAACGTACGCGGCACGTGGTGCTACACGAGATCGCGCACCATTTCGGGATCAGCGACGAGCGTCTGATCGAGCTCGACCGCTACTGACTAGTGATCGAGCGCGTCACTTCGAGCGCGGGGCGACGAGCACGATCGTGACACCGTGCTTGTACCCCTCGTCGAGCTTGTCGAACAGGACGTACCGCTTTCCCGGCTTCAGATACACGTGCAGAGTGGCAACCTTCGGGGCCGCCTGCGGGATCGCGCCGAACTCGTACGCCACCCCGACCTTGTCGACCCGCGAGGTGATGCCGACGATCCGGCTGTCGTCGCGCGGGGTGTTCGCATCGACGAGCTTCGCGGGCATCTGGCTGGGCGGCAACGTCGTCTCCGCGAGGACCATGTTGATTGGCCGCTCGGAGTAGTTGTCGATCTTCAAGACGGTCTCACCTGAGTGCTGCAGACCGCCGACGGGCTTGAGCAACGTGACGCTGCCGTCCTGCACCTGGACCTCGACGTGCGCCGCCCTCGGAATCGAGAAGCAGCCGCTCACGGAGAGCGTCATGCAGATGCCGCCCGCGACGACGAGCAGCCGGCTCGCGAGCTTCTTCATGCGGGCGCCTCCGCCGTTCCGCGGCCCCCGGAGCGTGCGATCGCCGTCTGGTCCGTCCCGAGGTACGCCGCGATCACCGCCGGGTCCGACAGCACTTCGTCCGCTGAGCCGCGCGCGATCACGCGGCCTGCGTCGAGCGCGAACATCAGGTCGGAGATGCTCCGCAGCAGCGGAATGTCGTGCTCGACGACGACAAGCGTGCAGCCGACGGTGTCGCGGATCTGGAGAATCAGCTTGCGGAGCGCGTCGATCTCGCTCTGCGCGACGCCGGACCCCGGCTCGTCCAGCAAGAGGACGCGCGGCTGCTGGGCGAGCGCGCACGTCAGGTCGACGATGCGGCGCGTGCCGGTCGACAGCTCACCGATCAGCTTGTCGTAGAAGGTCAGCAGGCCCATCAGCTCGATGAGCGCGTCCGCCTCGCGGAGGATCGCCCGCTCGCGCCGCCGCGTCCACGGCGCGCCGAGCGCGGCGCCGAAGACCGACGCCGTGCCGAGGCGGTGGTGCAGCCCGGTGCGCACGGTCTCCGCAACCGTCATCGACGGGAACAGCTCCGCGCCCTGGAAGCTCCGGCTGATCCCGCGCTTTGCCCTGCTGCTCGGCGCCGTCTTGCGCAGCTCCTTCTCCCCGTCGAGCAGCACGGAGCCTTGGTCGGCGACCGTGAAGCCCGAGATCACGTCGAGCAGCGTCGTCTTGCCCGCGCCGTTCGCGCCGACGATGCCGACGATCTGACCGCGCGGGATCGCCATCTCGTCGACGTCGAGCGCGACGATCCCGCCATACGTGACGCGCACACCCCTGATCTCGAGCGCGTAGTCGCTCGTCATCCCGCGTCCGCCCCGGCCGCGGCGCCGCCCTTGCGGGTCGCGCCTTCGAGGAAGATCGAGCGGAGCAGGTCGGTCCTGCCGAGCAGCTCCTCGCTCGGCCCTTCGAAGCGGATCTGCCCCTTCTCGATGAAGTACGCACGTCGCGCGAGCGAAAGCGCGATGTTCACCGACTGCTCGACGATCACCATCGAGATGCCGCGCGCCTCGAGCTCTTGGACGACACGCAGGAGCTCCTGGACGACGGCCGGCGCCAGGCCGAGCGACAGCTCGTCGATCAGCAGCACGCGCGGCTTGCCCATCAGCCCCTGCGCGAGGTTCAGCATCTGCTGCTCGCCGCCCGAGAGCGTTCCGGCCTGCTGGCGGAGCCGGTCGCCGAGACGCGGGAACAGCTCGAGCACGTCGGCGCGCGCCTGGCGGACGTAGTCCGGATCCTTCCAGTGCGCGTAGGCACCCATCGCGAGGTTCTGCTCGACGGTCAGCCGCGGGAAGATCCCGCGGCCGCCCGGCACGGTGACGATGCCGCGGTGAGCGAGGGTCTCGGCGTCCAGGCCGCTCACGTCCTCGCCGTCGAGCAGGACCATGCCGCCGAGCGGCGCCATCAAGCCGCTGATCGCGCGCAGCAGCGTCGACTTGCCGGCGCCGTTCGTCCCGAGCAGAGCGATCGTCTCGCCTTCCTCGAGGTGGAAGTCGACACCGAAGAGCACCTGCACACTGCCGTAGGCCACGTCGAGGTTGCGCACGTCGAGGATGCCGACGGACTCCCCGCGCTCGCGCCGGCGACGGGCCTCCAGCTCAGCGAGCGTGATCGACAGCGCGCGGTCGATGTCGTGCTGTGCCGTCCGGCTCGCGATCCAGATGAAGAGGGCGGCGAGCATGAAGATCGGCGCGGCCCAGAAGATCGCGTAGCGGAAGCCTTCGTGATCGCCGATGGTCAGCCCGACCGGCACCGAGACCGGCGTGAGCGCGAGGAGACAGAACGCAAGGACGCCGAAGCCCTGGGTGCGGACGTTCGCGGGAACGAGCGACGCGAGGATCATGTTCAACGGCACCGTCGCGAGCGCGCCGAGCGCCTCGCCGAGGATGAGAAAGACGACGGCGGACGAGATGCCGGGAGCGGCGGCGAGGAAGACGTACGAGACGCCTGCGATCGCGTACACGACGGCGGTCAGCGTGAGGACGAGCTTTGCCCGCTTCTCCCGAAGCAGCCTCTGCCCGACGAGACCGCCGATGAAGAGGCCGGTCATGGTGAACGGGATCGCCGCGCCGGTAATGACACCGCGGTAGAGCGGGTTCACGTTGAAGACGTCGCTGAAAAAGAACGCGAACGCCGTCGAAGCCATGCCGATGCTCGCGAACGCGACCGCTGCGCCGGCGCAGAGCCACTTGAACGACGGGATCGTGAACAGCAGCCTGGCCGTGCGGACGGGACCAAGGCGCCGGAGCGGCGGCGAGCTCGTTTCGCCCGCTTCGCGCGCTTCTTGCACGCCGCGGTCGGGGTCGCCCAGCCGGAGCGACAACAGGATGAGTGCGATACCCGGAACGGCGGCCAGCACGAACGCGGTACGCCAGCCCCAGTGCTGGCCGACATACCCCGCAAAGACGGCGGCGACGCCGGCGCCCCAGAGGTTCGCCGAGCCGTAGATGCCGTAGGCGACACCGCGTGCCCTCGTTGGATAGTGGTCGGCAATGAGGCTCGTGTTCACGCCGTTTGCGCCGCGCGACGTCGCGGCGAACATGCGTGTGACGAGCAGCATCCAGACGGCAACCGCGAAGCCGGTCCCGAGAGCGGAGACGACCCAGATCGCGAGTGCGACCATGATCAGAGCAACGCGGTTGACGTGATCGCCGAGGTAGCCGAAGACGATCACGATGACCATCGCGATCAGCAGCTGCGGGATCGCGATTAGGCCGATCGTCGTCGCCGAGGTGTGGAGACCCGACGTGATCTCGGGCGCGAGCACCGAGTAGGTCTGCTGGTCGATCTGCTCGACCGCGTAGATGAACGTCAGGAGGACGATCGGGAACACGCCTGCGCCGCCGAGACGCCTGAGTTTCGCTGTGTGCTCCTGCAGCGGCTCAGCCATCGCCACCTGCCGGCGACTCGACGAGAGAACCGAGCCTCGAGTCCGGAGCCCCGGGCCTCTCGTCAGGATCGGTCGAGAGCCGAATGCCCTTGCGCGCGGCGTACCACCGCAGCCCGACGTCGCGCAGGTCGACGATGATTCCGCTCACGCCCTGCGGCATCACCATCAGCACGAAGAGGAGCCCGACACTCGACGCGAACTCCTGCAGAACGCCGGGCAGGAACGACGCAATGCCTTCAAGGAACAGCGCGGCGACGACGGCGCCCATCCTCGTGCCGACGCCGCCGATGATCACTGCGGCGAAGAGCGTCAACGAGGTGTTCGGATCGAAGGCGCCGGCGCCCAGCTGTTGCTCGTTGTAGAGGTAGAGATATCCGGCGAGCGACGCGATGAACCCCGAGATCGCGAAGGCAACGAGCCGCGTGCGAAAGACGGAGATGCCGAACGCCGACGCGGCGCGGCTGTTGTCGCGCACGGCGGCCATGTTGCGCCCGAGGGTGCTCCGGCCCAGCCTGCCGACGACGACGAACATCAGGACGAGCACGAGCAGGCAGAGGTAGAAGAAGTGACGCTGTGTCGACAGGTCGATGCCGGCCACCTTCGGCGCCGTCACGTAGCCGCCCGTGTTGAACCACCGAAGCCCGAAGAGATAGCCGGAGGCGGCAACCGCGAACGCGAGCGTGGTCACGCCGAGCAGAACGCCACGGAGCTGCAGGGCGCTGATGCCGACCAGGACCGCCAACGCCGCGCCGCCGAGCGGAATGAGGACGACTCCGGGCCAGAAGCCCAGCCCATGCTGTGTCGCAAGGTTGCCGGCGAGAAGCCCGCCGAACCCGACGAGCGCCCACTGCCCGAACGACACCTGACCGGTGTAGCCGGTGAGGACCGTCAGGGACAGCGCAGCGAGCGCATAGATCACGATCACGCTCGCGAGGCTCAGGTGCGATACGGACATGAAGAGCGGAGCGATGACCGCGACTGCGAGGCAGGCGAGACGCCCCGACCCGCGCAGCGTCGCGAGCAGCCGGTCGCGGCGTAGCTCTCGCGGGAACGGATGGACGATGCTGCCGAGCGTAAGCGACGCCTCTTGCACGCGGCCACCGACACCGAGTTTGGCGCGGCGCAGGAAGAGCACCACCACGATCACGAGAAACAGCGTCAGCTGGATCGGGCCGGTGCTCGTGTAGTTGAACGCGAGCGCCTGCTGCACGATGCCGAGCCCGAGCGCCGCGGCGACGGCCACCGGGATGCTGTCGAGTCCGGCGATCATCGCCGGGGCGAGCGCGTACAGAAGCTCCGATGCTCCGGCCGACGAGCCGGCATCGAGGTTGGTGATCGGCCCGGACAGGATCGCGGCCAGGGCGCCGAGGAAGCCGACGAGCAGCCAGACGGCCGTCGAGAGGCTCCGGACCGAGACGCCGACGAGGCGGGCGCGGTCGACGTTCTGCGCGCCCGCCTCGATCACGAGGCCGTAGCGCGACTTCTTCATGAAGAGCGCCAGCGCGGCGAGGACGACCGGGACCACGCAGAACACGAGCACGAACGCCGAGTCGAATCGCACCGGGCCGACCGAGAACCCGACGTTGAACGGGGGAGCCGGGGCGATGAACCCGACGGCGAACGCCGGCGCCTTGATCACGGAGGTTGCGAGGAGCCCGAAGAATGTCGCGAACTGGGAGATGCCAACGGTCGCGATGGTCACGACGAGCCGCGAAGCGGTGAACAGCCGCTGCACGAAGAGCAGCTCGCACATGCCGGCGATCGCCATGCCGACCACGAGCCCGAGCAGGACCGCGACGTACCAGTTCCAGCCCTTGTAGGCGATCAGGCGGAACGTGAATGACGCGGCCGCCGCACCGATCGCCGCCTGGGCGAAGTTGACGTACCGGCCTGCGCGGTAGACGAGGATCAGCCCGACCGCGCCAAGCGCATTCAGCAGGCCAAGGCCGATACCGAGCAACGCGATGCCGAGCGGAATCCCGCTCGGCAGTACCTGCCTGCCGATCGCGTACGCAACGAGACAAGCCGCGACGGTCGCCGCCCCACGTGCCGCGCGCGAGGCCGGGCGAAGGTCGAGGATGCTCATCGTCGTCGTGGGAGGAGGAACAACTCGGCGGACCGCATGGAGGCTACGTGCCCTCCACGCGATCCGCCGATGCAGACGCCTCGTCCTAGGACTTCGGCACCGGGCACTTCATGTTGATGGTGAACCTGCCCTGTGTCTGCGCGTTGTACGGGTACGCGCCGTCGTGAGCCCCCGTGTCCCAGATCGGCTTAGCCGGCAGGGACTTCTGCGTCAGGAAGAGCTCGTACCCGTCGTACGAATCGAGGTAGCCGCCCGTCGACGGGCTCCAGACGCTCTGGCGCTGGTCCTGCCAGTAGTACGTCGTGAACCCGTGCAGCACCCACGGCTGCGTCTTGCTGAACTCGGGAACCGGCGACTGCAGCTGATCCTGCCCGAAGAACTGCTGCTTCTGGCAGCTCGTCGCCTTCGTGAGGCCGTTCGCGAAGGTGAACGCGTTGAGCGTCTTGCCCGCGTTCTCGATGCCGATGGTCAGCGTCGAAATCGCATCCCAGAGGCCCTGGAGGTCAGAGCCGTTCTGCGGGTTCGAGCTCGTGCCACCCGCCTGCTTGTACGCGGTCGTGGCCGCGATGCGCCAGCTGTTGTCCTGGAGGCTCGCGGACTTGCCGTTCGACCCGTTCGGGTTCACGTCGATCCGGGCGGACGTGATGTCGGGCAGTGACGTCCCGTGCAACCGGAGGTTCTGCTTCGGGAAGAGCGGGGCCGCGTAGACGGCCAGCTTCACGAGGAGCGAGTAGTCGCTGACGTACCAGTCCGGGAAGAGGTTCTGCGAGTTGAACGCGTTCGCAATGTCCTCGTCCGTCGTCGCATCGTTGATCGCATAGACGATGCTGTTGATGCCGGCGCTCTTGATCGACGCCGCGAGCGAGGTCACCTGCTGCGCCATCGTCGTGGGATCGGTCGAGACGGAATAGATCTTCGGAGTGATCCCGACCGACTGGAGGTACTTCTTCGCCGAAGCCGCGACTCCGTTGCCGATGCTGCCGTCGAACGAGATCAGCCCCCACTTGCGAGCCGACTTCGTCCCGTTGTCCGCGACGTACTGCGTGCCCTTGACGCGCTTGCCGATGAACCACGCAAGCGGCTGGAACGACGCGTCGCCGGCGGGCTGGATCCCCCAGGCGTACGGCCAGCGATCGGTGAAGTCCTTCGTCAGCTGGAAGCTCGCCGCCTGCGCGATGTCGACGGTGCCGTTCGCGGTCACGGTCTGGGCGTAGACCGAGTTGCCGTCGCGGTTCGTCGAGTTGCCGATGTCGGCGAACGCGCCGACCTGCTTCGCGGTCTTGAGACCGGCCGCGCGGGCGAACGCTGCGCAACCGACGTCCGAGCCGCCGTCGTTGACGAACGGCTCGAGCTGAAGCTTCCGGCCGCCCGGGAGCGGGATGTTCTCGTTGACCCACTTCGTAAGGACGGTCGCAACGTCCTCCTGCGCGGGCGCAATGCCTGCCGTGCCGTTGTCGCAGTTCTTGATCGGGAAGTTGAAGACGATCTTGATCGCCTTGCTCGAAACGCCCTTGCCGTTCTTCGTCACGTCGATGGCGGGAACGAGCTTGCTGCCGGGCACTCCGAGGTCCTTGTTGGCAGCTCCGCCCGCGGCCGCGAACACCACGAGCGACACAAGAGACACGGTCCCGATCACGAGGAAGGCGAGCGCCAGCCTCCGGGATTTCAATGCTTGAACCTTCATGTCGTGCTTCCCTCCTCGCTTGGGCCAGGCCCGTCGGTGGACGCCTCGACGACCAGATCGGCTATACGATGCCTGAGGCACGAGGCGTACTTTGCCAGTCTTGATCGGGTTGTGTCAAGGCGGATACTCCCCGAGCAGGCACGCTTAATGTCTCAGGCATGATGTAGGATCGTTGCTTCGGATGCGGTCGGTGAGCCGGCGATGCCACCCGACATCGCCCCAGAGCTCGCGGTGGTGGGGCTGGGAGAAGTTGCTGGTGCAGATGCCCTGCCAGCCCCGCTCCAGAGCCAGGCCGACGGCCTGCTCGCCGACGTCCTCGATGTACTCCCAGCCCGTCCAACTCTCGCTGAGATCGGGCTCCCAGAAGATCGACGCCCAGCCTTCCGTCGTCCAGAGTGGAAGCTGCCGTTCGGCTGCCCAGCCGGCCCAGAGATCCATCAGCGCCGCCAACTCGCGCAGATAGGCAGCCCGGTCGCGCGGGTAGTGCTCCCGGACGCGTCGCTGATGGCGAGCAAGCGCATCGCGCTCGCCCATGCAACTCGTAGTCCACTCGGTTTCCTCGGTGCACCTCGGGGTGTTGCCCGCGACCCAGAAGTGGACGTCGGCGAGGTCGAAGCTGCTCGTGTCGAGCCTCATCATGTTCGTCGTCAAGGGCGGACGGGCGCCGTCGAGCGTGTAGGAGAAGGTCACCGGGAGGCCCGGATACCGGCGCTTGACCGCGTCCAGCGACGACCGGTACGCGCTCAGCGAGCGGACCTGCGGCTCCGTGAACGGCCGGTCGGGCCAGCCGTCGTCGCGCGAGACGGCGCGCATCACTCCGGGCGCGAACCGCGGCCATTCGTTGCACAGGTCGACGTACGCGACGGTGTCGAGCAGACCGGCCTCGTCGACGACTGCGAGCGTCTCCAGCCAGACGCGCGCAAGGTCGCCTGGGGTTTCCAGCTCGTCTGAGCGGCCGCTCGCGTCCGCCGTGAACCAGGTCGACAACCCGGCCCGGATGCCGCGCTCCCGCAGCCCGGCCAGGAACTCGAGCAGCGCCGCGCGCGGACGCACGTCGACCGGCCGGTGATTGCCCCACATGCAGAGCTCGGGTTGCGGGATCGACGTGATCGTTTCGCTGTGGCCCCCGTTCCGATCGCTCGCCACCCAGTGTGGGAAGGCGTCGATCCGGACAACGTCATAGCCGCGATCGGCAAGCTCGGCGAGCACGCGGGCAACCTCGGCGTACTCCGCCTCGTCGTGGTCGCGGCGAAGCAGCCACGAGAAGTCCCACATGGTGACCGAGGGCATGTAGGTTTACTATAGGATGCCTGCGCAGCGCCGCGTGATCACCGAAGAGCTCCGGATGCCGCTCCCCGACGGGACGTCGCTGCTCACGGAGGTGACGGTCGCGGAGGACGGAGAGCGCCATCCGGTGCTGCTCGCCCGGACGCCGTACGGCCGTGCGTTTCTGCGCACCCTCCACGACGCGGTCGCGCTCGCGCACGAGGGCTGGGCGGTCGTGCTCCAGGACGTGCGCGGACGCTTCGGTTCGGGCGGCGCGTTCGACCCGATGCTCCAGGAAGGCGCGGACGGGGCCGCTGCCGTCGCGTGGTGCGCCGCGCAGCCGTGGTCGACGGGGCGCGTGGCGATGCCCGGCGGCTCGTATCAGGGCTATGCGGCGTGGGCCGCCGCGCTCGAGCGACCCGCCGGGCTATGCGCGTTCGCGCCGTCGATCACGACGCCCTTCCTCGGCGAGGGTTGGTTCCGTGAAGGCGGAGCGTTCCGCGTCGGGGCGTGGACGCTGTGGGCCTTGTCGATCGCCGCCGGTGGGAACGGCGGGTCGCGCGCGGCGGAGCGGCGAGCCGCAAAGGCGGTCGAGCGGTGGCGAGAGCTCGTGCGCTACCCGACCGACGTCGACGCGATCACGGCGGTGCTGCCGCAGTTCCGCCGGTGGATCGACCCGGACGACGACCTGCTCGCCGAGCCGAAGCCGAACCGCCTCGCGCGGGTCGAGGTCGCCGGCTACCACCTCGCCGGCTGGTACGACGTCTTCTGCGAGGGGACGCTCGCCGGATACACGGCGCTCGCGCAGCGGGCGCGTGACGAGTCCGTGCGCCGTTCGCAACGGCTCGTCGTCGGTCCGTGGTCGCACGTGACTCGCTTTCTCCAGGTCACCGGGCAGGTCGACTTCGGGCCCGAGGCGAACTCGCTCACGCGCGGGATCCCGCAGGAGGAGCTGCAGTTCCTGCGCGACGCTGCAGAGGGCCGCGAGGTCCAGGGCGGCGCCACCGTGTTCCTGATGGGGCAGAACCGATGGCTCGAGCTCGCGGCGTGGCCGCCCGAGACGAGCGAGCTGCCGTTGTTCCTTGCGGCCGGCGGCCGGTTGGAGTGGACGCAGCCGGAGCGGGCGGGCGCCGAGCACTACCGGCACGATCCGCGCGAGCCCGTGCCGACCTACGGCGGGCGGCATCTGCTGGGAGCGGTGCCGCCGGTCGGCCCGCTCGACCAGCGCGCGATCGAGGCGCGGGACGACGTCCTCGTCTACACGAGCGAGCCGCTGCGAGACGCACTGACGATCGTCGGCGTGGTACGCGCAAAGGTCCGCTTCGCGTCGAGCGCGAGCCGCGCGGACGTGACGATGAAGCTCGTAGACGTGCACGCCGACGGCACGGCGTTGAACATCGTCGACTCGGTGCGCCGCGTCGAGCTGACGCCCGGAAAGCCCCGGCAGGTCGACGTCGTTGTCGGTTCAACCGCGATGACCTTCGAACGCGGGCATCGCATCCGGATCGAGATCGCGTCGTCGAACTGGCCGCACTTCGACTGCGTCGAGGCGGCCGACCAGACCGTGTACTGCGGCGGACGGAGCGGCTCGAAGTTGCTGCTACCCGTCTACCGCGCCTGACGCGCCTCGATAGAGGCCCCCGCTGTCCGACAGCGCGAGGAGCTCGTTGTCGGGGTCCGCGGACCACAGCCCGCTCGTCGACGGCGCCTGCCAGTGCTCGCCGGGAGCGAGATCGCCGACGCACGTCCGCGACTCGAACGGCTCGCTCAGGCCGTTCAGCGGAAGCTCGATCGTCGTCACTCGCAGCGTTTCCTCGGCGAGACGCAGCTCTGTCTCGGCAGCGAGCTCAAGTCGAACACGCGACGGCACGCGGTGCGAGACGTCGACCGTCACGTTGAGCCCCCACACCAGCTTCGACATGTGCGCGTTCTCGACCTTGCTCGTGAACGCGATCCGTCCGTCGCCGTCGTCCGTCACTGGGAAGAGGCCGAGCTGGGGCATTTCCATTTCGACCTCGTACCGCTCGAAGCCTTCGACGTAGAGCGCTCCGTCGAGCTCGAGGTCCTTCCAGAGGAAGAAAAGCGTCGCTCGGTGGTCGTTCCACCTGTGCGTCCAGAGCTTCGCCCAGCGCGAGGTCTCTTCGCGTGCCGGGTGCGGAATCGGCGGAGCGGCAAAGGGGTGCTGCGTCGCGTGGTGTGCGACGTTCACCCCGTGCGCGGTCCCGCCGCCCGCGTTGACGAGGTGCAAGGCGCCGTTGTCCTGCGGCTGCCAGGAGAGGTCGGGCAGCGCTGCATCCCGAACCCAGATCGGAGAGCTCCACGCGCGGTGGTGGTTCGCCTGCACGATCTCGACGACGTACGGCGTCTCCGGCCGCGACGGCTTGGCGACCTCGAATTCGACCGTCTCCTCGCGGGCGGTTCCCAGGGTTTGCTCTTGCACGAGGCCGTCGGGGTCGTAGAGCCCGATCCGCTCGATCACGTCGGTCCCGGCAACCTCGACCCGGACCATGAACGGCCCGTCGGCAACGTGCTTCTCGCCCATCCGGGTGGAGCCGATGTGGACGTCCAGGAAGATCCGCTCGCCGGAGGTGCCGTAGACGAAGCGGGAGCGGTAGCCGTCGACGACGCCGTGGCGTGAGAGCTCGTGCGCCCTGACGGCGGTGAGTCCCTGCGGACGCAGGTGAACCGGCGACGGGCTGCCGGGATGGCGCCGCCCCGGGAGGCCGGTGTGCGTGTCCGAGTCGCCGATGAACCCGACGGCGATTCCCCGCCCGAGCCATTCGTAGAACGGGCGAGCCGCGTCGTGGGTGAGGCCGCCGATGAGCTCGTCCTGCTCGCTCGGAGGATGGAACGTCATCCCCCAGTCGGAATAGCCCTCGACCGCAGGCACGAGCGGCTCGCCGGCGTCGTTGAGCCCCGCAGCGAAGAGGTTGTACGGGACGTACGTCGCGTGCATGTGCGGTAGCACGAGCGCATTCGTGCTTCGAAGATTCGCCTCGGTCACGGGGAGAAACGCACAGTCTTCGTCGACGAACATCCGCTCGAAGTTCTCTTCGGTCGCCTCGGGCCAGAAGACCGTGTAGTGCAGCGGCGTGTACGGCGACAGCTCGTAGCCGATCAGCGTCGCGAACGCCCCGGGGCGGTAGTGCTTCTCGGCCGCGCGCACGTTCTCCAGGTACGCGTCCCGCCCCGTGATCGCCGTGCCGCTGCGGTAGGGATAGAGCCTGCCGCCGTAGGCGTCTCGCGGCGTGACGTTGATGTGGTCCGAGAGAGCGAGGTAGTCGAGGCCCGACACGTCCCGCCCGAAGCGGTAGTAGTTGTCGGGACCGTCGCCCCAGCACTCGGAGTGCCAGTCGTGGCCGTGCAGCATCCCCCAGTAGATCGGGACGTCGACCTGCTCGCGAACGACGATCGGGTTGCTCTCGAACGCGTTGCCGTCGAGGTAGCCGGTGATGCGGTGCACGCCCGGCTCGGTGATGGTCACTCCTTCGACGACGGTCGACGCGTCCTCCGCGGCGATGCGCACGTGGTCGGGCAGGCCGGCGGCACCGGGCTCGAGCCGGACGACGCCCTCGAAGGGCGGGTACGCCGCGCTGTCGTAGGCATCCGTGACGGCGATCTTCACCGTGAACGGCGTTCCGGCTTCGACGAGTGAGGGCGCGAAGATCCGCAGCGCCGAAGCCGGCGCCGCCTCGATCGAGCACCGAGGGAGGGACTCGCCCCAGCCGGCTTCGAACCAGTCGACCTCGTTGTCGCCGTCGGCGCGCCCCGACCAGATATTGAACGCCAGGTTGTGCACGGGCGACGGCAACACGAGCGCGACGAGGTCGCCGTCGGCCGCAGGGTTGCCGATGCGCAGCGCGAAGCTCTGGTGCGGAAGCATGCCGTCCGGTAGCACCAGCCGGACGGGCTTGAAGCCGTGCGGGGTCTGCGGCTCCGCGTCGATCTCGACCTTCGGCGCGTCACCGCGAAACTCGACAACCTCGAGCCCCTCACTCATGGGGCAGAACGTCGTGCTGATGACGCTGATCGGCTCGAGGTCGAAGCGAAAGAACGTGCCGGGCGGCAGCGACGCCTCGCCGTTGACGTACCGAAGCTCGAGCCGGACGCTCTCGCCGGAGACGAGGTCGGCAGGGTCGATCGCCCAGCGCCCGGGCGCCGGCGCTCCGTGCAGCTAGTCCTCCTCAGGCAGGGGGCCCGGCCAGATCTCCGGTTCTACTCCGGGCGTGCCGGTCAGCGTCAGCCACGGCTTGGCATCCGCGTCGAGCGCCTTCCCGACCGCCTCGAGCATGCCGTAGCCGAACTTCGTATCGGGCAGGAGGTACGCCGCCTCGGTCCATTCGTTCAGGCACCCGATCAGCGCGATCGGCGGATACGACGGATGCTCGTTCAGGAACGCGAGCGCGCTGCGAAGGAGCGCCTCGAACGCCGCCGGCGTCTCGTCGACGGCGATCAGACCGCCGGCCTTGCGCTTGTTCGGGTCGTACTGCGGGAAGCGAGGCGAGTTGTCCCAGCCGGAGCTCACCGCGGGCAGGAACGGCAGCGGCGACCGCTCGTCGAGCGTCGGCCAGATCTTCGTGACGGTGTCGGCGGCGAGCAACCCGTAGTCGAGGATGCCGCCCTCCTCCTCGGGGCGGTCCATGCCGGCGACGACGAGCGGGTTGTAGAGCCCGTAGCTGTCGTAGCCCATTTCATCGAGCCGGCCGAACGTCTCGAACTTCCCGAGCTGCGACACGATTCCCTGGCACGCGTGGATGTGGAGGCCGGTGTGACCGAGCTTGCGCGCGAAGGCGCGCAGCTCGTCGAAGAACTCGCGCACGCCCGTCGTGCCGAGCGCAACCTCCATCCTCACCGTGTCGTAGATGACGAGAAACGGATCGCCGTTCGGCAGCCGCATGTAGTTGGGCAGGTGCATGTAGCGCGCGACCATGTACGAGAGGCTCTGCCACGTCTCCTCGAGCGTGTCGGGGGACTTGAAGGCGAACGGCCACGCGCTCGTGCCGTCGACGTGCATCGTCTGCATGAAGATCGGCCACACCGCGTTCGTCCACATGACGGCGAACTTGCCCTGGTGCTCCGAGCGCAGGTAGCCCTCTTCGAGCGCCTCGTGCAGCGCGGGCTTGCCGTCGTACCAGTACCAATCCCAGATCAGCGTGTCGATGCCGACGCCCTCCAGGAGCTTGTTGTACTGCGTCCACGTCGCCGGATCGCGCTCGTCCAGTTCTCCCAGCAACGGCACCCGCGGCTGGTGATGACCTTCGAAGCGCGGGCGCGCCGAGCGCGAGAGCACGAACTCGGTCCAGCCCGGCCCGTACAGGTCGTCGTTCAGCGCCGAGCGGTGGTAATGCGGGAACGTGTAGCAGGCGACCGAGAGGTCCTTCGGCCGCGCGGTCGAGGCGCCGCCGAGCACGCGCTCGAGGTCGTCGGGAAGGCGTAGGTCGCTCACGGCTCGAGAATCTACCACGACTTCCTATATGAGGTCTGAGATCCGACTCACTGGTCGTTCATCCGCCACACGAGCGGCAGCTCGGGCCCGGCGCCGGGGCGCTCGAAGTGGTCGACGAGCTCGCCGACGGCGGCCTGCCAGCGCACGTTCGCCGGATCGTCTGCGAGCGCGCCGGCCGCCGCGGCGAAGTCGTCGCAGTCGACGAGGTGGAAGACATCTCGGCCGCTCCGCCAGATGCGCCAGTCGCGGATGCCGACCCGGCGGTGCGCGGCGAGCAGATCGTGGGGGATGCGCGCGTGGTCCGCGTCGTAGCGCTCCTCGGCCCCCGCGCGGAGCACGGCGTGGAGCGCGACGCCCGGGCGGCGGAGGACATCGCCTCCGCCCCACGGGTGGAACCGCATTCGGACGCAGCCCGCAACCACGATCGGGTCGTCGCTCCAGACTCCCTCGGCGTCCTCGATCGACGCGAGATCGAGCAGCGCGAGCGCCAGCAAATCGTCGTCTGTTTGCGTGGACGGATCGGCGAACGGCCCCGTGGCGAGCACGACACCTTGCTCCTGGAGCGCGTTGACCCGCTCGACGTGCCCGGCGAAGCCGACTTGCTCGCCGAGCGGCCGGTCGGCCCGCCACGCCGGGCCGCGCTCGATCACCATCACGATCACGCGCGGAGACTAACGCGTCGCTATCAAATAGGATGCCTCATGCGCATGTCCGAGACGCTCGACCGCCTGCACGCCGCGAAGGTGATCGCCGTCGTCCGTGCGGCCTCTGCCGCCGACGCGGTTGCCGTGGCAGAAACCCTTGCCGACGCGGGTGTCGCGGCGATCGAGCTCACCTACACGACGCCGGGCGCCACGGACGCCATCCGCGAGGCGAACGAGCGCCTCGGCGGTCGCGTGCTGATCGGCGCCGGGACCGTCACGAGCGAGCAGCAGCTGCGCGAAGCGGCGGAGGCGGGCGCTCGCTTCGTCGTGTCGCCGCACCTCGACGCGCGGCTGCTCGAGACGATGCTCGCGACGGGGCTGCTCGCGCTGCCGGGAGTGCTGACGCCGAGCGAAGCCGCCGCCGCGCTCGCGCAGGGAGCCCAGGCGGTGAAGATCTTCCCGGCCGTCAGCGTCGGCCCGGCGTTTTTGCGCGCGCTGCATGGCCCATTCCCGGAGCTGAAGGCGATCCCCACCGGCGGCATCGGCGCGGCCGACGCGGCCGAGTGGCTCGCGGCAGGCGCGTGGGCGATCGGCGTCGGCGGCGCTCTCGCGCCGGCTCGCCTCGCAGACGACCGCGCTCGCGCGGAGCTCGGCGAACGGGCCCGCGTGCTGCTCGACGCCGTGCGCTGATGGGCGCTGTCGCGGCGATCGGCGAAGGGCTCTTCGAGATCGGGCTCGAGGGCGACGAGCTCGACGCGCCGCTGCGCCGCGGCTACGGCGGCGACGCCGCGAACGTCCTCGTGATGGCCGCGCGCGCCGGTGCCGAGACGCGCCTCTGCGGCCGCGTCGGCGACGACGCCTTCGGCCGGCTGCTGCTCGGCTTCTGGCGCCGGTGCGGCATCGACACGCGCTTCGTCCGCACCGACGACACGGCCCCAACCGGCATCTATGTCAACGAGAGCGCGGCCGCCGGGCATCGCTTCCACTACCACCGCTCCGGCTCGGCCGGCAGCCGGCTCGCCGCCGCCGACGTCACCGACGAGCTCTTCGACGGAATCGACATCGTTCACCTGACGGGGATCACGCTCTCGATCTCGGCGAGCGCAGCCGAAGCGGCCCGCACGGCCACCGACCGCGCGCGTGCAACCGGCGCCCGCGTCTCGTTCGCCGTCAATCACCGCCCCGCGCTCTCCCCGGACGGCAATGCACTGCTCGCCGCGGCGCGCGCGGCCGACGTCGTCTTCATCGCGGACGACGAGGCGGAGCGGCTGCTCGGCGAACGGGAGCCCGACCGGATCGCGGCCGTGCTCGGCTGCGGCGAAAAGTCGGAGCTCGTCGTCACCTCCGGCCGGCTCGGCGCAGCGGTCCTCGTCGCCGGTGAGTGGAGCGCGGCCGCTGCGCCGGCCGTCGAGGTCGTCGACGCGGCGGGCGCGGGCGACGCGCTCGCGGGGTGCTACCTCGCCGAGCGGGCCCGCGGCACGCCGCCGGCCGAGGCGCTGCACGTCGCCGTCTGCGCGGCGACCCTTTCGTGCACGCGCTGGGGCTGCGCTGCGTCGTACCCCGATCGCGCCGAGCTCGACGCGTTTCTCTAAAGCGGCGCGCTACGCAGGGCGAAGCACGGCCCACTCGGGATGCGCAGCGAGCCGCCGGGTCAGGTCGCGGTACGCCGTGAGCGACCGCTGCAGGTTGCCGTAGCAGTCGCCCCCCATGCCGTAACCCTGCACGCCGACCATGCCGCGGTAGCCGACACGCTGCAGCGAGCCGAGCAGCGCGAAGTTGTCGAGCTCGCCGTCGGCGAGCGACTCGATCGTCGGCATCGCGGGGTCCGCGAGTCGGCGGCTTCCGCAGACGTTGACCGAGCGGAGCCGGCTCCCGGCCTTCGCAAGCAGAGGCTCCACGGGATCGCCGCGGACCGCGTACCAGTGATAGGCGGGGAAGCAGAGGCCGAGGCGCTCATCGTCGACGCGGTCGCACAGCTCGATCGCGTCCTCGAATCGCTCGAGCCAGAAGTTGACGTGCGGGTAGAGGCAGATCTCGACGTCGTCGGGCAGGAGAGCGAGCAGGCGCTCGATCAGCGCACGCGCCTCGTCGTCCTCGGACGCGTCGTACCGGCGATCCGCGCTTCGGGAGTCGCGGATACCGAGCTCCAGGCGCGTCAGTCCGCCGAGGCGCGGGGCGGACGCGAACGCGAGCCGGTTGCCACCGGTTTCGCCTGCAGCGACGTCGAGGGTCGACCAGACACCGGCGACCGCGAGGTCGTGGGCACGAGCCGCGTCGCCCAGGCGCGAGAGATCTTCCAGGGAAGCGTCGTCCCACAGCGTGAGGTACGTGCCGTCGTACCCGAGCTCGCGCAGCATCTCACAGCGCGCGTCGAGCGAGTAGGAGCCCTGGCTGTTGTAGAAGCACGTGTCCATGGCGAAGATCGGCCACATGTGAGCGGTCAGTCAGGCGGTCTCGGCAGCTGCCGCGAGCCGCAGCGCGCGCTCGTCGATCTCGATCTCGCGCATCCGGAACTTCTGCACCTTGCCCGTCACCGTCATCGGGAACTCGTCGACGAAGCGCACGTAGCGCGGCACCTTGAAGCGCGCGATCCCTGCGCGGCAGAACTCGCGCACGCCGTCCTCGTCGAGAGTCGAGCCGCTCTTGCGGACGATCCACGCGCAGATCTCCTCGCCGTAGCGCTCGTCGGGAAGGCCGAAGACCTGAACGTCGGCGACGTCGGGATGCGTGTAGAGGAACTCCTCGATCTCGCGCGGGTACACGTTCTCGCCGCCGCGAATGATCATGTCCTTGATCCGGCCGACGATGTTGACGTAGCCCTCGTCGTCCATCGTCGCGAGGTCGCCCGTGTGCATCCAGCGTGCCTCGTCGATCGCGGCGCGCGTCGCCTTCTCGTCCTGCCAGTACCCGAGCATGACCGAGTAGCCGCGCGTGCACAGCTCGCCCGGCTCGCCGCGCGACACCGTGCGACCCGTCTCCGGGTCGACGATCTTCACCTCGACGTGCGGATGCACGCGGCCCACTGTTCCCACCTGCTTCTCCAGCGAGGTGCCACGCGGCGTCTGCGTCGACACGGGCGAGGTCTCGGTCATTCCGTAACAGATCGTCACCTCGTCCATGTGCAGCTCGGTCGTCACGCGCCGCATCACCTCGACCGGGCACGGCGACCCGGCCATGATCCCGGTGCGAAGGCTCGACACGTCGAATGAGCCAAAGTCCGGCTCGTTGAGCTCGGCGATGAACATCGTCG
Organism: Gaiellaceae bacterium; assembly: GCA_036268235.1. Taxonomy (GTDB): domain Bacteria; phylum Actinomycetota; class Thermoleophilia; order Gaiellales; family Gaiellaceae; genus PALSA-600. The sequence continues at coordinate 21,108 of DATAUN010000222.1, forward strand.
GAACGCCGTAGAGCGACGTGCAGCGCTCCGCCTCGACGGTCTCGAGCACCGCGCGCGGCTCGAACCCGTCACTCGGGATGACGATGCACGCGCCGTGCGTGACAACGGCGAGGTTGCCGAGCACCATGCCGAAGCAGTGGTAGAAGGGAACCGGGATGCAGACGCGGTCGGCGGGCGTGTACCCGAGCGCCTCGCCGATGAAGAAGCCGTTGTTGAGGATGTTGTGGTGCGAGAGCGTCGCACCCTTCGGGAACCCGGTCGTGCCCGACGTGTACTGGATGTTGATCGCCTGGTCGAAGTCGAGCTCCGCCTCGCGCGACCGCAGCTCGTCCGGCGGAACGCCGTCCGAGAGGAGGCTCTCCCACCCCTCGCCGAGCACGCAGCGGCTTTCCAGCGCGGGCGCGTCGGCCTCGGCGACGAGCGCGAGGTAGTCGGCGTCGCGAAAGCCCGGGGCGAGCACGAGCAATGAGCAGCCGGACTGGCGGAGCGCGTACTCGAGCTCGTGCAGGCGATAGGACGGGTTGATGTTGACGAGGATCGCGCCCACCTTCGCGGTCGCGAACTGCAGCACGACCCACTCGGCGCAGTTGGGCGCCCAGATGCCGACGCGATCGCCCGCCGCGACGCCGCGCGCCAGCAGCCCGCGCGCGCAGCGCTCGACGTGCTCGTGCAGCTCGTCGTAGGTCCAGCGGATCTCTTGGTGGCGCGAGACGAGCGCAGCGCGCGCGCCGTGGGCGGCGACCGTCGCGTCCCACATCCGCCCAATCGTCTCGCCGCGCAGCGGCACCGCCGACGTGCCCTGCTCGTACGCGAGCCCGCTCATCGCGCGAGCCACCCACCGTCGACGGCGAGGATCGTGCCGCACACGTAGTCGGACGCAGGCGAGGCGAGGAACAGCGTCGCACCGGCGATGTCGTCCGGCTCGCCGAAGCGGCCGGCGGGAACGCGTGCGAGCAATTCGACGCTGCGAACCGGGTCGGCTCGGATCGGCGCCGTGTTGTCGGTGGCGATGTAGCCCGGGGCGATGCCGTTGACCTGCACGCCGCCTCCCGACCACTCGTTCGAGAGCGCCCGCACGAGGCCGGCGATCGCCGACTTCGACGCCGTGTACGACGGCACGAGGATCCCTCCCTGGAAGCTGAGCAGCGACGCGGTGAAGATCACCTTTCCCCCGCCGCGTTCGAGCATCGTGCGGCCGATCGCCCGCGTGAGCACGAACGGTGCGTTGAGGTTCACGTCGAGGATCGTCGTCCAAGCCACGTCGTCGTGGTCGATCGCGGGCGCGCGGTGAATCGTTCCCGCGTTGTTGATGAGGATGTCGACGGGAACGTCGCGCGCGATCGCAGCGGCGAAGCGCGCGACAGCATCGCGGTCTGCGAAGTCGACCTGATGCCCGCGAAAGGACCGCCCTGCACCCTCGACCGCGCGCTGCACGTCGCTGCCCTCCGGCTCGAGCTGCGCGCTCACGCCGACGATGTCCGCGCCGGCCTCGGCCAGGACGCAGCTCATGGCGAGGCCGATGCCGCGGCGGCACCCGGTGACGAGCGCGACCTTGCCGGTGAGGTCGAACAGCGACGCGACGCGCTCGTTCATGCGGCGCCGTTCCGGCAGTCGAGCAGGACCTTCAACTCGGCTCCTTGCTCGAGGGCTTCGAACGCAGCCGCGGCCTGGTCGAGCGGGCGAACGCTCGTGACGAGCCGATCGGCCGAGACGGCGCCGCTCGCAAGCAGCTCCAACGCGTGCTCGAAGTCCTCGCGCCGGTACACACGCGCACCGATGAGCGTGAGCTCGCGCCAGAAGACACGGAAGAGGTTCACCGGCGGCGGCGCGGAGTGGATCGCGACGACGACGAGCCGCCCGCGCACGGCGAGGGACTGGATCGCAGTCTCGAGCCCCGCGACGGCACCCGAGACTTCGAACGCGACCGGCGCGCCCGCGCCGTCCGTCCACTCCCCGATGAGCTCCTGCACGTCGCCTGCCAGCGGGTCCTCCGCGCGCAGGCCGAGCGCGCGCGCATGCTGCCGCCGCGTCTCGTTCGGCTCGAGGACGAGCACGTCGGCACCATGCGCCGTGGCGACCGACGCGATCAGCAAGCCGATCGGGCCGCCGCCGACCACGAGCGCCTGCTCGCCCGGCAGGAGATCGGAGCGGCGCACGTCGTGCACCGCCACAGCGGCCGGCTCCGCCAGCGCAGCCGCTTCGAGTGACAGGCCTTCCGGGAGCGGCACCACCACGCGCGCCGGCGCGATCCAGTACGACTGCATCGACCCCGGGGAGTCGATGCCGAGGAAGTCGAGGTTGTGGCAGACGTGCTCGTTGCCGGCCGCGCAGGCGGGGCACGCGCCGCACCAGTCGAGTGGCATGACGGTGACGGCGTCGCCCGCTGCGATGCCTTCGACGCCGGGCCCGACGCGGCTGACGATCCCGGACATCTCGTGTCCCAGCACCGCGGGCAGCGAGACGCGTGCATCCATCGCGCCGTGGAGGATGTGGAGGTCGGTGCCGCAGATCCCGGTGTAGGCGACCTCGATCTCGACCTCGTCGGTGCCGGGAGCGCGGCGCTCGTCCGCGCGGAGCGCGAGCTCACGGTTGCCGACGTAACAGACTGCCATTGCGGCTCCTATCCCTCGATCGTTTTCGCGGTCGCCGGCAGTGGGGCCGCGATCCGCGCGAGCAGGCCGCCGTCGACCCGGAAGTCCGCGCCCGTGACGAACGCCGCGCCCGAACCGGCAAGGAACGCGATCACCTCGCCCACCTCCTCGGCAGTTGCGATCCGGCCGAGTGCGTGCGCGGTCCCCCAGTTCTCGAGCACGGCGGCGACGCCGGCTTCCGTCCCGTCGCTCCACATCGCCGCCGAGGTCCGCAGCATCGGCGTGTCGACGGAGCCGGGGCTCACACTGTTGACACGCACACCGTGCCGTGCCTCGTCAACGGCGAGCGCGCGCGTCAGCGAGAGCAGCGCGCCCTTGCCGGCCGTGTAGGCGACCACGTCGGTCTGCGTTGCGATCGCCTGCACCGACGAGACGATGACGACGCTGCCCGCGTCGCTCTCGCGGAGGTACGGCGCGGCCGCCTTCACTGCGAGGAAGACGCCCTTCACGTTCACGTCGAAGACCTCGTCCCACGTCGACTCCGTCGTCGCGACGACGTCGCCGTAGCGCTGGATGCCGGCGGCGGCGACCAGGATGTCGAGCCGCCCGAACGCGTCGACGGCCGCGCGCACCGCGGAGGCCGCCGTTTCTGCACTGCTGACGTCGCCCGCGAAGCCGATCGCCTCGGCGCCCGTCCCGCGCAGCTCCGCGGCAACCGACTCCGCCTCCGCGAGATCGAGCCCGTGCACCGCGACGGAAGCGCCCTGCGCGGCGAGGCGGAGCGCGGCGCCGCGGCCGATCCCGCTCGAGCCTCCGGTGACGAGCGCGACGCGCCCCGAAAGAACGCTCATCCGGCGAACGGATGCACGGGCACGCCGTGCGTGGAGGTGGCGACGGCGAAGACGGAGCCGGCGTGCGGCTGTGCGGCACGCTGCTCGTCGCTGAGGTCGGCTGACGCAGAGGTGATGTAGAGGGTGCCGTCGTCGCCGAAGGCGCAGCTCGACGGCTGCGACACCGGCATCGGCACGACTGCGACGAGCTCGCCGGAGGCGTCGAACCGGCGCACCTCCGAACTGCCCCAGACGGCGACCCAGATGCCGCCGTCGACGTCGACGGCGAGCCCGTCCGGAAGAGCGTCTTCGACGCGGCACAACGGCGCCAGCTCGCCGAGCTCGCCGGCGTCGGCGTCGAACGGCGCCGCGTAGAGCGTGTGCGCAAAGCTGTCGATGAAGTACATGCGGTCGTCCTCCTGCGTCCAGCCGATGCCGTTCGGGAGCACAAAGCCATCGCGGACGACGACGCTCGGCCCACGGCCGTCCCAGCGGTGGAGCGCGCCGCCACCGGGCTCGAAGTCGACGTGCGTGCTGCCGGCCCAGAGACGCCCGCGCGAGTCGCACTTCGCGTCGTTCATCCGCCGGAACGGCTCGGGCAGGATCGGCTCGTCGAGCTCGAGCGTGCCGGCGAAGCGGCCGAGGCCGGTCGCGACCGCAACGGCGAAGCCGGGCTCGTGGGCGCGCGGCACCGCGGCGCCGAGCTGGACGCCGACGTCGGTCTCGCTCGTCGACCCGGTCGCGAGGTCGCTCTCGTAGAGGCGGCCGCGGACGATGTCGACCCAGCAGAGCCTGCCCGTCCGGCGGTCGAAGACCGGCCCTTCACCGACGAGCGCGCTCCCGGGGACGACGAGGTCCGGCGCAGGTAGCCGCTCGACGCTCACGGCCGCATCACCGACCCGTCGGGGCGGCGCAGCATCGGGAACGTGAACGTCGCAGACTCGGGCGGGAAGCGTCGCGCCGCCTCCACGTCGATGTCCACGCCGAGGCCGGGCGCGTCGTTCGGATAGACGTACCCGTCGGCGATCTCGGGAGTGCCCGGGAACACCTCGCGGACGTTGTCGCTGAAGCCGGCGAGCTCCTGGATGCCGAAGTTCGGCACGTGCACGTCGAGGTGCACGTTTGCCGCGTGGCCGATCGGCGAGATGTCGTGCGGCCCGTGCCAGGCGGTGCGCACGCCGTGCACGTCGCAGAACGCGGCGAGCCGTCGCGCGGGCGTGATGCCGCCGATCGCACTGATGTGGCAGCGAATGAAGTCGATCAGCTGGTCCTTGACGAGCGGAATCCACTCGGTCGGGTTCACGAACAGCTCTCCCATCGCGATCGGCACGGCGCTCTGCGCGCGCAGACGGGGGAACCACTCGTTGAGCTCGGGCGGCAGCGGATCCTCGAAGAAGAAGAGGTCGAACGGCTCGACGGCCTTCGCGAGCCGCACCACGTCCGCCGGCGGCAGCCGCTCGTGGACGTCGAACAGGAGCTGTGCCCGGTCGCCGACCCGTGCGTGCACCTCCTCGAGGTTCGCGACGATGTTCCGGACCGCTGCGGCGGGATCGTGGTAGACCCCCGCCGGCGCGCCGCGCGGGGTGTGAAAGTCGCCGCGCGGCTGCCCCGTCTCGACCGGCAGGCGCACGTAGCGGACACCCAGTTCGCGCAGACGCAGCACGTCCTCGGCGAGCTCGGCGGGCGAGCCGCCGTAGGCGTGCTGGTAGATCGCGGCGCCCTCGCGCGACTTGCCGCCGAAGAGCTGGTAGACCGGCAGCCCGGCGATCTTGCCGAGAATGTCCCAGAGCGCCATGTCGATGCCGCTGATCGCGTTGTTGATCACGGGACCGTTGCGCCAGTACGCGTCCGTCGTCGCAGCGTTGTAGAAGTCTTCGATCAGGCGCACATCGCGTCCGAGCGCGAGCGGCGCGAGCTCCTCGATCGCGCGCTCGACGGTCCCGTCGCGCAGGCAGAAGCCGGCGCAGCCCACGCCGTACAGCCCGGGCTCGCTCGTGTGCACCTTGACGACGACGAGACGCACGCCGTCGGGCGCGGTGCGAATCGTCTCGATGCGCTCGATCGTCGTCACGTGCGCACCGCTTCGGAGAGCGGCACGGGCTCGAGCTCGAGCGCGAACTCGGGCCGGAAGCCGAGCACGCGCTCGGCTTCCGCGAGATCCATCGGCGTCTCGCGGTCGGTGAAGGCGCGCCGGCGCGGCACGTCCGGCGCGTAGCGCTCGAGCAGCTCTTCCGTCGGGTACGGGACGAGCGTCTCGCGTGCCGCGACGCAGAGGACATGGAAGCCCTCGAGGTCGCGGGTCAGCGCAAGCAGCGCCGCGCGCGCAGCGTCACGCGAATCGATGTGAGCCCAGCCTTCCCTGACGCCCAGCGACGGGTCTCGGGTGTGGCGCTCCGAGAACGCGACGAGCTCGTCCTGCGCGACGTGCGTCCAGGGAAGGCGGAGCGCGACGATCGTCGTCCCCCACCGCCGCGCGACCATCGCCCCCGTCAGCTCGTCCGACGCCTTCGAGAGCGAGTACCAATCGCCGAGGTCGGCGGGCAGGTGCACGTCGATCGGGTAGTAGGCCGGCAGGACGTCATGGTCGTTCAACGGGATGCCGGTCGCGTTGATGCTGCTCGCAAAGACGACGTTCGCGACGCCGGCCTCGGCCGCCTTCGTCAGCACGTTGAACGTCGAGAGGACATTCGTGCGGTAGACCTGCATCGGCGGGGCAGTGTCCCGGTGCGGGATCGCGGCCATGTGGACGACGGCGTCGACGGGGCCGAGCTCTGACGTTCCCTGCAGCAGCTCGACGATCAGCGCCTCGCCCGTCGCATCCCCCTCGACCACCCGCTCGGCCTCGAGCTCGGGGCCGATCTCCTTCGAGACGGCTGTGACCGCGATCCCTTCGCCGCGCAGGTGGCGGACGACCGCACCGCCGATGCGCCCGGCCGCGCCGGTGACGAGCACATGGCGCGGCGCGCGGGTCACGCGCTCTCCGTCCGGCCGGCCGTCGCGTGCATCAAGCCGCGTACGTAACCATTCGCGAACAGACGGCCGAGCGTCTCGTAGCCGGGATGGTCATTGCTCTCGCCGTACATCGTCGGCACGTGATCCGGACGGAGCGGACCGTCGAAGCCGACCTCCGCGTAGGCGCGCATGCACGCCGCGAGGTCGGACTGGCCGTCGTCGTGGAACGTCTCGAGGAATTCGTGCGCGTCGCCGCGCACGTCGCGGAAATGCACGAAGTGGATGGCGTCGCGCGCTCCGAGCTCGCGGATCAAGGTGGGCAGGTCGTCGGTCATCAGCGCGAAGTTCCCCTGGCACAGCGTGACGCCGTTCGCCGGCGATGGGAAGAGGTCGAGCACGCGCCGAAACGCCTCCACGGAGCTCATGATCCGCGGCACACCGCGCACGACGGGCAGCGGCGGGTCGTCGGGATGCAGCGCGAGCCGCACGCCCGCCTCCTCGGCGACCGGCACGACCGCCTGCAGGAAGTACGCGAACGAGTCCCACAGCTGCTCGGCGGTCAGCTCGCCCGGCTGGACGAGCAGCGGCATTGCCTTCGCATCCGCTTCGCGGAAGCCCGTGACGAGCGCTCCGGCGCGACTCTCGGCGGCGTGGTCCGTGCGCGTCCAACTCGAGACCGCCATCCAGTTGTAACAGAGCACCGGAATGCCGAGCTTCCCCATCGCCCGGATCTGCTCCTGCACGTTCTCGATCTGCTCGTCGCGTCCCGGCAGGCCGAGCCGCGCCTCGTCGAGCGGCGGCGTGTCCTCGATCGCGACCACCGTGAAACCGTGCTCGGCGAAGGTCGCGACGTCGCGCTCGATCGCCGCTTGGCTCCACGGGACGGCATCGCCGTCCGTCGGGGAGCCCCCGCCGCCGACTGCCGCGAACATGCGCCGGTCCTGTTCGCCGTTCCGCATGACCGCGACGACGTGGTCGACGCCGCACTGCTTCAGTAAGGCCCACAGCGGCTGCTGCGGCCGCGCGGCCAGCATCTCGCTGAGCTTCATCGCATCCTCTACGATATCTGAGGTCAGAAGTTTGAGGATCGCATCGTCAACGGCTCGGTGTCAAGCGACGACAAGGTTGCAGCACGTTACGTCTTGGCGGCAGCGAACCGCGTGCGGCCGTATTGACAGGAGGCACCGACGCTGGCAGGGTACGCGTCAAATGCCTAAGGCATGCTATAGGATCATTCCCCCGGTGGCGCAATGAAGATCACATCGGTCGAGGTGGTGCTGGTCAAGGAGCCGGCGGTCAACCCGCCGTTCCGCTGGCGCGACGGCGTTCCCGGGTCCGAGCCGGAACGCGTCGAGGGCTGGCTCGTCCTCGGCACCGACGAAGGAATCGTCGGCTACGGGCACTCGATCCGCGGCGTGATCCTCGGCGACGTCGTCCAGCGGCGGCTGCACGACGAGCTGCTCGGCGCAGATCCGTTCGCGCGGGAGCACCTCTGGCATCGCCTCTGGGAGCTCGACCGCATCGAGGAGTTCCAGATCTACGTCCAGGGCGCCGTCGACAACGCGCTCTGGGACATCGCGGGCAAAGCCGCGAACGCGCCGGTGCACCAGCTGCTCGGCCGGTATCGGTCCGAGATCCCCGCGTACGCATCGACCGTCACCTACGAGACGATCGACGACTACCTCCGGGTGGTCGACCAGTGCCTCGAGCTCGGCTACCCGGCGATCAAGCTGCACGCGTGGGGCGACGCGGATCGCGACGCCAAGCTCGCGCGGGCGGTGCGCGACCACGTCGGGCCGTCGCTGCCGTTGATGTTCGACGGATCGGCCGCCTACGACCTCCTCGACTCGATCAGGCTCGGGCACGTGCTCTCCGAATGCGACTACCTCTGGTACGAGGAGCCGATGCGCGAGTTCAGCATCGGCGCGTATCGCCGGCTCGCCGAGCGCGTGCGTGTCCCGCTCCTCGTCGGCGAGACGAGCGACGGCGCGCACATGAACACCGCGGACTTCATCGCGAGCGGCAGCGCGGTCGGCGTCCGGACGAGCACGAATCTGCGCGGCGGGATCACGGGAGCGATGCGCATCGCGCACCTTGCAGACGCACACCTGATGCGCGCCGAGGTGCACGGCGGCGGGCTCGCGCACATCCACCTCTGCATGGCGATCCCCAACAACACCTACTACGAGTCGCTCGTGATCACGCAGCCCGTACAGCGCGAATGGTGTGTGGACGCGAACGGCATGGTCCACGCAACGGAGGCTCCCGGAATCGGCTGGGAGCAGCTCTGGGACGAGCAGGGCCGGCCCGCCGGGCTCTGAGCGGCGCGTGACCGTCGGCAGGCTCGAGCTCCGAAACGACGACGTCGAGCTCGTCGCCAACCTCGACCGCGGCGGCGACATCGTGTCGCTCGTCGACCGCCGCACCGGCGTCGACGTCATGTTCCGGACGCCGTGGGCGGCGCGTGCCGAAGAGGTCGCGCGGCGCGGCTCGCTCGTCTGGCACGACTCGAGCGTCGGCGCATGGCTCGAGAGCTACGCGGGCGGCTGGCAGCTTCTCTGCCCGAACGTGCACGAGCCGGTCGTGCGTGACGGCCGCACGCACGGCTTCCACGGCGAGGCGGCAGTGGTCCCGTGGACGCTCGAGTCGGCGACGCGCAACGAGGCGCGGCTGCACGTCGAGCTGCACACCGTGCCGCTGCGAATCGAACGGACGCTCTCGCTCGCCGGTGCGACCGTCGTCGTCGACGACGTCGTCCGGAACCTCGCGCCGGTCGAGATCGGCTTCGACTATCAGCACCACCCCGCGTTCGGCCGCCCGCTGCTCGCACCCGGCTGCGTGATCGAGACGGGCGCCCGCACGTTCGTCGCAGATCCCGGCTCGACCCACTGGCGCTTTCCGGCGGGCTCGACGCACAACTGGCCGCCGGCGGTGCCCGGCGGCGCCGAGCCGCGGTTCGATCTCGTTCCGCCCGCGGATCGCCCACGCGCGGCACTCGGTTGGCTCGCGGACTTCGACGAGCCGTGGGCGGCGATCCGCAACCCGGAGCTCGACCTGGGCGTCGCGCTCCGCTGGGATACGTCGGTCATGCCGTACGCGTGGCTGTGGCAGGAGCTCGAATGGACCGAGGGCTACCCGTGGTACGGACGTGCGTACGCGATGGCGATCGAGCCGTCGAGCACCGTGACCGGTGGCCCGGGACGGCTCGAGACGCTGCGCCTCGCGGGCTACGCGTCGCTACGCACCGGTGTCCGCCTCACGTTGTGCGGGGGCCGGCAGCCGATCCGCAGAGTCGACGCAGCGGGCTCCGTCGCCGTCTGAGCCGCGGCGCTACTCGCCCGCGATCGGAAGCAGCTGCGCCCGCGATTCGGTGAGATGCCTGCGCATCGCCCGCCCCGCCGCTGCCTTGTCGTGCGACCGGACGGCAGCAGCGACCGCGTCGTGTCCCGCTAGGTCACGCGGCAGCTCGTCGTGCAGCGCGTACAACCGGTAGATGTGGAAGTGCGAGTTGAGGCGGCGAAGCGCCTGCCGCGCCAGACCGTTGCCGGCGAGCAGCGCGACCGTGTCGTGGAAGCCGGCGTCGTGCGCCGCGAGCCGGGCGAGGTCCTCGTCGCCGCTCGGTCGTTCTGCATCCTCGACCCACTCGGCGCCGCCGGCCGCCGCAAGGCCCGCGAGCCACGGCTCGAGCTGCATGCGCAAGTCGAACAGCTCGGCAACCCCGGTGCGTGTCAGGAGCGGTGTCGCGAGGTACCCGGCGAGCGGCCGCTTCGCAACGACTTCCTCCGCCTCGAGCCGCGCGAGCGCCTCGCGTAGCGGTGTCGGAGAGACATGCAGGTCGCGCGCGAGCTGGTCGATGTTCAGGCGCACGCCAGGCTCGATCGCTCCGATCAGCATGTTGCGGTAGAGCGCGTCGTATACGTGGTCTGCGAGCGCAACGCGCCCCACGGACCGCAGCGACCCTGGCACCGGACCTCCCTCGAAGCGAACTGCCCAGAACGTAACACTCGGGGCAGTCGATGTCGCCCTGGAACAAAGGTGATGTCAGAGATATCATGTCGGCAAATGGAGGAGCCCCCCAACAATCACGTCGGTAGCAGCCCGCGCCGCGTTCTCCTGGCAGACGACAGCTATCGCATCCTGCGCGAGGCGCTGATCGCGAATCGCCTTGCGCCGGGACAGCGGTTGAACATCGAGCAGCTCGCGGAGGACATGAACGTGTCGATCACTCCGATCCGACACGCGCTCGTGCGGCTCGAGGGCGACGGACTCGTCACGCGCGAGCCGTACAAGGGCTACGTCGTCTCGCGGCTTCTCGATCGCTCGACGGTGTCCGACATCTTCGACGCCCGCATGGTGATCGAGACGGAGGTCGTCGCACGCGCCGCGGAGCGCGCGTCCAAGGCGGACGTCGAGCTGCTCCTGGAGCTCGCCGAGCTCGACCCGATGTCCGAGGTCCCGCCGGACGACTCCGGCTTCGACGAGGACGCGCCGCTCAACAACGACGGCGTGTTCCACCGCCGCATCGCATTGGTTGCCGGCAACACGATCATCGTCGACACGCTCGACACGCTCTTCAAGCGGATGTCCGCGTATCGCAGCTTCCGTCTGCAGCTTCAGCGCAAGGAGTGGAGCCAGAGCGGCGAGTTCGTCCTCGCGACGACGCGCGAGCACGTCGCAATCGTGCGTGCGATCAAGCGCGGGAATGCCGACTCCGCCCGCTCGGCGATGCGCAAGCATCTCGAAAACGCTCGTCGCCGCGACATCGACCCCGTGGCCGACGACGGGGCCGCGCTCGAGCCCGCACAGCCGTAGCGCAAACCTGATATCCGATAGGATGCACGAATGGAGTCCGCGATCCATGCGGAATTGGACGCGCTCGCCGTCGACTATCGCGGACCCGCTGCGCTCGAGGCGACGAGCGACCGCCACCATCCCTGCTCGCTGAACGTGGTCGCGCACGCCGGCCTCGACGCCGGCGCCGAGCTCCGCATCCTCGTGTTCCCGTTCCGCGCCGTGCTGGACTCGGTCTGCACCGACCAGATCCACCTGAACCTCGTCCGGCCGTCGATCGACGTGCCGGTCGAGGTGCTGCGGCGCCCGCCGGCGAACGTGGACGAGATCGTGGCGGCGTTCGTCGACCGCCGTGTCTCGGTGCTCGAGCTCGCGCTGCCGGAGGGTTGCCCCGCCGGCTGCGGCATCGAGATCGAGCTCGGCGTCAAGCCGAGCCCGCATGCCGGCATCGGCGCCGAGCTCGACGTCGAGGCGCGCCCGACTTCTCGGAGCGAGTTCCGCTCGATCGGTCGCGTGTCGATCGCCGTCGTAGCCGGGCCGGCAACAGCGCTCGAGTGCCGCGCCCGCCGCGCGAACGGTGCGATCGACGTGAGCGTCTTCGCGCGCGACGACTACGCGAACGTCGCGACGACCTACACGGGGCGCGTTCACGTCGGCGGCGAGACCGTCGACGTGGCGAACGGGCACCGCGTCGTGCGCATCGCCGACGAGAAGCCGATGCGCCTCGAGGCGATCGACGAGGAGCGCGGCTGGCGCGCGCTCTCGCCCCCGCTCTGCGCCCGGATGCCGTTCTTCGGCGACCTGCACTTCCACACCGACTTCTCGGGGGACGGCGGCGGGGAGCTCGCCGATTCCCTTTCGTACGTGCGCGATGTGCTGCAACTCGACGTCGCCGCCGTCACCGACCACACGCCGACCGCATTCTGGGAGGAGACGCTGCGAATCGACGACGC
>DATAUN010000223.1:0-8139 GCA_036268235.1 Gaiellaceae bacterium
CAACCATCCGAGGTACCAGTCGGGCTGCGCACCGTTCGTCGAGTCGCCCACGTGGTAGGGCCCCCACAGCCAGACCGGGTTGATCTGCACGAGCCCGCCGAGCAGGAAGAGCGTCGCCCAGGTTCCGAACATCAGCCCGAGAGAGCGCGGCGCCTGGCCGGGGAACGCCGGCACGCCCACGATCTGCGTCTCGGTCGTCCGTGGCGACTCCTTGAACTGCGTGTGGTGGCGCGACGCGACGAGCACGAGGTGCAGCGTCAACAGCCCGACGAGGAGGAGCGGGAAGATCAGCACGTGCGTGATGTACATGCGCGGCCAGAACGACGACGAGCCGGGGAACGCGCCGCCCCAGAGCAGCAGCCCGAGGTTGCCGCCGACGAGCGGGAACGAGAGCGCGACGCTGTAGCCGATCGCGAGCCCCATCCCCGACAGCAGGTCGTCGACGAGCGAGTAGCCGATATAGCCCTCGAGCAGCGCGACGAAGAGCATCGTGACCCCGAGGAAGTACGTCAGCTCGCGCGGCTTGCGGAACGCGCCGGTGAAGAACACGCGCAGGAGATGCAGCACGATCGCCGCGACGAAGACGTTCGCGGCCCAGTGGTGCGTCTGCCGCATCAGCAGCCCGGCCTTCACCTGGAACGAGAGGGTCAGGACCGACGCATACGCGTGGCTCATCGTCGCGCCGTCGAGTGGCTTGTACGCTCCGTGATACGTCGTCTGCGAGCGGGAGTCGTCGAAGAACAGCGTCAGGTAGACGCCCGTCGCGACGAGCAGCATGAAGCAGTACAGCGCGACCTCGCCGAGCAGGAACGACCAGTGGTCGGGGAAGACGTAGCGCAGTCCCTTCTTCAGGAGTGGCGCTGCGCCGGTGCGCTGGTCGAGCGCGCGGATCACGTCGCTCTCCGGCGGCGCACGCCCCACCACGACGGCCCCGGAGGCTCGTTGAAGTTGCCCGCCGCGCGCAGGTTGCCGCCGCCGTCGACTTCGAGCGGCAGCTTCGGCAGCGGCCGGCCGGCCGGCCCGAAGAGCACCTTGCCGTTCTGCGCGGGGTCGAACGTGGAGTAGTGGCACGGGCAGACGAGTGCGGGCCGCGGATCGACGTCCGGGAACGTCGGCTTGCGGTAGAGGGAGATCGCGCAGCCCGCGTGCGTGCAGATCTTCGAGTACGCGACAACACCCTTGTTGCCCGCGCCGATCCGCACGACCACGACCGGCGAGCCAATCAGCTCGCGATCGGCGCCTTCGGGATACGCCGGGTAGAACGTCCCCGCCTCGACCGAGCCGGCGGGAATCGGCCGGCCGCTCTCGTCGACGAGCCGGATGCCGCGCCGCCACGGTGTCTGCGTCAATACGCCGACGTCGAACGCGGGGCCGAGTCCCACCGCCGGGACGAGTGCGGCGGCCCCGAGCGTGCCGAGCGCGCCGGTGCCCGCCAGGAGGACGAGCTTCTTGCGCGTGAAGCGGGAGCCGCTCTCGGCGACGATCTCCCCGACCTCGCCGACTTCGTCGGAGTGCTCGAGCTCCGGGTACGGATGCGCGAGCTCCTCCGTGACGACGAGCCGCCGCGAGATCACGACGCACGCGAGTGCGAGCAGCGCGAGCGCCGCTCCGAGCGTGAGCCCGAGCCACTGCGTGCGATGCGCAACATCGGCAACCGCGTAGAGGACGATGAACGCGACCGCGCACAGCGTCACGGCGCCGAGTACGACGAGCAGCAGCGACTCGGCGCGGCGCTCGGGCTTCCCCGCGGCAACGAGCCGAGGCTCCTCCGGCTCGGCCGTCCGGCGGCCGCGACCGAGCGCCAGGACCGTCGCGGCGACGAGCCAGTCCTTCACCTTGCTCACGTGCGCGACCTCCGTCCGAAGACGCAGCAGAGCGCGACGAGGATCGAGCCCGCGAGCAGCCACGCGACCATGCCCTCCGGCCACGGGCCGAGGTCGCCGATCGACCAGCCGCCCGCATTGTCGGGATGCTTCGTGTACTGCACGTACGCGATCAGGTCGTTCAGCTGCGCGGGAGTGACCGCCGTCGTCGAGAAATGCGGCATCAGGTACGGACCGACACGCACGGCCTCTGCGATCTGGCGCGGCGTCGCGTTGGTGAGCGGCGGCACGCGCGCACCGGTGACGACGCCGCCGCGCGCGACGATCTGGTGGCAGCCGGCGCAGTGGTCGACGAAGAGCTTCTGCCCTGCGGGCACGCTCGCGCTCTGCCACTGCGGGCTCGGGACGGGCGGGCCGTGCCCGAGCGATGCGACGTAGGAGACGAGCGCGTGCAGCTCTTGCGTCGTGAAGAGCACGCGCGAGCGCGACGGCTGGTCGTGCGGATCGCCGAGCGGCATGTAGCCGGTCGAGAGGTAGAAGTCGGCCGCGAGCGCGCCGGCGTCCTTCAGCGACGGGCCCATGTTCGGCAGGCCCTGGCCGAGCGAGCCGTGGCAGCGGCTGCAGTTCGCGGCGAAGAGGCCCTTGCCCGTGTTCGCATCGATGATGCGCGGCGGCGACGAGCCGGCTGCCGCCGGCACGGCGACGAGCCCGAGCAGGAGCGCGAGCGTCAGGATTGCGCGCATGGCAGGTGGTAGACGGTGCCGAAGCCGTTCAGCAGCGTGATGACGAGGAACAGGACGTTGCCGAGCATCGCCGCCTGTGCGAAGAAGCGGAGGCGCCCGTACGGCGGCGGCGCCTCGGTGGGAAGGCCGCTCGTCTCGCGAAAGACGACGATCGCCGCGCCCTCGGCGGCGAGGATCGCGAGCGCCGCGGCGACGGCGAGTGCGATCTGCGGCGTCTCGGTGTGCCAGCCCACGCTGCCGCACGCTGCCGTGCTGACGAAGTAGCCGGCGACGTGCTGGCTCGCCCACGCGAGCGCGCCGCCGAAGAGCGCGTACCACTGCAAGAGCTCGAGGCGCTTGAGCGTCATACGCTCGGCAGCACCGTGACGATGAGGACGACTGCAGTGATCACGTTGACGGCGTGCCAGTAGAACGTGATCGCCTGCAGCGCGACGAGGCGGTAGCGCGTGATCTTCGTCGCGATTCGGACGAGCAGCCACGCGGAGAGCAGCAGGCCGACGAGCACGTGCGCGTGGTCGATGCCGAGCATCGTCACGTACACGGACGAGAACGCGCTCGCCCGCGGCGGGAACGCGTGCACCGCGAGCACGAAGTCGTGCAGCTGCCACGAGAGGTAGAAGACCTGGATCGCGAAGGCGACAGCGATCAGCGTCCACGCCCGGCTGCGACGCCACTCCCGCGCCGCACGCCACGCGAGCTGCATGAAGATGCTCGTCGTGAGCAGCGCGAGCGTGAGGAGCGTCGGCGTCAGAACCGGCGGGTTCGGCAGCGGCGGCGGCGGCCAGTGCGCGTTCTCGAAGCGCAGGTAGATCCATGTGCCGACGAGCGTCCCGAACAGGGTCGCCTCGGTCGCGACGAAGAGCGCCATGCCCCACCAGCCGTTCGGGCGCGCGATCCTGACCGCGGTCGCCGTCACGCCTCCTCCGGCTCCTGCGAGTGCCAGCCCGCGAGCATGAGCGTCGTGAGCACGAGGAACGCGCCGGCGACGAACCAGTGCGAGGTGAGCAGGAACGCGAAGGCGATGGTGAGCGCGCCCGCGAGCAGGATCGGCCACGGCGACTCGGGCGGCATCTCGACCACCTCGTCGAACCGCGCGTCGTTCACGCTCGACACGACAGTCTCGTGCCCCGCATCGAGCACCAGCTCACCCCGCTCGAGCTTGCGCAGGTCCTCCTGCCGGTCCGGCTCGTCCCAGTTCGGGTAGGCGCTCGACACCGTCGGGACAACGGGGAAGTTGTAGGTCGGCGGCGGCGAGGTGGTCGTCCACTCGAGCGTGCCGCCGTGGAACGGGTCGCGGCCCGCCGGCTCGCCGCGCCGGTAGCTCCAGAAGATGTTGAACAGGATCAGCAGCAGGCCGGCCGCGATCACGAAGCCGCCGATCGTCTCGACCAGGTTGTACGTGTCCCAGCCGAGGCCCTTGTCGTACGTGTACACGCGGCGCGTCATGCCGAGCAGGCCGACGATGTGCATCGGGAAGAACGTGACTGCGGTCCCGATGAACGTGAGGATGAAGCTGATCACCGCGAGCCGCTCGTCGTACATCCGGCCGGTGACCTTCGGGAACCAGTAGTAGATGCCGCCGAGCAGCGGGAAGACCGCTGCGCCGAAGATGATGAAGTGGAAGTGCGCGACGACGAAGTACGTGTCGGTCGTCGCCTGGTCGACGGGGACCGCGGCGAACATGATCCCCGACAGGCCGCCGACGACGAAGAAGAGGATGAAGCCGCCGATGAAAAGGAGCGGCGCCTTGAACGACGGCGTGCCGATGTTGACGGTCATCAGCCACGCATAGATCTGAATCGTCGACGGGATCACGACGATCATCGAGGCGCCCGCGAAGAAGACGAGCGTCGTCGACGC
Source organism: Gaiellaceae bacterium (assembly GCA_036268235.1). Lineage (GTDB taxonomy): Bacteria > Actinomycetota > Thermoleophilia > Gaiellales > Gaiellaceae > PALSA-600. Next base: position 4,427 of record DATAUN010000223.1, read on the forward strand.
GATTCCGGTCGCGAACATGTGGTGCGCCCACACGCCGAAGCCGATGAACGCCACGAGCAGCTCGGCCATCGCGACGAGCGGGAACGCGACCATCTTGTGCCGCGCGAACGTCGGGATGATCGACGTCGCGATTCCGAACGCGGGCAGGACGATGATGTAGACCTCGGGGTGGCCGAAGATCCAGAAGAGGTCCTGCCAGAGCAGTGCGCTACCTCCGTGCGCCGGGTCGAAGAAGTGGAAGCCGAGCTTCCGCTGCAGCTCGAGGAAGATCAGGTCGGCGGTCAGCGCGGGCAGCGCGAAGATCAGCGACAGCGACGCGGCGAGCATCGCGAAGCAGAAGAGCGGCATGCGGTTCCATGACATGCCGGGCGCGCGCAGCTTGAAGATCGTCACGACCAGATTGATCGCGCCGAGCGTCGACGCCACGCTGTTGAAGATCAGACCGAGCGCGTAGAAGTCGATGTTCAGCCCGCCGTCGTACTGCTTGAGCCCGAGCGGCACGTAGTCGAACCAGCCGGCATCCGGCGCCTGGTGGAACAGAAAGCTCGAGTACATGAAGAGGCCCGCGCCGAGGAAGACCCAGAACGAGAGCGCGTTCATCCGCGGAAATGCCATGTCGCGCGCGCCGATCATCAGCGGGACGAGGTAGTTGCCGAACGCCCCGGTGGTCATCGGGATGATGAAGAAGAAGATCATCGTGACGCCGTGCATCGTCAGGAGCTGGTCGTAGGTCTCCGGCCCGACGACGTGCTCGTCCGCTTGCGCGAGCTGCGTGCGCATCAACATCGCCTCGGTGCCGCCGGCGGCGAAGAAGACGAGCGTCGTCCAGAAGTAGAGAAGCCCGATCCGCTTGTGGTCGACGGTCGTCAGCCAGCCGAGGATGCCGGGGCGCTCGAGCCAGATCCGCTCGAGGCGCGCGAGGCGCTGTTCGGGCGCAGCGACCGCCATCAGCGAAGCGTCTCCAGGTAGCGCTCGAGCGCTGTCCAGTCGGCGTTCGGCAGCTTGAGGTCCGGCATCAGGTTCCCCGGCTTCACCTGCTGCGGATGCTCGATCCACTGCAGCAGGTTCGCGGGCGTGTTCGGCATGGTCAGCGCCGCGATCGTCGAACGCGACGCGAAATGCGTCAGGTCCGGGCCGACGTCGCCGTGCGCAGGCGTGCCGCGGATCTGGTGGCAGCCGCTGCACGCCTGCTGCTGGAAGATCTTCGCGCCGGGCAGCGCCGACGCGGGCACGGGCTTCTCCTGGTTCGCGAGCCACGTGTTGTAGGCGCTGCGCGTCTGCGCGATCACCTCGACCGCCATGTGCGCGTGCTGGAGCCCGCAGAACTCCGAGCACTGCCCCCGGTACACGCCCGGCTTGTTCGCGATCAGCAGCTGCCGGTTGTGGACCCCCGGGATCATGTCGGTCTTCCGGTTCAGCTCGGGGATCCAGAAGCTGTGGATCACGTCGGCCGTCGAGAGCTCTACGTCGACGCGCGTCTTCACCGGGATGTGGATCTCGTTCGCGGTGACGACGTCGGTGCCGTCGTAGCGCACCTCCCACCACCATTGGTGGCCGATCACGTGGATCGACAGCGCAGTCGAGCCCTTGGCGGGCGCCGAGGTCGCCTGCGTCACGAACACGTCGGACCAGATGAAGAGCGCGGCAAGCAGCGCGATCGGCAGCGCGATGCCCATGCCGAGCACGACGCCCGTCGCGGCGCGCTCACCGCCGCCGCGCGGCAGGTTCGGCTTCTCGCGCCGCCACCAGCCGAGGAAGAGCAGGAAGACGATGACGCCGAAGCCGAAGCACGAGAAGCCGAAGACGACCCAGAAGACGTTCGTGATCTCGTGCTCGGGGTGGGAGACCGCGTGCAGGGTGTTCTGGTTGCCCCCGCAGCCGGACAGCGCGAGCACGAGCGCGCAAGCGGGCAGCAGGCGACGGAAACGCGGCGGCGTCATCTCCCGCCGGTCTGGATACCCCCGGTCGTCAGCCGAAAACGGATCGTGAGAGGATCGAGCTCACCTCGGGGAACGTGACGCTCGTATCGATCTCGACCAGTTGGCCCGTCAGCGGCAGCGCGGCCCATTCGCCGCGTGCAGCCCGCTCGGCGATCTCGGCTGCCGCCTCGCCGTCGTAGTGCACGGGATGGCGATGCGTGTCCCGGGCCTGCAGACGCGAACGCAAGACGTCGGGCGCCGCGGTCACGTGCACCTGGCAGAGCCGGCAGGCAGGTGGCTCGCGGAGAAGCGACCACGCCGGCGTGAAGTTCCCCTCCGCGACGACGGAGACGCCGCGGTCGAGCAACTCGCGCACGACCAGCGCCATCGCCTCGAAGACGGCGGCGCCGAGCCGCTGCGACTCGCGTCGCTCGGTGATCCCGAGGACGCCGCCGAGTGCCTCCTTCAGCGTGTCCTTCTCGACGAGCGGCAGGCTGAGCTCAGCCGCGAGAGCGCGCGCGATCGTCGTCTTGCCCGCGCCGGGCGGGCCGGTGACGACTACGAGGAGAGGAGGCGCCGCAGGACGTACGGCAGGATCCCGCCGTGGCGTAGGTAGTCGCGTTCGCGCGGCGTGTCGAGCCGGACGCGCGCGCGGAACTCCTTGTCGTCGGCGCGCACCGTGACCTCGTCCGCGTCGCCGTTCTCGACGCCGACGATCGAGAACGACTCGCGGCCCGAGAGCCCGAGGGTCTCCGGCGACTCGCCGGCCATGAACTGCAGCGGCAGGACACCCATCATCAGCAGGTTCGAGCGGTGGATGCGCTCGTACGACTCGGCGATCACCGCCTTCACGCCGAGCAGGTTCGGCCCCTTGGCGGCCCAGTCGCGCGACGAGCCCGAGCCGTACTCCTTGCCGGCGAGCACGACGAGCGGCGTGCCCTCGGCGAGGTAGCGCTGCGACGCCTCGAAGATCGTCAGCTCCTCGCCCGAGGGAACGTGGACCGTCCAGGTTCCCTCCGACTCGGGAACGAGCTTGTTGCGCAGCCGGACGTTCGCGAACGTGCCGCGCACCATCACCTCGTGGTTGCCGCGCCGCGCGCCGTACGAGTTGAAGTCCTTGCGCTCGACGCCGTGGTCGATCAGATACGTACCGGCGGGTGAGTCGGGGCGGATCGAGCCGGCGGGCGAGATGTGGTCGGTCGTGACGGAATCGCCGAGCCAGACGAGGCAGCGCGCTCCCTCGACGTCCGCGACGGTGCCCGGCGCGGGCGGCATCCCGTCGAAGTACGGCGGCTGTCGCACGTAGGTCGAGTCGGGCTGCCAGGCGAAGAGCTCGCCTTCGGGAACGGGCAGCGCGCGCCATTCGTCGTCGCCGGTGAACACGTCGCCGTACGTCTCCGCGAACTGCTCGGCGCGCACGGACGAGGCGATCGTGTCGCTGACCTCCTGCGCGCTCGGCCAGATATCGCGCAGGTAGACGTCACCCTCGAGCGGCTCGGTCTCGAAGTCGATGTCCATGCGCCCGGCGAGCGCGTATGCGACGACGAGCGGCGGCGACGCGAGGTAGTTGGCCTTGACCTCGGGATGGATGCGCGCCTCGAAGTTCCTGTTCCCCGAGAGCACCGAGCAGACGACGAGGTCGCCGTCGGCGATCGCCGCCGAGATCTCGTCGGCGAGCGGCCCGGAGTTGCCGATGCACGTCGTGCAGCCGTACCCGACGGTGTTGAAGCCGAGCGCGTCGAGCGGCTCGTTGAGCCCGGCCTGCTCGTAGTAGCGCGTCACCACCTTCGAGCC
>DATAUN010000224.1:0-8735 GCA_036268235.1 Gaiellaceae bacterium
CCGGGTCGATCATCCGGGCGTCGAGATCAACGTCCGCCACGTCGGCGGCTCGATGCAGATGATCGCCGAGGTGCGCGAGGGGCGCCTCGACCTCGCCTTCGTCGCGGTGCCACACTCGATCCGCGCGGAAGTCGAGCTGACCCCCCTGAGCTCGGAAGCGATGGTCTTCGTCTGTGCCGTCGATCATCCCCTCGCCGGGCGCCGACGCGTCCGGCTTGCCGACCTCGCCGAGGAGCCCTTCGTCGATCTGCCCGCCGACTGGGGAACCAACATGGCGAGCGCGCGGGCCTTCGCCGCCGCCGATCTGCAGCGCCGGGTGGCCTTCGAAGTCAACGACACCGCCAGCGTCGTCGCCTACGTCCGCGAGGGCCTCGGCATCGCCCTCCTCCCGCCCTCGTTGGTCGCGGGCGTCGCCGGTGTCACCGCCATCCCGATCGTCGGTGACCCGGCCGTCTTCGAGGCCTCTCTCGCCACCCGCGGGGAGGACGAGCAGACCGCGGCCACGCGGGCTCTGATAGCGACCGTCCTGCGCCTCGCCGGTTGACGATTACTCCCAGCCGACTCCCCGATTCCTCACAGGAAGCTCCAAGCGTGTTGGCGCATCGTTGGATCAACCACCGGACCCACGATTCGACAGACGAAAGAAGCAACCTATGTTTTCCCCGAAACGGAAACTCACCAAATTGGTCGCCATCGGCGCCACGGCCGTCGTGCTCGGCGGCGGCGCCTTCGGCGTCGTCAGCGCCACCTCCGGCAGCGGCTCGGCCACCGCGACGGCAGCCTCGTCCTCCTCGCTGCCCTTCGCCTCGCATGGCGGCAAAGCCCCCGAAGGCGCCGAATTCCCCAAAGGCGGCGGATCGCCCGAAGGCGGCGGATCCAATGCTCGCTCGGGACCGGCCGCGGGGGGAGCGATCGGCACGGTCGAAAGCGTGTCCAGTTCAGGCTTCACGATGACGACGCCGGCAGGCCAGGCGGTGACCGTCGCTGATACCTCGGCCGGCACCGTCAAGCAAGGCGAGAGCGTCCTCGTGCTCGGGACGACCGAAGGGACGGAAATCACGGCCACCCAGGTCACCGTCCAACCGGCCGGCGCCGAACCTTCTTCCACCGCGGCGGAAGTCGTCCCCTTCCAGCAAGGCTCACCCTCCGCGTCGAAGGAAGTCGGCCAGATCCCGGCTGACTACAGCGAGGGGTCCGGGACGATCGTCGGTGGGAGCGAAGCGAACGAGGCGACGGAAGCCGCGTTGGCCGCCTACCCCGGAGGCGTCGTCGACAGGGTCGTGAAGCTGAGCGACGGCGAGTACGAGGTCCACAACATCGGCGTCAACTGGCCGCACCACGTGTTTGTCAGCCAGTCCTTCAAGGTCGTCGGCGCGGATTAGCGCCGACGACTGCTACCTTGGTCGTACGGCACGCGCAGTTGCGGCCGTGAGATCAGCTTCTCGTTCCTCCTTTTCAGGCGATTCGAGTTTCTTGTTCTCGACCCCTGAACGAAGGAGTAGAACAACTTGTCTAAGTCATTTAGCGCCCTTGGCGTGAGCGCCCCTGTGGTGCGCTCGCTCGCGGCGCAGAACATCCACGCACCGTTCGCGGTGCAGAGCCTTGTCCTCGAGGACGCGCTCGCCGGGATCGACATCCTGGCTGCGTCCCCGACCGGCTCCGGGAAAACGCTGGCCTTCGGGCTGCCGCTCGTCGAGCGGACGGCCAAGAACGGCCGGCTTCCCGGAGCACTCGTTCTCGTCCCGACCCGCGAGCTCGCCTCGCAGGTCGTCGACGACCTCCGGCCGCACGCGGCCGCGAAGGGCCTCCGCATCGCGGCGGTCTACGGCGGCACGTCCGTCTCACAGCAGGCGAAGCGCGCCAAGGACGCGAACATCCTCGTCGCGACACCCGGCCGCCTCTTCGACCTGATCGAACGCCGGCTCGTTCGCCTCGACGGCGTCCAGACCCTTGTTCTCGACGAGGCCGACCGCATGCTCGACATGGGGTTCAAGCCCCAGGTCGACCGCATCCTGAAAGGCGTGCCCGAGAACCGGCAGACAATGCTGTTCTCGGCGACGCTCGAAGGCCCGGTCCAGGAGCTCGCGCAGCGCTATACGGCGAACGCCGTGCGCTACAGCCACAAGCCGACCGACACCACGCGCGGAAAGATCGAGCACGAGTTCGTGCCGGTCACCGTCGACGGAAAGCTCGAGCGGCTCGTCCAGCAGCTCGGCGACGAGCGCGGGCTCGCACTCGTCTTCGTTCGCACGAAGCACGGCGCGGACAAGCTCGCGCGCAAGCTCTCGCGCCAGCACGAGGTTCCGGCCGTCGTGATGCACGGGAACATGACGCAGAACGCGCGCGAGCGGTCGCTTGCGCAGTTCCAGTCGGGCAAGGTGCCGACGCTGATCGCCACGGACGTGGCGGCGCGCGGGCTCGACGTCGACGACATCACGCACGTCATCAACTTCGACCCGCCGCACAGCGACGACGACTACGTGCACCGCGTCGGCCGCACCGGCCGCGCCGGTCGCAGCGGCACCGGGATCACGTTCGTGCTCCCGGAGCAGCAGACCGACGTCGGCAAGCTCGCGCAGCGGCTCGGCCACGGCTCGGCGTTCGCCGCATCCGGAATGAAGACGGCGCAGTCAGCACGGCCGGCGCGGCAGCGCAACCGCCGCGGCGCTCGCCGCTAGATCCGCTTGTAGAACACCGTCGTCGCGCAGAGCCGCCCGTCCGGGTAGAGCGCGAAGTCGGGAATCTCACCGACCTCGGTCCAGCCCAGGCTCTTGTACAGCCGGTAGGCCGAGCTGTCGGTGACCGTGTCGAGGACGAGCAGCGTCTTGCCGTCGGCACGCGCCGCGGCCTCGGCCGCTTCCATCAGGAGGCGGCCGGCGCCGCGGCCACGCGCATCCCGATGCACGAGCAGTTTCGTGATGTCCGCGCGGTGCGGCTGGTTCGGCGGCCACGCATGGACGAACTGCACCGTCCCGACGAGCGCGTCGCCGTCGTAGGCGGCAAGCAGCGCGCGGTTCCCGGCCTCGAGCTCAGGGACGACGCCGAGAAACCACGCGCGCGCATCCTCGCGCGTGAACGGCGCCATGAAGCTCACCGACGCGCCGCCGTCGACGCAGTCGAAGAGCACCTCGGCGAGCGGGTCGACGTCCGCAATGACCTCTGGCGGAGACAGTCGGCGGATCGCGATCACGAAGACGATCCTAGTAGCGTGTGACGCGTCCCCGACCTGCGGCGTAGGAGTCACATGAAGCGTCTGCTCGCACTCTCAACTCTGATCCTCGCGACCGCCGCCGCAACGGCGAGCGGCGCCGTGACCATCCCGCGCTGCACCGGCACCCAGCTGACCGGCACGTTCAAGGTCGTCCCCGGCAGTGCCGGCGCCGGCAACATCGTGTACGCGCTCGTCCGGAAGAACCGATCGAGCAAGGTCTGCTCGCTCACCGGGCTCCCGCAGGGCACGCTCTTGAACAAGGCGGGGAAGGCGCAGAAGACGCACGTGATCGCGGCGTTCAAGGGCGGGTTGACCGCTGTGTTCGTGACGCTGCGTCCCGGCGGGTCGACCAAGGCGACCGCGCGGTTCTCACCCGACGTTTCCGGCGTGGGCGAGGGTGCGGCCGGGAAAGCGTGCGAGCCGACCTCTTACTCCTTCCGCGTTGCCGATCAGGGAGGCGGGACGACGACGGTGAAGCTGAGCCCGCCGACGCCTGTCTGCGAGCACGGCCAGCTGCAGTTCTCGGCCTACGGCCACTGATGAGCCGCCTGCTCGGGCTCGCGCTTGTCCTGCTCGCAGCCGCCGCCGGCGGCGCGAGCGCCGCACCACGCGCACCTCACGCCTGCACGGGCGCGCAGCTCACCGGCACCTTCAGCGCGATTCGGGGCAGCGAAGGCGCGGGGAACATCGAATACCGGCTCGTCGTCGAGAACCGCTCGCACACGACGTGCACGATGAATGGGCTTCCGGCCGGCACGCTTCTCAACAAAGCAGGCAAGCCGCAGACGACTCACGTCATCAATGTCGGCGGGAACACGATCGCACTCCTCATCCCGCTCGCGCACGGTGAGAAGACACACGCGACCGCACGCTTCTCACCCGACGTGCCGGGCGTGGGCGAGGGCGCCGCCGGCAAGCCGTGCGAGCCGGCCTCGCACTGGTTCAGGCTCAACGCCCCTGGAGGCGGCACGGTCAAGGTGAAGCTGAGCCCTGCGACGTCCGTGTGCGAGCACGGCCGGCTGCAGTTCTCGTACTGGGGCCACTAGCCCTAGCGACGCTTGCGCTTGCGCGAGCTCGCGCCGCCGGGGCGGCCGCCGCGCGCCTGCTGCTGCATCCGCTCGGCCTGCCGGCGCATCTGCCGGTTCGCCTCGGCGGGCACGCCGCCCTGCTCGTCGGCCGCCTCGAAGTAGGCGCGCCGCTCGCCGGGCGTGAGGCGGCTCATCGCCTTCTGCACCGCCTGCGGGTTCGGATTCTGCGCGACCGTCCCGAGCTTCTTCAGGGCGCCCGCGAGCTCCGGGTTCTGCTTCTCGATCGCCGCCGTCGAGACACGCGTGAAGAAGCGGCGCATGAAGCCGATCTTCGAAAGCTGCGTGATCATCGGCCGGAGCAGCGCGCCATTCCGGAACCGCCCGAGGAGCACGAGCAGCAGGAAGACGAGCAGGACCGCGGCGATCACGACCACGGGGATCCAGAGCCACCACATGGCGGAAGATCCTAGCGGCGCGAGGCGAGCACGAGGCCGCCCATCACGATGAAGGCGAGCACGACTGCGACCACGACCCAGGCGGCGAGCGACCCATGCGGGGCGCCTGACGGGGCGGCGGGGCGGAGGTGAGCGAGCAGCACGCCGTCACTGTTGCTGCGGCAAATGTGCCTGCGTTTCCAGCGATGTAATGATTCCTTGAAACCGATATAGGCATTCGACCGTTACAGCGTTAGACCCGACTCCGGGAGGGGTACCCGAAGGTATGGCCCAGGATCCGATTGCGCTGCTGATCGAGCACGGCGAAGAGCACGGCTGCGTCCATCTGACGGAGCTGCACGAGACCGTGGCCAAGCTCGAGCTCGAAGACGAGGACGTCGAGACGCTCATCGAGCGCCTCGAGTCCCATGGCATCGAGCTGACCGACGACTGCTCGCGCGCGGTCGAAGAAGAGGTCGCCTACACGAACCAACAGGTCGCGTCGGCGACGACCGACTCGCTGCAGCTCTTCCTGAACGAAGCCGGTCGCTATCCGCTGCTCACCGCCGCGCAGGAGGTCGAGCTCGCGAAGGCGATCGAGACCGGCGACAAGCGCGCGAAGGATCTGCTCGTCAACTCGAACCTCCGGCTCGTCGTCTCGATCGCGAAGCGCTACCAGGGCCACGGGCTCATGCTGCTCGACCTGATCCAGGAAGGGATCATCGGGCTGATCCGCGCCGCGGAGAAGTTCGACTGGCGCAAGGGATTCAAGTTCTCGACGTACGCGACGTGGTGGATCCGCCAGGCGGTGCAGCGCGGCGTCGCGAACAAGGCACGCGTCATCCGCATCCCGGTGCACATCGTCGAGCGCGAGCAGAAGATCTCGCGGGCGGAGCGCGAGCTCGTTGCGAAGCTCGAGCGCGCGCCGACGGACGAGGAGCTCGCGAAGAAGGCGAAGCTGCCCGTGAAGCAGGTGCGCGAAGTGCGTGCCGCCGCGCGCGCGGTCGCGTCGCTCGACAAGCCGGTCGGCGAGGACGACTCCGCCTCATACGGCGACCTCTTTGCAAGCAGCGAGGCAACGCCCGACGAGCAGGTCGAGGTCCAGCTCACCGAGAAGGCGCTGCACGACGCGGTGGCGGAGCTGCCCGAGCGCGAGCAGCAGATCCTCAACCTGCGCTACGGCCTCACGGGCGAGGCCGACCCGAAGTCGCTCGAGGAGATCGGACGCATCCTCGGCATCACGCGGGAGCGCGTGCGGCAGGTCGAAGCCGAGGCGCTCCGGCGGCTCGCCGAGCGGCGCGAGATCGCCGCGCTCAAGGCTGCCTAGCCGGGAACGGTGAACGCTTCGCCGATGCCGCCGTCGAGCGGCAGCGCCGCCGCGGTCAGGAATCCGGCGTCGTCACTTGCGAGGAAGGCGACCGCGGCTGCCGCCTCGGCCGGCGTGCCGAATCGCCCCATCGGCCAGTGGACGAGTCGCGCCTCGAGCACGTCGGGCCGGCCCTCGAACACGCTGCGCTGCGCGGCGGTGTCGAACGGGCCGAAGAGGACCGCGTTCACGCGGATGCCGCTGCGCGCGAGCTGCACGCCGAGGTCGCGCGTGAGCTGCACGACGCCGGCCTTCGCAGCGGCATACGCCATCTGCGCCGTCGCGGCGCCGATCTCCGCCAGGAACGAGGCGGCGTTGACGACGGCTCCTCCGGCCGGCTCGGTCTCCCGAAGGTGCGGGATCCCGTGCTTGCACGCGAGGAAGACGCTCGTCAGGTTGGCGTCGAGCACGCGCCGCCAGGTATCGAGGCTCGTCTCGAGCAGCGAGCGATCCTCGGGAACCATCAACCCGACATTGTTGTAGATCACGTCGAGGCGCCAGTGCTCGGCGACAGCTTGCTCGTACAGTGCGCGCACCTGTGCTTCGTCGACGAGGTCGGCTCGGATCGCAGTGTCGCCGACGGTGTGCTCCACGAGGTCGACGCCGACGACGATGCCGCCCTCGGCGGCGAACCGGCCGGCAACCGCGCGGCCGAGCTCGCTGGCCGCGCCGTTGACCACGCAGACGCGTCCGTCCAGGCGCTTCACGTCGCGATCTCGAGCTCTTCCACGAGCGTGAAGAACGCCTTGGCGTAGGGGCTCTTCTTCGTGCGCTCGTGCAGCACCTTCCAGTCGATCTGCTCGCGGCACGCACGTGCGATCTCGAGCACCGACTCGTAATCGACCTCGTGCTCCTTCATCGCGAGCAGCTTCGTCGCGAGCACGTCGGTCACGCTCATCACGCGCATCGTGATCGCGTAGACCTCCATCTCGTCCGCGCGCTCGAGGATCTCGTCGACAGCCTCCGGCATGTTGTTGGGCGCAAAGATCAGGTCGATCAGCGAGCCCTTGTCGTCGTAGACCTTGTAGAGCCAGTCCTCCGGCGGCCGCTCGCAGCGGAAGCCCGCCTCGCCGAGCAGCTCGAGCGCGCGCTCGGCGTCGTCCCGGCGGAGGATGAGGTCGACGTCATGGCCCGTTTCGGGGCCGCCCCGCGCGTAGACCGCGAGACCGCCGGCAAGCGCGAAGTCGACGCCGTGGTCGCGTAGCGTCGCCGCGGCGCGCTTCATCGCCACGAGCAGGTCGCTGAAGGTCCCGTCGCTCGGCATCGCGGGTCGGAGTACCCGATCCTGGGTAGAGAAACTCCATGGGGAAGACGATTCGCGTCGCCGCTGCCGGCGACATCCACGCGAGCGCGGCCGACGGTGACCGTGTCATCGAGGCGTTTCGGCGCGTCGAGGAGCAGGCCGACCTGGTGCTGCTCGCGGGCGACTTGACGCAGCACGGGCAGGTCGACGAGGTATGCGTCGTCGCCGATGCGTGCCGCGACCTCGAGGTGCCGGTCGTCGCCGTGCTCGGGAACCACGACTGGCACTCCGACCGGCCCGCCGACCTCGTGCGTGCGCTCGCCGAAGCGGGCGTCGTCGTGCTCGACCGCTCGCACACGATCCTGCCGGTGAAAGGTGTCAGCGTCGGCGTCGCGGGCGTGAAGGGATTCGTCGGCGGCTTCGGGAACCAGTGGGCGAACTTCGGCGAGCCGATCTTCCGCGAGGCGTACGCGGAGACGACGCGCGACGTCGACGGCCTCGAGCGCGGCTTGGCCGCGATCGAGCCGTGCGCGGTGCGCATCGCGCTACTGCATTACTCACCCGCCGAAGCGACGCTCGCCGGCGAGCCGGAGCGACTCTGGCTCGTGCTCGGCGCCGACCGGCTCGCAGGACCGATCCGCCAGCACCGTCCGGATCTCGTCGTGCACGGCCACGCGCACCACGGCTCATTCGAGGGCGAGGTCGACGGCGTGCCCGTCTACAACGTCGCCGTGCACGTGATGGGCCGCGAGTTCTGGGTCTTCGAGCTCGACGCGGAGCAGCGTGCGCCTACGGCGCCGCTCGCGGTCGAAGAGACCTAGCTCCCGACGACCTTGCAGAGCCAGCGGCGCGGGCGCGAGCGGTCGAGCTCGATGAAGAGCACCCGCTGCCACGTGCCGAGGCAGAGCTGGCCTTCGCCGACCGGGATCGACTCGCTCGCGGAGCCGAGGATCATCGACATGCAGTGCGCATGCCCGTTCGGCGCAACCATGTCTTCCTCGCAGATGTTCTCGGTGCGCCGGTCCCAGTCGTCGTGCGCGTAGTAGGTCTCGTCGGGGACGAGCCGCCGCAGCAGCGCGCCGAAGTCCTCGAACATCCCACGCTCGTATTCGTTGACGCGCACGCAGCAGGTCGTGTGCGGGGAGTAGACGCAGCAGATCCCGTCCTGGACTCCCGACTCGCGGACGATCGCCGCGACCTCGTCGGTGATGTCGGTGACGTGGAGGCCTCCCGTGGTCTGGAAGTGCCGTTCCGCCTGGAAGACCTTCATCGGCCGCGAGTGTAACGAGTAGCGTGTCACCGCCGGGCCCGTAGCTCAGCGGTTAGAGCAGGGGACTCATAATCCCTTGGTCCCTGGTTCGAATCCAGGCGGGCCCTCTTCCGAAAAGCCCCGTAACTGGGGCTTTTCGTTTTCTTGCGCTCCGTCCAACATGCTCGGGGGGCAACACGAGGG
>DATAUN010000225.1:0-2918 GCA_036268235.1 Gaiellaceae bacterium
CCGCCGCAGCACCTCGACGCCCGCGAGGACGTTGAGACACCCATCGAGCCAGCCGCCGTTCGGCACCGAGTCCATGTGCCCGCCGATCAGCAGCGAGCGCTCGGACGCGCCGGGCAGCGTGAACCACTGGTTCCCCGCCTCGTCGATGTGCTCCTCGGCGCCGGTCTCCGCGACCTTCGCACGCAGGAACGCGCGCGCCTGCTCCCACGTGTCGGTCCACGCGCCACGCTGTGCGCCGTTCTCGTCGCCCGTGAGCTCGCGCAGCTCCTCGAGCTCGGCGACTGTGCGTGCGGGATCGAGGCTCATGCTGCGATCGTAAACCGTGATAAGAAACCAGTTGCATGTCCGTGCTGATCAAGGGTGGCCGCGTGATCACCGCGGCCGACGACTACGTCGCCGATGTCTTCGTCGACGGGGAGCGGATCTCCCTGATCGGCGAGTCGCTCGATGTCCCCGCCGACAAGGTGATCGACGCGAGCGGCAAGTACGTCCTGCCGGGCGCCGTCGACCCGCACACGCACCTCGAGATGCCGTGGCGCGGCGAGACGACGATCGACGACTTCGAGTCGGGCCAGACCGCAGCCGCGTTCGGCGGGACGACGACGCACGTCGACTTCTGCATCCAGGCCAAGGGCCAGACGTTCGGCGAGGCGCTCGAGCTCTGGCACGGCAAGCGCGACGGCAAGGCCGTGATCGACAACGGCTTCCACATCGCCGTCACCGACCTCCGTGAAGGCGGAACGCTCGAAGAGCTCGCCCGCCTGCCCGAGGAGCACGGCGTCACGTCGTACAAGCTCTTCATGGCGTACAAGGACTCGCTGATGGTCGACGACGAGACGCTGTTCAAGACGATGCAGGTCGCCGCCGAGACCGGTGCGCTCGTGATGGTGCACGCCGAGAACGGCGACGCGATCGAAGTGCTGATGAGCGAGGCGATCGCCGCCGGCAACACGTCGCCCAAGTACCACGCGCGGACGCGCCCGCCGGAGACCGAGGGTGAGGCGACCAACCGCGCGATCCAGCTCGCGCGCGTCGCCGGCGCAGCGCTGTACGTCGTGCACGTGTCGTGCGCGGAGTCAGTCGAGCCGATCGCGATCGCACGCGACAAGGGCTGGAACGTCTGGGGCGAGACGTGCACGCAGTACTTCTTCATCGACGAGTCGTTCCTCGACCAGCCGGACTTCGAAGGCGCGAAGTACGTCTACACACCGCCGCCCCGCGCGAAGGCGAATCAGGATGTCCTGTGGAACGCCGTGCGCACGAACGTGCTGCAGGTGATCTCCACCGACCACTGCGCGTACCTCTTCAAGGGTCAGAAGGACGCGGGCCTGGACGACTTCCGCCAGATCCCGAACGGCGGGCCGGGACTCGAGAACCGGCTGCAGCTGATCCATCACTTCGGCGTCCGCGAAGGACGCATCTCACTCAACCGGATGGTCGAGCTGCTCTGCACGAACCCGGCGAAGCTCTTCGGCCTCTATCCGCGCAAGGGCACGCTCGCAGTCGGCTCGGACGCGGACATCGTGGTCTTTGATCCGGAGAAGCAGGTCACAATCTCGGCGAAGACGCACCACTCGCGTTCCGACTACAACCTGTACGAGGGAACCGAGGTGCAGGGCTCGCCCGAGGTCGTGCTGCTGCGCGGGAACGTGATCGTCGAGAACGACACACTGCTCGCGAAGCCGGGCAGCGGGCAGTTCGTGAAGCGGGCGCGGCCGGGCGAAGAGCTTCGGCCCGTGGCGCTCGCTTCGAGCTAAGAGCGTTTCTCGGGGTGCCGGTCGGCGTGCTCGATCCAGCGCTCGATGCCCGAGAGGTGCTCGCGGGTCTGGCTGACGGACGCGCGCTGCCGATGGATCTCGTCCTGCCCTTCGCGCAGGCGGACGCGAAGCCGCTCCACGTGCTCCGCGGCGGCGCGGATCGCTGCCTCTCGTTCATCCATCACAACTGAGGTCACCATCAGTTGTGAATCTCAAACGCGCTAGCGCGTCTGCGGAAAGCCCAGGTCGACCTTGGACGTGGCCGGATCGGGCCAGCGCGAGGTGACGACCTTCGAGCGGGTGTAGAAGTCGATCCCCTCGGGCCCGTAGATGTGCCGGTCGCCGAAGAGCGACGCCTTCCAGCCGCCGAACGAGTAGTACGCGACGGGCACCGGGATCGGCACGTTGACGCCGACCATGCCCGCCTCCACCTCGAACTGGAACTGGCGCGCGACGCCGCCGTCGCGGGTGAAGATCGCCGTCCCGTTCCCGTAGGGGTTCTCGTTGACGAGCCGCACGGCCTCGTCGTACGTCCCGACGCGCGTGACCCCGAGCACCGGCCCGAAGATCTCGTCGTCGTACGCGCGCATTCCCGGCGCGAGCCGGTCGATCAACGACGGTGCGAGGAAGAACCCGTCATCGGGACAGCTCTCGCGGCCGTCGACGATGACATCGCCGCCGCCGTCCTCCAGGTATGACGCAACCTTGTCGCGGTGCTCGCGCGTGATCAGCGGCCCCATCTCGCTCGACGCGTCCATCCCGTCGCCGACCTTCACGTTCGGGATGCGCTGCTTGATCGCCGCGATGAGCGGATCGGCGACGTCGCCGACGGCGACGAGCAGCGAGACCGCCATGCACCGTTCGCCCGCAGAGCCGTACGCCGCCGAGACCGCGGCGTCCGCGGCCATGTCGACGTCGGCGTCGGGCAGCACGATCATGTGGTTCTTCGCGCCACCGAGTGCCTGGCAGCGCTTTCCGTTCGCGGTCGCATTTTCATAAACCCGTTTCGCGATCGGCGTTGAGCCGACGAACGACACGGCCGCGATGTCGCGGTGCTCGAGGATCGCGTCGACCGCGACCTTGTCGCCGTTGACGACGTTGAAGACGCCGTCGGGAAGACCGGCTTCCTTCAGCAGCTCAGCCGTGTAGAGCGACGGCGAC
>DATAUN010000226.1:0-6205 GCA_036268235.1 Gaiellaceae bacterium
TCGAGACTCGCAGCCGTGTCGAGGTACCACGCCGTCTCGCCTGTGACCTGCACGCCCGGCAGCTTGCGCAGTCGCTTCACCAGCGTCTTCGTCGGCCCGCTCATCGCGTCGGCGCGCGGGACGACGACGAAGCTCCAGAGCTTCTTCGCGACGCGCTGGGGCGCGCCGACCGAGACGACATCCGGCAGATGCGCGACGTCACGCATGACCGCGCGAGACGTCGAGACCACGTGCAGCGGCGCCGTCAGCCCTGCGGGGAAGTGCGCGCGCAGTGCGTCGTCGGCGCGCCGCGCGCTCGCGCTCGTCGGCAGCACGTACGCATTGACGCCGGTGAAGCGCACGCCGAGGAACGGCAGCCCGAGCACGATCAGCACCGTCGCGGAGATCAGCGCGGTCGGCAGCGGCCGGCGCATCACCGCGTGTGCGAAGCGGTACCACCCACCTTCGCGCGGCGCGCGCACGGAGCGAACTGCAAGCGCGTTGATCCGCGTCCCGAGCACCGCGAACATCGCGGGGACGACGGTCAGCGCGACGAGCCCTGCGAACGGCGCGACGATCAGGCCGCCCACCGCCATCGAGCGCAGGAAGCCGAGCGGGAAGACGAGCAGCGACGCGAACGACGCCGTGACCGTGATCGCGCTGAACGCGACCGTGCGACCAGCGGTCACCATTGTTGTGCGGAGCGCTTCGGCGCCCGGCCCGGCGCGCTCGAGCTCCTCGCGGTAGCGCGAGACGAGCAACAGGCTGTAGTCGATCGCGAGCCCGATCCCCGCGCCCGTGACGAGGTTAAGCGCGAAGACGGAGACCGGAGCGACCGTGTTCGCGACGCGCAGGAGCGCGAGCGTCGTCGCGATCGAGAGCAGACCCGCCGCGACCGGCAGTAGCGCTGCGACGACGCCGCGGAAGATCCAGATCGCGAGCAAGGTCAAGAGCGGGAACGCGATCAGCTCGGCGCGGAGCAGGTCGCGCTCCGACTGCGTCTGCACCTCCTCATTCTCGACCGCCGCGCCGCCGACGAGGCCCGGCAGCGCGTGCTCGAGGCGCCGCGCCGCCGCGGCCGAGTCCGCATGCTGGCGCAGAAAGCCGCTGACGACCACGACCTTGCCGTCGGGCGCGCGCTGCGTCTCGACGAGCGCGACCGCCGGATCGCGCCGAAGCCGAGTGGCAGCGGTCCTCGCCGCGCTCGGCGGCACGACCGTCAGGATCGAGGGGCCCGGGACGACGCCGGTGTCGCGCGACAGGAGCTGCTCGACCTGGAAGCTCTGCGAGCTCTTGTCCTGGAAGTCGTTGTCGCTCGAGCTGAGGTGATGCGGGGTCGCCGCGCCGAACGCGGCGGCGGCGATCGCGACCACGAGGGAGACGCCGAGGATCGCCCGCGGGCGTCGGTACGCGAGCTCGGACAGCAGGCGAAGCATCGGCATCAGCACAATGCCTGACGTGCATCCATTGGCCGACCTGCTCCCGGACACCGCGCGCGTCGAAGACGGCGAGCTCGCGCTCGGCGGCGTTCGCGCGTCCGAGCTCGTGCGCGAGTTCGGGACGCCGGTCGTCGTCTACGACGAAGAGACCGTGCGCGCCCAGGCGCGTGCGTACCTCGAGGCTGCGCCGGGCGCCCTCGTCGTCTACGGGACGAAGGCGTTCCCGTCGGTCGCGATGCTGCAGCTACTCGCCGCCGAGGGCATCGGCGCGGACGTCTCGACCGTGGGCGAGCTTGCGTTCGCGCTTCGCGCAGGCATCTCCGGCGACCGGCTCGTGATCCACGGCAACAACAAGGAGGACGAGCTGCTGCGCGGCGCGGCCAAGGCGGGCGCGCTCGTCGTCCTGGACTCGCTCGAGGAGCTCGAACGTGCGCGGGCCGCCGGCTGCGCGCGGTTCCTCGTGCGTGTCACGCCGGGCATCGAGGCCGACACGCACGAGGCGGTCAAGACCGCGCACCACGGCTCGAAGTTCGGGCTGCCGCCCGACGACGCCGTGGAGCTCCTGCGGCGCGCTTCCGAGTGCGAGGGGCTGCACGTCCATGTCGGCTCGCAGCTCGTGCACTTCGGGGCGTCGCTGATGACGGTCGACTGGATCGGGCAGTTCGCGGCGAGGCTCCGTGCCGAGCTCGACTGGACGCCCCGCATCGTCGACCTTGGCGGCGGGCTCGGCGTTCGCCACGTGCTCGAGGAGCCGTCGTTCACGATCGGCGAGTTCGTGGGCGGTCTGCTCGCGGAGCTCGAGCGCGGCTGGAAGCTGCACGACCTGCCGCCCGTGCAGCTGGTGCTCGAGCCGGGCCGCTCGCTCGTCGCACGCGCGGGTGTGACCCTCTACTCCGTCGGCGGCGTCAAGCGCGCGAGCGCGGCGACGACGTACGTCACCGTCGACGGCGGTATGTCGGACAATCCGCGCCCGGCGATGTACGGCGCGCGCTATTCCGCGCTGCTCGCGACCCGCGCCGACGAGCCGAACGACGGGCCTTACGCGGTTGCGGGCAAGCATTGCGAGTCGGGCGACGTGCTGATCGAGCGCGTCGAGCTGCCGGCGCCGCGGCGCGGCGACATCCTCGCCGTGCCGGTCACGGGTGCGTACACGCTCTCGATGTCGTCGACCTACAACGCAGTGCCGCGGCCGGCAGCGGTGCTCGTCGCAGACGGCAAGACACGCCTGATCCGCCGCCGCGAGACGGTCGACGACCTGCTCGCGCTCGAGACGTAGCTCTAGCTCTTCGCACAGATCTGCTCGTGAATCTCCGTGGAGAGCTGGTGGATCTTCGCGGTGAGCGCTGTGTTCTCCTCGAGCAGCTTCTCCTGACGCTCGGAGAGCTGCTGTATGTGCTTCGACGATGCCTCGGCGTGCGCCTGGTCACGCGCTGCCTGGCGGGTCTGCGCGAGCAGGATCAGCGGCGCGGCGTACGCGGCCTGGGTCGAGAACGCGAGGTTCAGGAGGATGAACGGATACGGATCCCACTGGAGCGACAGCCCGACCGCGTTCAGCGCGATCCAGATGACGACGACGATCGACTGGCCGACGATGTACTGCGGCGTTCCGAAGAACCGAGCGCCGCGCTCAGCGGCTCTGCCGAACGGGTCGTTCCCGAATGCGCCGCGCAGGCGCTCGCGCTCGGCGATGTGGGGCAGTGAGGCGCCCGGCATGCGGCCAAGCTAAGCGGCACCGTCGGACGGTCAGTCGCCGACGGGCACGTACGGGCAGCGCTGGTCGGGTGCGGGCGGGTCGGCTGCGAGCAGCTCCGGGAGCGAGACGGCGCGCAGGCCGCGCTTTCTGATCGCGGCGAGGATCTGCGGCAGCGCGCGGACCGTCCACGGATGAAGGTCGTGCATGATCACGATCGCGCCCGGCCGCAGCCCGCGCTCGACGTTGCGCACGACGTCCGCGACGCGCGCATTCGGCACATCGTCCTGCGAGTCGACGTCCCAGAACACCTCGAGCAGGCCGAGCTTCCGCACGATCTCGTCGGTGCGCCGCGTGTGCAGCGCATACGGCACGCGGAAGAGCAGGGGCTTCGCGCCGGTCTCCTGCCCGATCGCCCACTGCGTCCGCGCGACCTCGAGCCACACGAGCCAGCTCGGGAGGCGCCGTAGATCGGGATGCGACCACGTGTGGTTGCCGACCGCGCCCACGCGCAGCTCGGCGTGCGCAAGCTTCGGCCAGTACTGGAGGCGGTTGCCGACGAGAAAGAACGTCGCCTGTGCCCGCGCCTTGCGCAGCGTGCGGATGATCTGCGCGGTATACGGGCTCGGCCCGTCGTCGAACGTCAGCGCGACGTCGCGGCCGCGCGTGCCGCCGCATGAGATCAGCTCGTCGCGCTGCATCAACACCGCGAGCTCGTTGCGCTCCGCCCGGACAGTCGGTCGCGCGGCGCTCGCCGGAACAGCGACGACGAGCACGAGCGCGACGGCGAGCGCGATTCTCATCCTCTACATACGCGCGCGGAGCGCGATCACGTCCGCGACGAAGGGCTTGGTGATGTTGTAGATGCCGTTCTGCTGCACGGCGCGCTCGCCCTGGTACCAGCCGGCGAGTGCGAGGGCGTCGTCGCCATGGAACACCTGGAGCAGGTGGCGGAGATAGAGGACACCGACCTCGATGTCGCCGTCGACGGTCTGCGGCAGCGGACGCCCGGCGAGCACGGTCTCGACGTACGCGCGCGTCGACGGCAGCGTCTGGAGCACGCCGCGCGCGCCGGCCGACGAGACGAGCGTCGTCTGGAACCCGGACTCCATCCAGGCGAGGGCGCGCACGAGGTGCGGGTCGACGCCGAGCCGCGCCGACCAGGCGTCGAGCTCCGCGCGCACGTCGACGGCCGACACGGTGGTGACGTCGGAGACGGGCACCGCCGTGCGCACCGGCACCTGGTCGCGATGCACGAACGAGGCGAGCGTCAGCGGGCCGAGCACCGCATCCGGTTCGAGGTGGGCGCGCCGCTGGTAGCGGCGCAGCGCAGCCGCCGTTTCCGCGCCCATGTACCCGTCGAGCGCGCCGGTATAGACGCCGTCCCGCGTCAGCAGGAACTGGAGCACCGCGACGTCGAAGCCGAAGTCGCCGCGGCGCACGATGCGCGCGCCGAAGATCGGCGCCCCGAGCGGGCCGAGCGCGAGTCGCGTGCGCGTGTCGGCGGCGCCGACCGGCAGCCCGTGTGCGCGCTGGAAGGCATGCACCGCGGCGGCGGTCTCCGGGCCGGCGATCCCGTCGATCGGCGCGAGGTAGAGGCCGTGCGCACGCAGCGCGACCTGAAGGCCCGCGATCTGCGGGTTGACACCTGCCAGCGCACCCGCCGGCGCGGCCAGTGCCGCCACGGAGAGGATGACGGCGAGACGGGTCACGGAGCCGGACCGTTTCGTCCCGGGCGGCCGGGCTCCTCCCTGGCTTTACAGCCGCCTTACGGCGCGCGCCGCGAGAACCACCGCGATCAGCACCACGCCGAACGCGAACGTCGCATGCGTCGTGCCGACGAGATCGCCCAGGTACCGGACGACGACCGCGCCGAGCAGCGCGCCCCAGAGCGACCCGAGCAGCCCCACGCAGGCGCCGACGAGCAGGAGCAGAGAGAGCCGAGTCGGGAGCGTCGCCGGGTCGACGTGGCCCGCAGCGATCGCGAGCAGCGAGCCGGCGACACCGGCGTAGGCTGACGCGAGCGCAACCGCGGTCGCGCGATACGCGACGCGGTTCACGCCGGCGGCCGCCGCCGCGAGCTCGTTGTCCCGCACCGCGCGGAGCGCGCGCCCGAACCGCGATGCGGTCAGCGCCCAGGCGACGAGGAAGAGCACGACGGCGACGGCCCAGCCGATCACGGCGCCGTGCCGCACGGGCGAGAACGAGACACCCGCCGTCCCGTCGAGTCGTTCGAGCCCCCACGGCAGCGCAAGCGCACCGCCGAGCGTCACGACCGGCAGATATCGCCCGCTCGCGAGCTCACACACGAGCCCGACCGCGCCGGCGATCGCGGCCGCGATCGGGACCGTCTCGATGCAGGACAGGCCGTGGTGTACGACGAGGATCGCGCTCGAGTACGCGCCGATCGCCATGAACGCGCCCTGCCCGAGCGAGATCCGCCCGGCCTGCCGCACCGCGAGGTCGAGACCGACGATCGCGATGAAGTACACGGCGAGCGTCATGCGCGCCTCGCGATCACGAGTGCCACGACGACCGCGAGCGCTGCGAGTGGACGTAGCTCAGCGCCCGAGTGCACGTACACCGCGAGCAGCTCCAGCCCGACTCCGAGCGCAAGCCCGCCCGCGAGACCGCCGAGCAGCGCCGCCGCGAAGCCGTAGAGCAACGCCGTCCGCAGCATGTTCGGCTCCAGGCCGAACGTCGTCGCGGCGAGCATCCCGGCGACCGCGCCGACCGTCGTCGCGAGCCCCCACGCGGTCGCGTTCATCGCCGCTGTCGAGATGCCCGCGAAGCGCGCCTCGAGCGGGTCGAGCGCCGCGGCACGCAGCCCGAGCCCGAGCCGCGTGCGCCGGAGCAGCGCGCGCAGGATCCCTGCGGTCGCGAGCGCCACGAGAATCACGCCGAGCTCGCGCTTCGAGAACGCGGCCCCGCCAACGTGAACTCGCGCCGTCGAGAACGGCCCCGGAAGCCGTCGGCGCCCGCCGCCCCAGACCCACGAGTCGAAGCCGTTCACCGCGAGCAGGAGCCCCGCGGTGAGCACGACGACTGTCGCCGTCCCGGCGCTCTGCACCGGCCGCACGAGCGCGACGTGCAGCGC
>DATAUN010000227.1:0-8001 GCA_036268235.1 Gaiellaceae bacterium
CACCCGCGGCCAGACGCAGATCATGTCGCTGCTGACGCTCGGCACCGCGAAGGAGGGGCAGCGCATCGACGACCTCTCCCTCGAGCGTGACCGGCGCTTCATGCACCACTACAACTTCCCGCCCTACTCGGTCGGGGAGACGGGTCGCATGGGCTCGCCCAAGCGGCGCGACATCGGCCACGGCGCACTCGCACAGCGGGCGCTCGAGCCCGTGCTGCCGCAGACGGAGGACTTCCCCTACACGATCCGCATCGTGTCCGAGACGCTCGAGTCGAACGGCTCGTCGTCGATGGGCTCGGTCTGCGGCTCGACCCTCGCGCTGATGGACGCCGGTGTGCCGATCACGGCTCCCGTCTCCGGCATCGCGATGGGCCTCGTGAAGGAAGGCGACGCGTACGAGATCCTGACCGACATCCAGGGCGCGGAGGACCACCTGGGCGACATGGACTTCAAGGTCGCCGGCACGCAGGAGGGCATCACCGCGCTCCAGATGGACATCAAGATCACCGGCGTCAGCCGCGAGATCATGCAGCAGGCGCTCACGCAGGCGAAGGACGCCCGCATCGCGATCCTCGGGAAGATGCAGCAGGCGATCTCGGAGCCGCGTGCGGCGCTCGCCGAGCACGCACCGCGGATCTCGACGATCCAGATCAACCCCGAGTTCATCGGCATGGTGATCGGCAAGGGCGGCGAGACGATCCGCTCGCTCGAGTCCGAG
The DNA here is from genome assembly GCA_036268235.1 of Gaiellaceae bacterium. GTDB lineage: Bacteria > Actinomycetota > Thermoleophilia > Gaiellales > Gaiellaceae > PALSA-600. The sequence continues at coordinate 719 of DATAUN010000227.1, forward strand.
TACGAGGTGCAGATCGACATCGAGGAGGACGGCACGATCCTCGTGTACGCAACCGAGGGCACCAAGGGCGACGCGGCGATCGCCGCGATCGCGGCACTCACCAAGGAGCCCGAGGTCGGCGACACCTACACGGGCCGCGTCGTCAAGACGACCGACTTCGGCGCGTTCGTCGAGCTGAAGAAGGGCACCGACGGCCTGCTCCACGTCTCGAACGTGGGCCCGGGCCGCGTCAACCACATCGAGGACGTCATCGCTCGCGGCGACATCCTCGACGTCGTCGTGCAGGAAGTGGACAAGGCGCGCGGCCGCATCGGCCTCAAGCTCGTCCAGAAGCACGAGAACGGCGGCTTCGTCTCGCCGGAGGAGCTCGTCGAGCGGGCGAAGGACGCCCCGCCGCGCGAGCCCCGCGAGGATCGCGGCCCGCGCCGCGACGGCGGTCGCGGCGGTCGCGGCGGCCCGCGCCGTGAGCGCGAGGGGTCGCGCTCGGAGTAGTACGTTCGGCGGGTGAACCCGCCGGCCACGCTCACCGACGGTGTGGTCGTCCTCCGCGAGTTGCGGGAGGGCGACCGCACCGTCGTTCTTTCCACGATGCGCGACCCGGTCGTTGCACGCTGGCTGAACATGCCCGGCGTCCCGGGCCAGCGCGACTTCGACGCGCTGCTTCGCGTCGCGCGCGCGGGGCGTGCCTCCGGCGACCGCACCGACTACGCGGTGACGGAGACCGGGGTGGACCTCGCAGTCGGCGCCGTCGTCGTCTCGCGCCGTGCGCGGGACAACTACGAGATCGCGTACCTCGCCGGTGCCCAGGGCCGCGGGCGCGGCGTGATGTCGCGCGCCGTGCGACTCGCCTGCGACGCGCTGTTCGAGCTCGGCGTGGGGCGGATCGAGCTGCGCACGCATCCCGACAACGAGGCGTCGCAGCGCCTCGCGGAGCGCTGCGGGTTCCAGCGCGAAGGGCGCGAGCGCCGCTCGATCTGGCTGCACGGCCGCCGTGAGGATGCGCTCGTGTGGTCGCTCCTACCCGACGACCCCCGATAGCGGCAACCTCCTGCGGCCGTCTCAGCTCGGCGTCTGTTTCCTCTGGCAGGCCTTCTGGGCTGTGCGGAAGATCGGCGAGTTCGGATCGACGGCACTGCGGTTGAGCCTCTGGCTCACCCCGCCGTTCGAGAAGGTCGGGTCGGGGTAGTTCGGCACCCCGTGCGAACGCATGCACGCCGCGAGGGCGAGCGCGCCCCGCTCGATCCGCTTCTGTTGCGCCGCAGTCGGCGCCGGCCCGGCCGGGAGCAGCTTCCGACAGTCGCCGAGTGCCTTCTCGAACAACGGCGAGCTCGGGTCGAGGCTCTTCGACGTGGTGATCGCGATCACTCCCTTCGCGTTCGGGTCCGGGTAGTTCGGCACCCCGTGCGAGCGCATGCACGCGCTGAACCTGACACCGGCAGCACCCGTGCCAACCTCCATCGCCACGGTCCCGCCGAGCACGGCGCCACCCGGCGGCAAGCCGAGGCTGCTGCTCGTGCTCGTGCCGGCGTTGCTCGAAGTCGTCGTTCCCAGGCTCGCTACCGACGGCGCCTTCGAGCCGCCGCAGCCCGCAGCGAGCAGGACGAGCACGACGAGAGCGGCGGCAGGCAACGAGCGACGAGTCTTCGAAGCGAGCATCGTCTCAAAGAGAAGCACGCGTCTCTGAAACGACTCTAAGGTTCGGGCGGCGATGCGGTGCCTTCGCGAGCGCACTACGCTACGGCGATGCAGAACTGGGTGCTGACCGAGCTCGACTCGGGAGAGCGCGTTGTCTCGGAGAGCCTGGATCACGTCCGCTCGGCTGCGGTCGGCTACTGGATCGGCGCCGGCTCGCGCGATGAGACCCCCGCCGAGGCCGGCGTCACGCACTTCATCGAGCACCTGCTCTTCAAAGGCACGAGTCGCTACAGCGCGCTCGAGATCGCCGAGATCTTCGACGGCCTCGGCGGCGAGCTGAACGCAGCCACCTCGCGCGAGCACACGCTGATCTATGCGCGTGTCCCGGATCACCATCTCGAGACCGCGATGGACGTGATGAGCGACATGGTGTTCTCGCCGTCGTTCGCCGAGCTCGACGCCGAGCGTGAGGTGGTGCTCGAGGAGATCGCGATGTACGACGACGCGCCGCAGGAGCTCGTTCACGACCTGATCGCGGAAGCGGTGTTCGGCGACCATCCGCTCGGGCGGCCGGTGATCGGTACGTCCGAGGTGATCTCCTCGATCCCGCGCGACTCGATCGCGCGCTACCACGACGAGATGTACGTCCCGGCGAACATCGTCGTCGCAGCCGCCGGGAACATTCGGCACGAGCGCATCGTCGAGCTCGTCGAACGCGCGCTCGAGGGCCGCACCTCGACGGGCGACGCGCGGGTGAACATGCGCCCGCCGCTCGTTCAACCGCCGCCGCCGCGGCTGCGCTTCCAGCGCAAGGACACCGAGCAGTACCACGTGTGCCTTGCGGCGCCCGGGATCTCGCGCTCCGACCGGCGGCGCTTCGCGGCGTCGCTGCTCGACGCGATTCTCGGCGGCTCGGCCTCGTCGCGGCTCTTTCAGGAGATCCGTGAGAAGCGCGGCATGGCGTACGCCGTCTACTCGTTCGTGTCGCAGTACACGGACACCGGCCAGATCGGGATCTATCTCGGCACGCGCGAGGACAACCTCGCGGACGCGCTGGCGATCGCCGCCGAGCAGATCGCGGACATCGCAGGTGGCAACCTGCCCGCCCGTGAGCTCGAACGCGCGAAGGAGAACCTGAAGGGCCGCATCCTGCTTTCGATGGAGTCGACGTCGACGCGCATGAACCGTCTCGGCAAGTCGTTGATCACCGACTCCGAGCTCTTGTCTCTCGATCGGATCGTCGCCGAGATCGACGCCGTCGAGGCATCGTCGGTCTCGGAGCTCGCGGCGGCATTGCTCGCATCCGAGCGTCTGTCGGCTGCGTGCATCGGCCCGGACGAGGACCACTTCCTCGCTGCGCTCGAGCGCGTGACGCCCGACCTCGCCCACGCTGCGTGAAGGTTCTTCTAAACGGCCGCGGCGGCAAGGTCGGCTCGGTGCTCGGGCCTGGTCTCGAGGCGGGCGGCCACACGCTCGTCGACTCCCTCGCCGACGCCGGCGCGATGGTCGACTTCACGCAGCCGGACGCCGTCGCCGCGAACGTGCGGGCCGCAGTCGACGCGGGCGTGCCGTCGGTGATCGGCACGACGGGCTGGGATCCCGAGGAGTTCGCCGGCGCGCCGGTCGCGGTCTTCTACGCGCCGAACTTCGCAATCGGGGCGGTCCTGATGATGCGCTTTGCCGCCGAGGCAGCCCGCCACTTCGACGGCGCCGAGATCGTCGAGCTCCACCATGCGGGCAAGCTCGACGCGCCGTCGGGGACGGCGAAGCTGACCGCCGAACGGATGGGCGGCGACGTCCCGATCCACTCCGTGCGGCTCCCGGGCTTGAACGCGCACCAGGAGGTCGTCCTCGGCGGGACCGGCGAGACCCTGACGATCCGGCACGACGCGCTGTCGCGCGAGGCGTACACGCCGGGCGTGCTGCTCGCGCTGGAGAAGCTCTCGTTGCTGCCGCCGGGACTGACCGTCGGGCTTGACGCTCTCCTCTGAGCTCCGAGTCGTCGCGGGCGCCGAGCTGTCGCTGCTGCGTCCGGCAGCGCCCGAGGAGCTGATCGACGAGGAAGCGTTCGCGCAGGACGAGTTCCTGCCCTACTGGGCCGAGCTCTGGCCTGCGGCGACGGCGCTCGCCGAGGCGCTGCCGGACGTCGCCGGGCTGCGCGTCGTCGAGCTCGGCTGCGGGCTCGGCGTCACGTCACTCGTCGCCGCCGCGAAAGGAGGGCGCGTGACCGCGACCGACTGGGCGCCGGAGGCGATCGAGCTCCTGCGCGTGAACGCCGAGCGGAACGGGCTCGAGCTGCGCGCCGAGGCGCGTGACTGGCGCGAGCCGTGGGACGAGCGCTTCGACCTCGCGCTCGCCGCGGACGTCCTCTATGAGCGCCGCAACGTCGAGCCGCTGCTCGAGCGGCTGCGCGCGCTGGCGCCGACCGCGCTCGTCGGCCTCGCCGGGCGGCCGTACGAGGCGGAGTTCCTTCGGCTCGCGGGCCCGGTCGAAGAGGTCGCCGAGCGCGTCGTGCGCCTCTCGGAGTAGGTTCCGCGCATGAACGGGCTTGCCAGCACCGCGATCGTTCCCGATCGCGCCGAGCAGACGTACTTCCGCGACGTGTTCGGCTGGATGGCCGTCGCGCTCGCCGTCACCGGCGGGGTCGCCGCGGCGGTCGGCCACAACCAAACCGCGTTGAACGCGCTCGTCACGGGCGGGGGCGGCTGGGTCTTCCTCGGGCTGATCGTGATCGAGCTCGCGCTCGTCGCGGGCCTCGTCGGGCTCGTGCAGCACATGGACACGTTCACCGCGGCCGCAGTGTTCCTCGGCTACGCGGCGCTGAACGGCGTGACGCTGTCGGTGATCTTCGCCGAGTTCACGACGAAGTCGATCTTCGCGACGTTCCTCGTCACCGCCGGCATGTTCGCCGGGCTCGCGATCTTCGGCGCCGTCACGAAGATCGACATGACGTCGTGGGGCGGCTTCCTCACGATGATGCTCTTCGGGCAGCTGATCGGCCTCATCGTGAACCTGTTCTGGCTCAACGAGACGCTCTACTGGGTGACGACGGCGGTCGGCGTGCTGCTCTTCTCCGCGCTCACCGCCTACGACGTGCAGAAGCTGAAGCGGTACGAGGCCGACGGTGACGCGGTGCAGAAGGAGGCGATCGTCGGGGCGCTTGCGCTGTACCTCGACTTCGTCAACCTCTTCCTCTACCTGCTGCGCATCTTCGGCCGTCGCAAGTAGCTACGCCAGCCCATCGAGCACGTCCGCCAGCTCGTCCGGCTGCGTGAAGAACGGAGAGTGGCCGGTGTCGAGCTCGATCACGCGCGCGCCGCGCGCTTTCGCGGTCCGCACCTGCCACTCGCCGTCGACGGTAGCGTCGCGCATCGTCGCGAGCACGATGTCGCCCTTGCCGAAGGGGGCAGCGGCCGTCGCGACCTGAGCCTGGCGGCGCAGCTGTGCGTATGCCCAGTCGGACTGCGCACGTGTGCAGTCGGGGTACATCTTCGCCGCGCAGATGTCGGCGTCGGGCCAGTACGACCGGCCGAGCTCGTCGCGCAGGGTTCCGCTGAACTCCGGCCGGAAGCACTCACGGGCCGGGCTTTCGACCGGCAGGACACCTGCCAGATACACGCGCAGGCGCGCGGGAACGAGCGCGACCGTCTGCGCGCCGAACGAGTGACCGACGACGACCGCGTCCGGCTGCGGCCCGACGACCGCCGCGTGGTCGTGGAGCTCGAGCCCGACTTCGTCGCACGGCAGGTCGACCGCCACGGCCTCGTGACCGCGGTCCTCCAGCTCCTCGACGAGGTACCGGAAGCACCAGCTTCCGTGCCAGGCTCCATGGACGAGCACGAAGCGCGCCATGTCGAAGCGAGTATGGCGCGTAGAATCGACCCGTGCTCGGCAATGTCCTGACCGCGATCGTCACGCCGTTCCACGAAGACGGATCCGTCGACTTCGACGCGTTCCAGCGGCTCGCGCGGCACCTGGTCGACAATGGCTCCGACGGAGTCGTCGTCGCCGGTACGACGGGCGAGAGCCCGACGCTCGCCGACGACGAGCGGCTCGACCTCTTTCGGGCGGCGCTCGAGGCGGTCGGAGGGGACGCAACGGTGGTCGCCGGCACGGGCACGTACTCGACCGAGCACTCGATCCAGCTCACCGAGGCGGCGCACGAGCTCGGAGCCCACGCGTTCCTCATCGTCACGCCCTACTACAACAAGCCCCCGCAGCGCGGGATCGTCGCGCACTTCGAGGCGATCGCGCGCGTGAGCGACCGGCCGATCGTCGTCTACAACATCCCGGCGCGCGTCGTCGTCAACATCGAGCCGGAGACGATCTCCCGGCTCGCCGAGATCGAGACCGTGCGCGCCGTGAAGCAGGCAAACGACGACCTGGCGCAGGCGCGCCACATCGTCGAGGCAGGGCTCGACCTCTACGCAGGCGACGACAACCTGGTCCAGCCCTTCCTCGAGCTCGGCGGGGTCGGCGGCGTGTGCGTGCACACCCACGTCGTCGGGCCGCAGGTTGCTGCGCAGGTCCGCGCCGCGCTCGACGGCGACGTCCATCACGCACGCGAGCTCGGCGAAGCGCTCCAGCCCGCGTACGACCTGCTCGGGGTCGCGCCGAATCCGATCGCGATCAAGGCGGCTTTGACGCTCCTCGGGCACGAGGTCGGCGGGCATCGGCTGCCGCTCGTCGCGGCCTCCGACGACGAGATCGCACAGGTCCGCGGCTGCCTCGAGCGGCTCGGGCTGCTCGTGCGCGCCTGACCTCCCTACACTGAGGTCAATGGACGCGCTCCGCATCATCGCGCTCGGTGGCCTCGGCGAGGTCGGCAAGAACATGACCGTCTACGAGATCGGCGGCGAGCTCATAGTCGTCGATGCGGGAATGGCGTTCCCGCGCGACGAGCATCTCGGCGTCGACGTCATCCTCCCGGACTTCGGCTACCTCCGCGACAAGCGCATTCGCGCGGTCGTGCTCACACACGCGCATGAAGATCACGTCGGAGCGCTGCCCTTCCTGATGCGCGAGGTCCGCGTCGAGGAGATCTGGGCGACGCGGCTCACGCTCGGGCTCGTGAAGTCGAAGCTCGACGAGCATGGTCTGCTGCGCGCCGCCGAGCTGCGCGAGGTCGACCCGGAGGGCGCGCCGATCGAGCTCGGCCCGTTCCGGCTCGAGTTCATCCGCATGGCGCACTCGATCCCCGACGCCGTGGGCATCGGGATCGAGACGAGCGCGGGGCGCGTCTTCCACACCGGCGACTGGAAGCTTGACCACACGCCGGTCGACGGCTTGAAGACCGACGTCGGCAAGCTCGCCGACCTCGGCAACCGCGGCGTCGACCTGCTGTGCGGCGACTCGACGAACGCGGAACGGCCCGGCTTCACGCGCTCCGAGCGCGTCGTCGGAGAGGCGTTCCGCCAGATCATCCCGACACGGCACGGCCGCGTCCTCGTCTCCAGCTTCGCCTCGAACATCCACCGAATGCAGCAGGCGATCGACGTCGGCGTCGACTGCGGCCGCAAGGTTGTCGTCGTCGGCCGCTCGATGCGCCGCAACATGAACGTCGCGCGCAACCTCGGCTACGTCGAGGTGCCCGAGGACGTGCTCGTCCGTCCGGCCGACCTCGACGACGTGCCGCCGGGCGAGCAGCT
>DATAUN010000228.1:0-9916 GCA_036268235.1 Gaiellaceae bacterium
GACGGCGACCGCTACCTCGCGCAGGCGCTCGAGCACACCGACGAGTTCGACTTCGTGCTGCTCGACTGTCCGCCGTCACTCGGGCCGCTCACCGTCAACGCCCTTGCCGCGTCCGACCGCGTCATCGTCCCGGTGCAGGCCGAGTACTACGCGCTCGAGGGGCTCGCGCAGCTCGTGCAGTCGATCAACATGATCAAGGCGCGGCTCAACCCGCGGCTCGAGATCGCCGGCGTGCTCCTCACGATGGCGGACGGGCGGACGAGGCTCTCCGCCGACGTCGAGGCGGAGGTGCGCAAGCACTTCGGCGCGCTTGTCTTCGACGCCGTCGTGCCGCGCTCGGTGCGCGTTGCCGAGGCTCCGAGCCACGGCCTGCCGGTCACCCACTACGACCGCCGCTCGCGCGGCGCGGAGGCCTACTGGAAGGTGGCGATGGAGCTTGTCGAGCGCAAGTAGCAACGCGCCCCGCCGCGGGCTCGGGCGCGGGTTCGAGGTGCTGATCGGCGCAGCCGACCCGTCGCTCGCGCAGCTGCCTCTCGACCAGATCCACCCGAACGCGAAGCAGCCGCGCAAGCGCTTCGACGACGAGTCGGTGAGCGGCCTCGCCGAGTCGCTGCGCGTGCAGGGGCTGATCCAGCCCGTCGTCGTGCGCCCGCGCCTCGACGGCGGCTATGAGCTGATCGCCGGCGAACGCCGCTGGCGTGCCGCACGCGAGGCCGGGCTTGCAACCGTCCCGGCGGTCGTGCGCGAGGCCGACGACCGCGACTCGCTGCTGCTCGGCCTCGTCGAGAACGTCGCGCGCGAGGACCTGAGCCCGATCGAGGAAGGCCGCGCCTACGCCCTCCTACTCGACGAGTTCGGCCTGTCGCTCGGCGAAGTCGCGGAACGCGTCGGCAAGTCGAAGCCCACCGTCTCGAACCGCGTCCGCCTGCTCGAGCTACCCGACGACGTGCTCGAGCTCGTCGCGCGCAGCGAGCTCTCCGAGGGCCACGCGCGGGCGATCCTCTCCGTGCCCGACCACGACGCTCGCCGCCGACTCGCCCGCCGGATCGTGCGCGAGGGGATGTCCGTCCGCTCCGCCGAGCGGGCCGCGAAGACCGCCGGCGCGCGTACCCGCGAGCGCCGCGTCAGCGCCGTGGATCCCGCTCTCGCAGGCCGCGTCCGCGAGGCCTTCCAGCGGCTCACCGGTTTCGAGGCGAAGGTCGGCGCGGCCGGCCTCCAGGTCGCGGTGGACGGCGACGTCGGCCTCGAGGAGCTCGCCGAGGCGCTCGAGCGGCTGCTCGACCCGTAACCCTCGGCCGAGAACGCCCGTTGCATCTACATGGACGGACACCACCTCCAGGACATCGAGTCGCTCGAGGCGATCTCGCAGGACGACGACACACGCGCGCTCTTCCTGCGCATGGCGCAGATGAACCAGAGCGGAAGGCTGCAGCCGTTCCTGCGCGAGCTCGACGACGACGACGACATCGACGCGGAGACCAAGATGACGCTCGCGGAGCTCGCACAGGACTCGAGCTTCCTGCACGCCGTCGAGGACTACGTGCACCGCACCCGCGCCGTCCACTGATGGACGGCGGCAAGACCGACGAGTTCGAGGTTCCGCCGGAGCTCGAGACGCCGACGGCCTACGAGCGCGTCCAGCCGCACTACTTCGGACTGACGCCGCGCGGCCTCGTGATCGCGCTCGCCGCAGTGGCGTTCGGAGCCGCCGTCGTCGCGCTTGCGACGGGCAACCTCGCCGTCGGGTTGCTGCTGCTCGTCGCGGCGCTCTTCCTGGCCGCTCTCTACGCAGAGCAGGCGCGTCGCAGCCGCAGCTCGTCGCTCGACCGTGTCGCCGCCGCGGCGATCGACCACACGCGCGCGCTCGCCGGCTTCACCGGAGCCTCGGTGCGTGCCTGGACGCGCGCGGGCCGCGAGGTCGCGAGCTTCCGGGTCGAGGCGAGCAAGCTCGCGCGCGAGCGCTCCCAGCTCCAGTACGCGCTCGGCGGCGCGTGCTTCGACGGAGACGACGCACGCACGGCGGAGCTACGCGAGCAGATGCGGCGGTGCACGGAGCGGATCGAAGCCTGCGCCGAGGAAGCGCGCGGGACGGTCGGCCGGGCGCGGGCGAGGACGTCGCGTGAGCGGGCCGCGGTCGCCTCCACCGAGATCCGCAAGCCCGGCTAGATGGGCGATCCTGGATTCGAACCAGGGACCTCCGCCTTATCAGAGCGGCGCTCTAACCAACTGAGCTAATCGCCCGAGCGGGCGCATGATAGCGCCCGGACGTTTGCCTCCAAGGCCGGGGGTAATCTAGAAACAGATGGTCGAGATGTCGATCTACGGCGTGTCGTTCGACCTCGTCGGAAAGCAGCCGATCGTGCTGCTGAAGACGGCGGACGGGAACCGCTACCTGCCGATCTGGATCGGCCATCCCGAGGCTGCGGCGATCCTGATGAAGCTCCAGGGCGCGAGCGCCCCGCGGCCGCTCACGCACGACCTGCTCGTGAACATCCTCGGCGAGCTCGACGTCGAGGTCGTGCGCGTCACCGTCACCGAGCTCCGCGAGAACACGTTCCACGCATCCATTACGGTTGCGCAGAACGGCACCGAGGTCGAGATCGACTCCCGCTCGTCCGACGCGATCGCGGTCGCGGTACGGGCGCAGGCGCCGATCTTCGCCGCCGACGACGTGATCGAGGAGTCTGCGATCGAAATGGAAGGCGACGAGGTCAACGAAGAGGAGATCGTCGACGAGTTCAAGCGTTTCCTCGACCGTGTCTCCGCCGAGGACTTTGCGGAAGCAGAGGTCGAGGAGCTGCTCGAAGAAGACGACGCCGACGAGGACGTCGAGGACGCCGACGAGGACTAGCCGAGCTCGCGCTTGCACAGCGCGAGCAGTCCGGCGTAGAAGCTCCGCAGCCCCTCGACCGAGAGCGGGCCTGCGTTCTCCCGCTCGCGCTCCGCGAGCATCTGCTCCTCGCGGTGCGGGTCGACGAACGCGATCCCGTGCTCGTCCTTGTGCCGCTTCAGCGCCGCGACCAGCTCGAGGCGGCGGTTGACGGCCACGACGATCTCGCGGTCGAGCTCGTCGATCTGCTTTCGCAGCTCGGAGACGACGTCTCCGCTCATGCGTAGACGTAGACCGTCGAGCCGTCGGGGATCAGCCCGTACACCGTGGTGGCGACCCACATCGGGATGCGCGCGCAGCCGTGCGAGGCGGGATAGGGCGGCACGTCCGGGTAGCCGTGGATCGCGAAGCCGCGCAGGAAGTAGCTCGGGTAGTACAGCACCCAGTCGTAGCCGGCGACCTTGCGATACACGTGCCAGACGCCGAGCGGTGTGTTGCCGGTCGCGCCTGTCGACGTCGCGACGACGAGAGCCACCTTGCCGGCGCGCACGACGAACAGCACCTGACGGGTCTTGTCGACCTCGACGTGGTTGCCGGCGTACCGCGCCGCCGGTGTGCGCGCGACGAGCAGTCGCTGCCAGAACGTGCGCGTGACGAGACCTGTGCGCGGCAGCCCCTCGATCTTCTGGAACGCGTAGACGGCCTCCGTGTCGTCGTCGCCGAAGACGCCGTCCACCTGCACGGCGTAGTGGATTGCGATGAGCCGCTGCTCGAGCGCGAGCACGCTCGGCCCGCGGCTGCCCGGCTCGAGGTCCGGCGCGAGCACGCTGACGGCGAGCGTCTGCGAGACGCCCGCCCACCCCGGTGCGGGATGCGTCGTCGCGGTGACGTGCGCGACGTGCGGCGTGCGCGTGTCGACCGCGTGCGGAGCGACGACCGTTCCGGCATCGGCCGGATGCAACGTTGCGATCACGCGCACAGCCGACCCGACGAACGTCGCGCCTCGAGTTGCGAGCGTCAGGGTCGGGACGACGGTCGCCGCAGCCGTCGCCGTGACGCCGTCGGCAACGGCAGTCCACGGCCGCGGCGAGAGAACGCGCACGCGCAGCTTGCCGTGCACGAAACTCCGTCCTCCGAGCGTCACCGGGAGGCGCGGCACGACGGTCGCGCTGAGCGCGACCCACTGCCCGTAGCGCGCGCGCTTCGGTGCGGTGAGCGTCAGCGACACCGACGTGACGGGGCCCGTCATGTCGGTGCCCGCATCGCTCGTCAGCGTCGTGTGGAACGAGCCCGCGGCGAAGACGTGCTGCACGGATTGACCGATCGCCGTCGCGCCGTCGCCGAAGTCCCACGCGTACGACGCCGAGGCGCACTGCGCGGTGAACGTCACCGTGAGCGGCGCGCGCCCGGCGAGCGCGGACTCGGTGACACCGCAGCCCGCCCTGGCGACAGGTGCGAAGGAGAGGGCGATCAGCGCGACGAGGGCGACGCGGCGCACTACACGTGAATGTAGCCGCCGATGGTGACGGCGGCGATCAGCGCGATCAGGTTGAACGTCGCGTGGACGAACATGCCCGGGACTACGGATTCCGTCCGGGACCGGATCCACGCGAGCGTGCAGCCGAACACGACGAGCACCGGCAGCTCGAGGACGAGTCCGTGTGCGAGCCCGAAGAGCAGGCCGACGAGCACGATCGCGGGCCAGCGGCCGAATCGCTCGAGCAGCGAGTAGCCGACCCCGCGGAACGTCAGCTCCTCGACGAACGGCACCCACGTGCAGATGACGATGCTGTTCGCGACGTAGGCGAGCCAGTGGTGCGGTTCCCAGTGGCTCGGCGTCAGGTGCTGCTCGTTGCCGGGATGCACGATCGCCGAGTAGATCCCCTCGAAGACGTAGATCCCGACAATCGCCGACACGATCAGCTTCGCAGCGAGCCCGTACGAGGTGGGGCGCCGGAGTGCGAGCCGCTCGCTTGAGAACCCGGCGATCATGAGCACGAGGATCAGCACGACCGCGTCCTGGATCAGCCCGCCGATCGCGAGCGACCAGTGGTAGATCGCGTTGTCCGGCGCGCCGCCGCCGGTGTAGCCGAGCAGGATCAGCAGCCCGACGAGCGCGAGCCACCACGCGAGGCGCGTCGAGTCCGCCGTACCATTGGCCGGCGCCGTGCCGAAACGCCTCTTCACCCCCGCCGAGGCTAACAGCGCCCTCGACGAGGTGCGCCCGGTTGCCGAGCGCCTCGTCGCCCTGCGGACGCGGATGCACGAGCTCGTCGGCGAACAGGGAAAGCTCGTGACCGCGATCGGCGGTAACGGCGGCGGCTACGCCGCGAATGACCTGAACGCCGCGCAGGCCGAGCTCGAGCAGCTCGCAGACCGCGCGGCCGCCTGCATCGCCGAGCTGGACTCGATCGGCGTCGTGCTCAAGGATCCCGACGTCGGGCTCCTCGACTTCCCGGCGCTCCGCGACGGCGAGGAGATCGAGCTCTGCTGGCAGGTCGGCGAGCCAGCGGTCGAGCAATGGCACGAGATCGGCGCCGGCTACGCCGGACGGAAACCGATCGACTGGGTCGAATAGGGAGAGTCGATGTCCCTCTTCTGGCAGCGGATCGTGATTGCCATAGGCATGGTCGTCGTCGCCTCGCTCGTGGCGAAGGTCGTCGACTGGCGCATCTCGCGCCACGACCTCGCGCCCTCGGTGGCGACGCGGTACCGCGTGCTCCGCCAGACCGTGTTCTTCGCGATCGTCTTCGTCGGCGTCGTCTCGGCGCTGCTTGTGATTCCCGAGGTGCGCGCGGTCGCCGGCGGCGTGCTCGCATCTTCTGCGGTGATCGGGCTCGTGATCGGCTTCGCGAGCCAGCGGACGATCGGGAACGTGGTCGCCGGGATCCTGATCGCGATCACCCAGCCGCTGCGCCTCGGCGACGAGGTGGAGATCGGCGGCGTCCAGGGGGTCGTCGAGGAGATCGGTCTCACCTACACCTGGCTGCGCACCCATGACAACGACCGGCTCGTTGTACCGAACGAGTCGCTCGCCTCGGGCACGATCCGCAACTCGACGATCCGCGGCTCGAGGACGCTCGCCGAGGCATCCGTTCAGGTCCCGGCCGCGAACCTGAAGCAGACGCTCAAGGCGATCGAGGCCGAAGGAGAAGAGGTGTACGTGACCGACCTTTCGGGGGAGAACGCGACCATCGTGGTTCGGAAATGGGTACCGAGGGAGGGCGCGGCCGAGCGGGCCGCGAGCGACCTGCGCATCGCGCTCGCCGAGCGGCTCGCCGGGAACGCCGCATGACTTCGCGCCGCCGCCTGGATGACCTCGACTTCATCCTCGCGCAGCGTGGACGCAAGCGGAAGCGCGCCAGCAGGATCAAGCGGCGGCGGCGCACCGGCGCTGTGCTCGCGGTGCTCGCGATCGGCGGCGGCGCGCTCGTGCTCACGTTCGGGTTCGGCGCCGGCGCAGCACTGACGGTCGGCTGCAACCTGAACACGCTGCGGCCGGTGGAGATCGGCCAGAACTCGTTCGTCTACGCAAGCGACGGCTCGGTGCTCGGTTCGATCCCGGCCGACCACAACCGCGTGCCCGTGACCCTCGCGCAGATGACGTCCTGGCTACCGACGGCGACGGTCGCCGTCGAGGACCGCAGGTACTGGGAGCACGGTGCGATCGACTACGTCGGCATTGCACGCGCCGCCTGGACGGACATCACCGCCGGGAAGGCCGTCCAGGGCGGATCGACGATCACGCAGCAGCTCGTGCGGAATCTCTACACCGGTGACGAGCGCACGATCCAGCGCAAGCTCAAGGAGGCGTGCCTCGCGATCAAGCTCTCGCACAAGTGGTCGAAGCAGAGGATCCTCGACGACTACCTCAACACGGTGCCGTACGGCAACCATGCGTACGGCGTCGAGGCCGCCGCGGAGACGTACTTCTCGAAGCACGCGAGCCAGCTCTCGCTCGTGCAGGCGGCGCTGCTCGCCGGCCTGCCGCAGGCCCCGTCCGACTACGACCCGTTCCACGATCCGCAGGCCGCGATCGGACGGCGAGACGAGGTCCTCGCCGCGATGCTCACGAACGGCGACATCACGCAGCGTCAGTATTCGGCCGCCGTCGCGCAAACCGATCTGCATCTCAAGCCCGGCCGCATCTACACGCGCATCAAGGAGCCGTACTTCTTCTCGTACGTGCGCCAGCAGCTCGAGCTGCAGTACGGCGCGAACACCGTCGCCGAAGGCGGGCTCAAGGTCTACACGACGATCGACCCGCGGCTCCAGCGGCTCGCGAACAAGGCGATCATGGACGTGCTGCCGTACAAGACCGACCCGGCGGCGGCGATCGTCTCGATCGAGCCCGGCACCGGCGCGATCCGCGCGATGACCGCAGTCGTTCGTACGAAGGGCAACCAGTTCAACCTCGTTGCGCAGTCCGCGCGGCAGGCGGGCTCGACGTTCAAGACGTTCGTGCTCGCGTCCGCCATCGAGCAGGGCGTCGATCCCGACACGACCTACTACACCTCGGCGCCGTTCGACTGCACGCTCGGCCCGTGGTGCCAGACGCCGTGGCAGGTGCACACCTACGAGAACACGTACTCCGGCACCGAGTCGCTGACGCGCGCAACGCTGCAATCTGACAACACCGTGTATGCGCAACTGACGCTCGACGTCGGTCCGCGCTACGTCTGGCAGATGGCGCATCGGCTCGGCGTGCACATGACGCCCGACACGCCGGTCGCGTCGATCGGGCTCGGCTCGCTCGCCGTTTCGCCGCTCGACATGGCGGCCGCGTACGCGACGTTCCCGGCGATGGGCATCTATGCGAAGCCGATGGCGATCACCAAGGTGATCCTGCCTGGCGGCCACGTCGACAAGGATTCTGGCTGGGGCAAGCCGGAGACGAAGCGCGCCGTCTCCCAGGGGGTGGCGTGGAAGGTGAACGACGTGCTGCAGCAGAACGCCGAGTTCGGCACGGGCGCCGGGTCGTGCGACAGCACGCATCCGTGCGCGGGCAAGACGGGCACGACCGACAACCACGACGACGCGTGGTACGACGGCTACACGCGGCAGCTCTCGACCGTGGTGTGGATGGGCTATCCGACGGGAGAGATCCCGATGACAGACGTGCACGGGCAGACCGTGCAGGGCGCGACGTACGCGGTGCCGATCTGGCACGAGTACATGGCGGCGGCGCTGTGGGACCACAAGGTCCTCGACTTCCCGCTGCCTGACAAGTACCCGATCTGGAAGTCGATCGCGCGGGGTGACTACGGCTCGCTCGCCTACACCTACACCCCGACGACGCCGGCCTATTCGGCGCCGACGACGTACACCGTGCCGACCGATCAGACGCCGGTGCAGCAGGCGCCCGCCGCACCGCCGCAGCAGGCCGCTCCGCACTAGCGCTACGTCGTCGTCGGAGTGGTCGTGGTGGTGTCGGCCGTGGTTGTCGTCGGCGGCGGTTCGGTCGTCGTCGGAGGCGCGGTCGTCGTGGGCGGCGGCGCGACGGTCGTCGTCGGCGGTGCCACGGTCGTGGTCGGCGGCGTGACAGTCGTGGTTGGCGGTGTCGTCAGCGGGTGCGTGGTCGTGGGCGCGGCGGTAGTGGTGGGAGCGGTGGTCGCCGCCGCGGTCGTGCTCGCCGAAGTCGTGGTCGGCGGCGCGGTTGTCGTCGAGTTCGCCGCCGACGGCACCTTCGGGAGGCTGAGCCCCGGAACGGTTCCGTCGCCGTTCGAGCCGCCGCCGTGCGTCAGCGCGAGCGCGAGCGCCACACCGCCGAGCAGCAGCACGACCGCCGCGACGGCTGCAATCGGGACGATCGGCGAGCGGCGCGCTGCAGGACGCGCAGCGGCGCGCGGCATGATCCGGGTCGCCTCGGTCCCGGCTGCGGCGGCAGGCGCGGCGAGCATCGTCGCCGCCGTCTCGTCGTCGCGCAGCTCGGCGTACAGCGCACGCCCATCCGCCGGCCGGTCGGCGGGATCCTTCGCGAGCGACGCCGCGACGATCGCCTCGAGCCGCGCCGGCGCATCCCGGCGGAAGTCGTGCACCGACGGCGGCGGATCGTCTCGGTGCATGCGCACGAGCTCCATCGCGTTCGTCGAGACGAACGGGAGCCTGCCCGTGAGCATCCGGAAGAGGATGACGCCGAACGAGTAGACGTCGCTCGCCGGGCCCGCCGGCTGCCCGGCTGCCTGCTCCGGCGAGATGTACGACGCGGTGCCGAGCACCGTTCCCGCTTCGGTGAGCGTGCCGGTCCCGCCCATCCGCGCGATCCCGAAGTCCGCGATCTTCGCGCGGTCCTCCGAGTCGAAGAGGATGTTCGCCGGCTTCAGGTCGCGGTGGACGAGCCCGCGCTCGTGGGCGTGCGCGAGACCGGCTGCCACCTGGGTCGCGATGCGCGTCGTCTCGGCGTCGGGCAGCGGCTTGCCCGCGCGCAGGCGGTCCTCGAGCGAGCCGTTCTGCAGGTACTCGAGCACCATGAACGGCTTGCCGTCCGCCTCGCCGTAGTCGTAGAGCGAGCAGATGTTCGGATGCGAGAGCGACGCGGCCGCCCGCGCCTCGCGTTCGAACCGCTGCCGGTCCGCACTGGGCGCGAGCGTCTTCACCGCGACCTGCCGGCCGAGCTCCTCGTCCTGCGCCAGCCAGACCGCGCTCATCGCGCCGCGGCCCAGTGGCTCGATCAGGCGGTACCGCCCCGCGATCAGCTCATCGGCCATGCCTCCGGGATTATCGTGATCCACGGTGGCGGACCTCCCGACGATCGGCGAAGCGCTCGAGCTCGTGCTCGCACACGTGCGGCCGCTCGGGGCCGAGGACGTCGCCGTGGCGGACGCGAGCGGACGCTACGCAGCCGCCGACGCGGTATCGGCAGTCGACCTGCCGCCGTTCCCGAGCTCGGCGATGGACGGCTACGCGGTGCGTGCGGCCGACACACCCGGCGAGCTGCGCGTGGTCGGCCAGTCCGCTGCCGGACGCCCCGCCGACGTCGTGCTGGGCGCCGGCGAGGCGATCGAGATCTCGACCGGCGCGGTCGTCCCGGACGGCGCAGACGCCGTCGTGCCCGTCGAGCTGACGCAACCCGGCGTGACGGTCGAG
>DATAUN010000229.1:0-16081 GCA_036268235.1 Gaiellaceae bacterium
CGGTAGGTGAACTGCCACTGCTGGCCGATCACCTGAACCGGGAATATCGGGCCGCTCGGCTTCGAGGCCGGATTCGGCCCGTTGCCGCCGCCTGCCCCGTTGTCGGCAAGAAGGCGCTCCGTCCCGAAAGATGCGAGGAACAGGACGGCGACCGTCGTCGTCGCGAGCCAGGCGACCTGCGACTTGAAGTGCCCGCGAATCGGTGCACCATCGCGCAGCTCCTCGCCGCGCTTCGCCCGGAACGTGGCGAGCGCGTAGACGAGGTAGACGAGGATGAACACGGTGAACGGCGTCATCACGACGAGCATCACCGTGTTGTCGGTGACCTGGCTCGCCGCGGCGGGCGTTCCCTTGCCGGGCGGCATGTTCGGTCCCAGCACGAACAGGACGAGCGGCAAGACGATTGCCGTGCCGACCACCGTCAGCGCGGCGATCCGCGCGCCGTGACCTTGCTTAGACCACATCGAGGTAGCCGTCCATGTAGCCGACCGTCTGCATCGGGCCGCCGAAGCCGTAGACGAAGCCCGCGGCGCACGGGACGAGGCACTGCCAGCGATAGTGCCCCTTCTTGCCCGTCCGGAAGGTGAACGTGATCGTGTTGTGCGCGTTGCTCAAGCCGCACGGCGCGAACCCGCATTGGTTCTTCGCGTCGTCCGCGACACCGAGGATCGGCACGAGGATCCCGAGCTGCGCAACTGCGAAGGTGTGCGACGCGTCGTCGGGGTCGATCAGCTTCACGGCCTTGCCGTTCACCGCGTACGAGTTGACCCCGCGAGCCTGCGCGAGGAACGGATTGCGCAGGCCGCTATCTCCGTCGAAGTTGTAGATCGTGACGTGCACGGTCGTGTTGGCCGGCAGCGTCCACACGGTGCTGCGGTCCCACACACCGTTCTCGCGCACGAGGTAGGACACCCAGTTCTCGTGCGGCGAGAGCGTCGGCCCGACGGCAGCGACCGTTTCCAGGGTCAGGTTGACGCTCTGACGCACGGTGCCGGCGTTCGCGACGGGGACGCGGTACGGCGTCGGCCCGTTCGTCAGGAACAGGACGTACGCAGCAATCAGCACCGCGACGAGCAGCGCGCCCCCTGTGACCGCTACGACTTTCCCTGCCACCCGCTCCGGGATATATCGCGCCGCGATCGATCGTGTGCGCTTTATGACAAAGGTGTCATCTGGCCGTAACCCGGGAAGCCGTTCACAGGAACTTCCTAGCTGGCTCTCAGACAACCCTCAGCGAACGAAGGAACACTCCAGACATGACACTCACGACACTCATCATCGTCAATACGGTGCTGGCCGGCCTCCTGATCTACGGGATCGTGCGGCTCTTGCACCATGGGATCCACCTCGATCGCCACGCCCGGCACGAGCACCTGGCGAAGGTCGCCACGCTCCCCCGGCACGAGCGCGAGAAGATCGCCGCCTGACGCAGGCGGGTCCCTCGGCGCCCGCCGAGCCCCAGTAGTAGGGTCGGCGGGTCGCCGATGCGGATCCTCGTCATTGAAGACGAGGCCCGAATCCTCGAGTTTTTGCGGGTTGGCCTCGGGGCGGAGGGTTTTGTGGTGGATGGCGCCGATGACGGCGCCACCGGGCTTCGGCTTGCGCTGAGCGAGCCGTACGAGCTCGTCATTCTCGACCTGCTGCTCCCGCGGCTCGACGGGCTCCAGTTTCTCACCGAGCTTCGCCGTGCCGGCAGCTCGCTGCCGGTGCTGATCGTCTCGGCCCGGACCGATCTTCCGACGAAGCTGCGCAGCTTCACTCTCGGTGCGAACGACTACCTCGCGAAGCCGTTCTCGTTCGACGAGCTCGTCGCGCGCATTCGCGTCCACCTTCGGCGCGGAGCCGAGACAGGCGACGGGATGCGGATCCGCGCCGGCGCGCTCGAGCTCAACCTGGCCCGGCGCCAGGCCGTTGTCGGCGGACGGGTCGTGGATCTCTCCGACCGCGAGTTCCGACTGCTCTACCACCTGATCGCGCGCGCGGGTGAGGTGATCAGCCGCGAGCGGCTCCTCTCAGAGGTCTGGGGCTACAGCTTCGATCCGGGCTCGAACGTGGTCGACGTCTGCGTGCGACGGCTGCGCAAGAAGCTCGACTGCGTGTCGGCGATCGAAACGGTGAGGAATGCCGGCTACCGCGTCACGGCGACCTAACCCGCTCGACCTCGCGTGGGCGGCGCTCGCGATCGCGTGCCTCGCCGCGATGATCGCGTGGCCCGCGTGGGAGGCCGTTCCCTTCCACGTCATCTGGGTCGCTCTCACGCTGCTCTACGGCTTCCGCATCTGGTCGCTCAAGGGCACCGCGATCGTGCTCGGAGTCGTGATGCTCGTCTGCGGCATCTCGATCCTCCGCGACGTCCACGACGGCATGCAGGACTGGGGCGAGCTGTTCGAGGTCCCGCTGCTCTCGGCCATGTTCCTCGCGATGGTCTGGCATGCACGCCGGCGGCTCCAGATGCTCGAGACAGTCGGGGCACTTGCGGACGAGCGCGCGGAGCTGCTCGAGCATGAAGAGCGTCTCCTCCAGAACATCTCGCACGAGCTGCGAACGCCGGTCACGATCGCGCGAGGCCATCTCGAGCTGCTCGCCCGGCGGCTCGGCTCAGACACCGCCGAGCTCGAGGTCGCCTTCGACGAGCTCGGCCGCATGAAGCTGATGATCGACCGGATCCTCTTGCTTGCACGCGCGGAGCGAGGCGACGGCCTGCAGCGCGAGTCCGTGCCGCTCGTCCCGTTCCTCGAAGACATGGTCGTGCGCTGGGCCGGTGTGGCGCCACGTGCGTGGCGTCTCGGGACCGTTGTCGACGTCTCGCTCGACGCAGATCCGACCTGGCTCCACGCCGCCGTGGATGCGCTCGTCGAGAACGCGGTCCAGCACACCGACGACTACGGTCGAATCGAGATCGGCGCGTACGCCGAGTTGAACGCGGTCGTCATCACGGTTCGGGACGACGGGCCTGGCGTTCCCGACCAGGCTCTCGAACGTATCTTCGAGCGGTTTGCGCGTTCGGACGCATCTCGGTCGCGGCACCAGGGCGGGTCCGGGCTCGGCCTCTCGATCGTGAGTGCGATCGCCCGCGCCCACGGCGGGTCGTGCCGGGCGCAGAACGCTGCCGCCGGCGGCCTCGTCTTTGAGCTTCGGTTCCCGCTGGCACGGGCGTCCGCCGCCGAGCGCGAGGTGGAGGCGGGGCCGAGCCCCGTCGAGGCGGCGGCGGCCTTTCAGCCGTAGCGTTGGCGGGTCTGCGACAATCGGCCCGTGGCCGCCCTCTACCGCAAGTACCGCCCCCAGACCTTCGCTGAGGTCGTTGGTCAGGAAGCGGTGGTGCGGACGCTCACGAACGCGATCGAGCAGGGGAAGGTGCGGCAGGCCTACCTCTTCGCCGGCCCGCGCGGCACCGGCAAGACCTCGCTCGCGCGCATCCTCGCGAAGAGCGTCAACTGCGAACACGGCCCGACGGCGAAGCCGGACAACACGTGCCACGCGTGCGTCGCGATCACAAACGGCTCGTCGCTCGACGTGATCGAGATGGACGCCGCCTCGCAGCGCGGCATCGACGACATCCGCGAGATTCGCGAGCGCGTCATCCTCCAGCCGGTCGAGGGGAAGTACAAGGTCTACATCCTCGACGAGGCGCACCAGCTCACCGACGCGGCGTGGAACGCGCTGCTGAAGCTGATCGAGGAGCCGCCGCCGCACCTGCTCTTCGTGTTCTGCACGACCGAGCTGCAGAAGGTGCTGCCGACCGTGCGCTCGCGCTGCCAGACGTTCGTCTTCCAACGGCCGCGCCTGCCCGACCTCGTGCGCAAGCTGCGCCGGATCGCGGACGCGGAGGAGATCGACGTGCCGGACGCGGCGCTGGCGCTGATCGCGCGCGGCGGACGCGGCGCCTACCGCGACGCCGAGTCGACGCTCGACCAGCTCTCATCGGCGACCGGCGGCGCGATCGCGGTGCAGGACGTGCTGCAGCTCCTCGGCGCCGTCGAGGACGAGGTGCTCTTCCGGCTCGTCGACATGGTCGCGGCCGGCGAGACCGCCGACGCGCTGCTCGTCCTCGAAGAGCTCTCCGGGCAGGGACAGGACATCGGCCGGCTCGTCACCGACCTGCTCGAGCACCTGCGCCACCTGCTGCTCGTGCAGCACATGAACGAGGTGCCCGACTCGCTGCCCGTGACCGACGAGGCGCGCGAGCGGCTGCGCGAGCAGGCGAACCAGCTGCCGGCCGCGACCGTCATCCGGTTGATCGACCTGCTCGCGGTCGCAGTCGACGACATGCGCCAGGGCGGAGACCCGCGACTGCCGCTGGAGCTTGCCCTGGTGAAGGTGACCCGGCCCGGGTCGGACCTTTCGCGCGAGGCGATTGCATTTCGCCTCGACCGCCTTGAGGCAGGGCGACCGGGATCTGGCGAAACGCTAGTTGCCACTAGCGCAACGGACGACAAGCCTTCGCCTCCCACAGCGGCCTCGGAACCGTTGCGCGTTGAGCTCGAGCAGCTCCAGGAGGCCTGGCGCAGGACGATCCTGCCCGCGGTCGAGTCCCGCTCGATCCCGATCGGGAAGACGCTCGCCGAGGCGCACCCCGCGTCACTCGCGGGCGACACGCTGACGCTCGAGTTTCCGCAGACCGCGGCCTTCCATCTCAAACTTGCCGAGGACCCGAAGAACACGGCGATGCTGCGCGACGCGCTGTACGAGGTGACGGGCCGCAAGCTTGCGATCGCATTCGAGCTCGGCGAGAACGAGCGCGCGGAGATCGAGGACGATGCGCCGGCGAGCGAGGAGGACGTGCTCGAGCTGATGAAGAGCACCTTCGACGCGAGGGAGGTGGACGAATGACGTTCGATCTCAACGCACTGATGAAGCAGGCGCAGGAGATGCAGGCGCAGATGGAGCAGCTTCAGGAGGAGGCAGGCAAGGAAACCGCCGAGGCGTCCGCGGGCGGCGGCATGGTCACGGTCGTCGCGAGCGCGGCCGGCGAGCTGAAGGAGTTGCGGATCGATCCGAAGGCGATCGACCCAAACGACCCGGAGATGCTGGCCGATCTCGTCCTCGCCGCCGCGAACGAAGCGCTGCGCTCGGCGCACGCGAAGGTCGAGGCGAAGATGAAGAGCATGCTGCCGCCCGACCTCGGCGGCCTGCTGCCAGGGCTCTAGGCCATCGACGAGAACTTCGTCGCGAAGCTCCTCGACGTCGGGCAGGCGCTGAGCTTCCCGGCGGGCGCGGTCGTGTCGTCACCCGACGAGCCTCGCTCCGGGCTGCTGCTCGTCATGCACGGCGTGCTGACGATCGACGACGAGGACGAGCGCGGCCCCGGCAACGTGATCGGGCAGTGGGAGCGGCTCGACGAGATCCGCGTCGTCGCGCAGACCGACGTCCGCCTGGTGACGGTCGACCGCGCCGACTGGGAAGCCGCGCAGACCGGTTAGTACCCGCCGCCGCCGCCCTTGCCGCATGCGGTGAGCACGAACGGCAGCAGGGCAAGCGCGAGCAGCAGCAGCGAAATGCGGTACCTGGGCATGTCCGGGAATACGCCGACTGGGACACGGCGGTTTTCGCCATGGTCAGCCGACGCGGCGGGGCACAATGGAGCCGTGTTCAGCCCGTCTGTCGAGAACCTCGTCGCGCAGCTGACGCGCCTGCCGGGCGTCGGCTCGCGGACCGCGCAGCGGCTCGCGTTCCACATTCTCCAGCGCCCGAAGGAGGAGGCGCTCGCGCTCGCAAACGCGCTCGAGGAGGTCAAAGAGCGCGTGCGCTTCTGCCGCGAGTGCGGGAACCTCACCGAGGAGGAGGTGTGCGCGATCTGCCTCGACGCCCGCCGCGACCACGCGCTCATCTGCGTCGTCGAGCAGCCCGTGGACGTGGTCTCGCTCGAGCGCACGCACGAGTACCGCGGCCTCTACCACGTGCTCGGCGGCGCGCTCTCCCCCCTCGACGGCGTCGAGCCCGGCGATCTCCGCATCGACGAGCTCCTGCGCCGTGTCGACGCAAACGGCGTGCAGGAGGTTGTGCTCGCGACGAACCCGAACATGACCGGCGAAGCGACCGCCGCGTTCCTCGCCGACCGGCTACGCGGGCGCGTCCGCGTCACCCGGCTCGCGAGCGGTCTCCCCGTCGGAGGCGACCTCGAGTACGCCGACGAAGTCACGCTCGGCCGGGCGCTGTCCGGGCGCCGCGAGATGTAGCTGCTGCACGGCCCGCGCGAGGAAGCGCTCGGTCCGGTAGGCGATCCAAAAGCAGAACGCCGCGGTCGGCAGCTCGGCGAAGGCAGCGAGGATGAGCGCGTTGCGCATCTCGTCCGCGTGGCTCTCGAGCACGACGTCGAACCAGGCGTCCGTGACGAGCAGCGTCCCTGTCGCCGCGGCGAGCGCTCCCACCCAGGGCGACCGGTGGTGGGCCGCGAACGCCGTCAGCAGGAACAGCAGCGCGAGGCCGGTGTCGAACCCCGACCAGGCGAGGTCCCAGCGGTTCGTCACATGGTGCGGCTTCAGCGACTGGGAGAGCCACAGCGTCCACGGGAGCAGCGCGAGGCCGATCAGCCCATAGAGGATCACAACCCATTCCCGGAGCG
Source organism: Gaiellaceae bacterium (assembly GCA_036268235.1). Classification (GTDB taxonomy): domain Bacteria; phylum Actinomycetota; class Thermoleophilia; order Gaiellales; family Gaiellaceae; genus PALSA-600. Next base: position 6,563 of record DATAUN010000229.1, read on the forward strand.
AAGAGGGCCGACGGCGCATGCCTACACTGTTCCAAAGATGACCACTATCGAATTCGAAGTCGTTCCGAGCGTCGTGAGCCGGGAGCGGACACCCGGCCTCGTCGTGATGAAGTTCGGCGGCACCTCGGTTGGTGACACGGAGAAGCTGAAGCGTGTCGCGGAGCGGCTCGTCGCCGCCCACGAGGACGGATCGAAGGTGGTCGCAGTCCTCTCTGCGATGGGCAAGACGACCGACGAGCTGATCCGGCTTGCGCACGAGATGTCGCCGAGCCCGCACCCGCGCGAGTACGACCTGCTCGTCTCGACCGGCGAGCGCATCTCGAACGCTCTCTGCGCGATGGCGGTGCACGACCTCGGCCACGAGGCCGTCTCGTTCACCGGCTCACAGGCCGGGATCGTCACCGACTCGAGCCACACGAAGGCGAAGATCGTCGAGGTGCGCGCTGAGCGGATCTACGACGCGCTCATGGAGGACAAGATCGTGCTCGTCGCCGGCTTCCAGGGCGTCTCGACGACGAACGACGTGACGACCCTCGGCCGCGGTGGCTCCGACACGACCGCGGTCGCGCTCGCTGCCGCGCTCGGCGCCGAGGCGTGCGAGATCTTCACGGACGTGCCGGGCGTCTTCACGGCCGACCCGCGCATCGTCCCGAACGCGCTGAAGCTCGACACGATCAGCTACGAGGAGATGCTCGAGATGGCCGCGTCAGGCGCGCGGGTGATGATGGCGCGGTCGATCGAGATCGCGCGCAGCTACGGTGTTCGGCTCCGCGTCCGTTCGACGTTCGAGGACGGCGGCGGGACGTGGATCGGCGAGGAGGGCGACCTGGTGCTCGAGAAGGCGATCGTTTCAGGCGTGACGCACGACACCTCGGAGGCGAAGGTGTCGATCATCGGCGTCCCCGACCGGCCCGGCATCGCCGCGCAGGTGTTTCGCGAGCTCGCGCGCGCCGGTGTGAACATCGACATGATCGTGCAGAACGTCTCGCAGAACGGCGAGGCGACGATCTCGTTCACGCTGCCGAAGACCGACGTCCCGACCGCGAACCCGATTCTCGACCGGCTGAAGACGGAGATCGGCGCGAGCCGCATCGACCAGGACGCCGACATCGCGAAGGTCTCGCTGATCGGCGCCGGCATGAAGAGCCATCCCGGCGTGGCCGCCGACATGTTCGACGCACTCGCTGCCGCTGGGATCAACATCGAGATCATCTCGACGTCGTCGATCCGCGTGTCGTGCGTGATCCGCGCCTCGCAGGTCGAGGACGCGGTCCGTGCCGTGCACGACCGCTTCCAGTCGTATGCGGAGGAGCGCATCGGTGTCTGAGCGGCCTGCGATCGGCGTCGTCGGCGCGACCGGCGCCGTCGGAACGGTCACCCTCGAGCTGCTCGAGCGGCACGGGTTCGAGAACGTGCGCGTGTTTGCGTCGGCGCGCTCCGCCGGCAAGCAGCTCGGTAGGTTCACGGTCGAGGAGGCGACGCCCGAAGCGCTCTCACGCGGCGACGTCGACCTCTTTCTCTTCTCGGTCGGCACCGGCGCGTCGCGCGAGCTCGTTCCCCACGCCGTCGCCGGCGGCGCGGTCGCGATCGACAAGTCGTCCGCGTACCGGCTCGAGCCCGGCATCCCGCTCGTCGTCCCCGAGGTGAACGCCAACCGCGCACTCGAGGACGGGAGCATCCTCGCGAACCCGAACTGCTGCACGATCCCGCTCACCTGCGCGCTGAAGCCGCTGCACGACGCAGCCGGGCTCGTGCGCGTGCGCGTCGCGACGTATCAGTCGGTGTCGGGCGCGGGCGCGCAGTCGATGGAGCGGCTCCGCAACGAGCCGCCGGCAGAGCACGACCTGCGCATGGACTGGGAGTTCGACGGCGAGGAGTTCGACGAGGAGTCGAAGCTCCGCGCCGAGACGCGCAAGATCATGGAGCTGCCCGACCTGCCGATCCAGGCGACGTGCGTGCGCGTGCCGGTGATGGTCGGCCACGCCGAGGCGGTGTGGATCGAGACCGAGGACGAGCTGACGCCCGAGCAGGCGCAGTCGCTGCTCGGCAGTGCGCCGTCGGTCAGGCTCGAGGAGCTCCCGTCGCCCGGCAAGGCTGCCGGCGGCGACGAGGTGCTCGTCGGCCGCATCCGCCGCGACCCGACCGTCGACCGCGGCCTCGCGCTCTTCCTCGCGTGCGACAACCTGCGCAAGGGCGCCGCGCTGAACGCGATCCAGATCGCGCAGCTCGTGCTCGACCGCGCGCGCGTCGCCGCCTGACCGCGCGCGTCGGCATGCTCGGGCGGTTCTTCGGCCGCCGGTCCGGTGGCAACTGGCGGCCGCCCGCCGACGAGCTTCGCTTCGCGAAGGCGGCCGGATTCGACTCGCTCCAGATCATGAACCGCGGCGAGCCGCTCGCCGAGCAGCTTGGGATCGAACCCGCCGAGCTCGGAGAGCTCTTCGCCGAGACCGGGCTCGAGCCGGTGCTCGAGCTGCTCGTCTTCCCGCAGGAGCCCGGCGCGCTCGTGGCGGCGCTCCGGGCGAACCTCCCCGCGGTTCGCCAGATCGGATTCACGCGGGTGCACATCCATCCGGCCGGGGCGCCCGACTGGCCGATCGACCTCGTGTCGGAGTACGCGGCCACCGTGCCGCTCGCACAGGAAGCCGGTCTGCTGTTCGCGGCGGAACACAACGCGCCGGGCCACCGGCTACTCGTCGGCATCGACGAGGTCGAGCGGCTCGTCGACGCCGTGCCCGGCCTCGGCCTCGTCTGGGACATCAATCACACACGCGCCGATGAGGTCGAACGGTTCCTCGCGCTGCGCGAGCGGTTCACGCTCGTCCACGTCTCGGACACGCCGCTTCCGGAGACGAACCACCACCTGCCGCTCGGTCGCGGCAACGTCGATTTCTCGGTGCTGCGCGACGTCGATGTCCCGCTCGTGCTCGAGATCGGCGGCCTCCCGCACTCGGGCGGTCCCGGCCTCGACACCGACGACGCCTTGCTGAACTCGCTAGCCGCCCTCAGGGACGCGGCCGCAAACGGCGGCGTCTGACCCCGGTCGTGGCTCGGGAGGACGTGGCCTTCGTCGCGGAAGTGTGACGATCGCTCCACAGAGCGCAGCTAATCGTCGCAACGTGCGCAGACGCGCGGCGGAACGGACAGTCGGGGTCTGACCCCGGTTTTTTCCTGCGGGGAGGGTGGGTCTACGGCCGCGGGGCCGGGATGGGGTCCGGGACGCCGAACGCGCTGCGCACGACCTCCAGCACCTTCTCGCGTCTGCCTTCCTCGACCGGCTGCAGGCCGCCGAGCTCGAGGCGCGACAGGCCGACGCGCCCGGCGAAGCGCACGACCTGGAACCCGAAGTCTGCGAGAAAGTCCTGCGGGAACACCGTCTTGTGAAGGCGGAAGCGCTCGTAGCTCGACTCGCGCTCGGGATAGCGATAGGAGAACGCCTCGAGACAAGACGCGCCTCGGTCGCGCGCCTCGCCGATCGCCGCGAGAAACAGCGACTGCAGCACCCACGGGCTGTGCGGATCGACGAGGTAGGCGCACGTGACGAGCATCGCGTCATCCGACGGCGGGCCGCCCGGCAGCTCGCTCGCGCGCGGAAACGCCTGCGACGGGCCGTACTGCATCGAACCGAGCACGCGCCCATCGGAGTCGTAGTACACGGTGCCCCACGCGCCGAAGTCGAGCTCGACCTTCTCCATCCAGCGATCCTTGTCGGTCGTGCGCCGCCCGCGCGTCTGCCACCAGATGCACTCGTGACAGACCGTCGGCGTCGTCTCGAGCGTCAGCTTCGTCAGCCCGGCAAGCCGCGGCGGCACGCCACTACCTCTGAACGTCGTCGACGACGACGTGGACCGCCGTCGGCGAGACGTCCGCCATCCGGCCGAGGTACTCGATCACGCGCCGCTGCACATCCGCGGCGACCTGAGGGATGTCGGCGCCATAGTCGACGACGACGTGCACCTCGACCTCGCCACCCGTGACCCGCGCGCCGCGCCGCTGTTTCGTATGCACACCCGGCACCTCCGCCGCCGCGTCGGCGGCGTAGCGCGCCAGCACCTCGGGCGAGATAACGCTGTGACCGTCGCTGTTCATGCCGTACATCGTAGGACGAGCTCGGTCGCCTCCGGGCGGGCGAAGAACCGAAACGGGACAAAGGTCGTGCCGAGGCCGGGCGAGACGTGCATCGTCGTGCCCCCGCGCTCGTAGATGCCGCTCCGGTATTTCGAGCTCACGTGGGCGAGCAGCAACGTCCCGAAGCCGTACGGCACCACGATCTGGCCGGCATGCAGGTGGCCGGCGAGGATCAGGTGCCAGCGGCCCTCCGGCACCGTGTCGAGCACCCTCGGGAAGTGGCAGAGCAGGATGCGCAGCGGTGCGTCCGAGTCGGGGAAGCCACTCGACCGTTTCGCCAGCCACGTGCGCGGATCGACACCGGCGATCTCGAGCTCGTCCACGCGCAGGGACTCATCGGAGAGCAGGTGCCCGCGCGCGAGCTCGCCCAGGCTCACCCGCTCGGAGAACGGGTCGCGCGAGATCGCGAAGTCGTGGTTCCCGAGCACGATGTACGGGTCCGACGGCAGCCGCGCGAGGAGCTCGTTCAGCCGCGCCTCGCCGCGCGCGCGCGAGAGCAGGTCCCCGGTGATGCAGATCAGATCGGGCTTCCGCTCAGCCACCCAGTCGATCGCACGCTCGGTCGCCCCCACGCCGCGCGACGGCACGCCGAGATGGAAGTCGGAGAGGTGCGCGATGCGCAGCCCGTCGAGCTCGGCCGGCAACCCGTCGATCTCCACGTCGCGCACGCGGAAGCGGACCCACCCCGCCTCGAACCAGCCGTACGCGAGCGAAGCGACGGCGAGCGCGACGAGGATCGCGAGGTAGATCAGGCTTCGAGCTTCTCGAGGACCGGCTTGACCGACACGACGTGCCGCCGGAACTTCAGCTCCGACTCCTCGAGCCCGGCTGCGACGCCGACGAGCTGCGAGAGGTGCAGGATCGGCATCTTGAAGTCGCGGCCGGTCGCCTTCTTCAGCTTCGACTGCCACGCGTCGAGCGAGAGGTGGCACAGCGGGCACGGCGTGACGATCGCGTCGGCGCCTGCCTCGTACGCCTGCTCGATCGGCTGGATCAGCTCGCCGAGCGCCGTCTCCTCGCGCGCTTGGATGATCGGGAACCCGCAGCACTTGATCTTCGCCGGGTAGTCGACCGCCTCGCCGCCGCACGCCTCGATGATCCGCTCGAGCGACCACGGGCGATCCGGATCCTCGAAGCCCTGGATCTTCGACGGACGCAGGATCTGGCAGCCGTAGAACGGCGCGATCTTCAGGCCCTTGAGGCCGCGGTGCGCGGCGGTCTTCAGAAGCTCATAGCCCTCGCCCTCGGCGATCTCCCAGAGCAGATGGCGCACGTCGACGTCCTTCTCGTACGCCGGCACGCCGACCGCGACGAGGTTCTCGTTCACGCGCGCGCGCAGCTCGGTGTCGCCGAGCAGCATGAAGTTCGCCTGGCGGAGGTTGAGCGTGCAGACGTTGCACACCGTCAGCAGCGTGTCGACGCCTTCGGCCGCGGCGTACGACAGGATGCGCGCGTTCAGATGCAGGTAGTAGTCGGGCTCGGCTTCGTGGATGTCGCCGGCGCCGCAGCACGTGACCGACTCGAGCTCGATCAGCTCGAGACCGACCTTCGGCGCGAGCGCCTGCGTCGCAGAGTCGAGCTCTTTCGCCGAGAGCGACGCGAGACAGCCCTTGTAGTACGCGACCTTTTTCACGCGCTCTTCTCCTCGTCGGGTAGGTACGGCTGCTTGAACGCGCCCGGACGCGCGTAGATGTCCTCGAGCGACTCCTCGCCGCCGTGGCCGTGCGCGAGGCGCGCGAGCGCGTGCTCGCCCTGCACGATGCCCATGTAGCCGTCGCGGCCCTGCTCCTGCACGAGGTCGTAGAGGAGCCGCGACTCCTTCACGTCCTTCGCCACGTGCGGCGGGAACGGCGGCGGCACCTTGCCCTTGAGCGCGAGGTCGAGCGCGAAGCGCGTCTGCTTGATCGCGGAGACGATGCCCTGCGTCTTCGGCACGAGCTCGGTCTCGCGCAGCCAGCCCGTCGTCTTCGCAGAGGTGACGAACCACTTCGCGTGCTTCGCGCCCATGTCGCGGTCGATCCCTTCCTTCATCGACTCGGCGCCGAGCTTCGCGATCGCGTCGCGCGGGTCGACGCCCTTCGGGCAGCGCTCGTTGCAGAAGTAGCACCGCGTGCACTCCCACACGCCGTGCTCGTCGTTCAGCTTCTCGAGGCGCGCGATCTTGTTGCCGTCGCGCGGATCGCCGACGAAGCGCATCGCCTTTGCGAGCGCCTGCGGCCCGGTGAAGAGCGGGTCGGACTCCATCGCGTTGCACTCGGAGACGCAGCAGCCGCAGTTGATGCAGAGCGCCTCCTTGTGGATGACGTTCATGCGCTCCGGCGGGATCAGATACTCCTTGCCGTCCGGCGGCTCCTCGTATCCGGGCTGCAGGTATGGGTCGACCGACTTGAACTTGTCCCAGAACGGATCCATGTCGACGACGAGGTCCTTGACGATCGGCAGGTTGCCCATCGCCGAGATGACCGGCACGTGGCCGGCCTGCGCGATGTCGTACATGCGCATCTTGCAGGCGAGGACTGCGGCGCCGTCCATGCGCATGCCGCACGAGCCGCAGATCATCATGCGGCAGCTCTTGCGGTACGCGAGCGTCCCGTCATGCCGGTCCTTGACGATGTCGAGGCAGTCGAGGAGCGTCGCCTCTTCGGGCGCGTCGATCTCGAACTCCTGCAGCTCGCGCTCGCCGGTCCGCGAGTTGAAGCGCCACACCTTCAGGCCGACCTGCATGCTCACTTAGTACTTCCTTTCCGTCGGGTCGTACTTGGTGTACCGCACCTCGCTGTAGCTGAGCTCCGGCGCGCCGTCGACCCAGCGCGAGATCGAGTGCTTCATGAAGTTCTCGTCGTCGCGCGTCGGATAGTCGTGCGGCCGCGCATGCGCGCCGCGGCTCTCCTTGCGCGCGATCCCGGCCTGGAGCATGCAGCGCGCGAGATCGATCATGTTCCCGAGCTCGATCGCCTGCGTCAGGTCGCTGTTGAAGACCTCGCCCTTGTCCTCGATCACGACGCCGCGGTCGTAGCGCTCCTTCAGCCCCTCGAGGATCTCGATCTGGGCTGCCATCTGATCCTCGCGGCGGAAGACGCCGAAGTTGTCGAACATCGAGCTGCCGAGGTCCTGGCGGATCTGCCACGGCCGCTCGCCCTCGGTGACGTCGAGCATCGACTTGAGCTCGCGCTCCGCGTCCGCCTCGAGACTCTCGGGAACGTCGATCGTCGTATGGCTGAGCGCCCACTCGGCGGCTGCCCGGCCGGCGCGTCTGCCGAAGGTGATCGTCTCCATCAGCGAGTTGCCGCCGAGGCGGTTCGCGCCGTGCACGGACACGCACGCAACCTCGCCTGCCGCGTAGAGACCGGTGAGGTCGCTGAGGCCGTCGTTGCCGGTCTCGACGCCGCCCATGTGGTAGTGAGCTCCCGGGCGGACCGGCACCGGGTCGTAGATCGGATCGACGCCCGCGAACGTCATCGACAGCTCGCGCGAGCCCGGCAGCCGCTCGATGATCCGCTCGGCGCCGAGATGGCGCATGTCGAGGTACACCGAGCCGTTGATGCCGCGGCCCTCGTCGATCTCGGTCTGCTCGGAGCGCGAGACGACGTCGCGCGACGCAAGCTCCATCGCGTTCGGCGCGTAGCGCTTCATGAAGCGCTCGCCCTCGCTGTTGATCAGGTACGCGCCCTCGCCGCGGCAGCCTTCGGTGAGCAGGATCCCCGACGGATAGAGCGTCGTCGGGTGGAACTGCATGAACTCCATGTCCTTCAGCGGGACGCCGAGGTAGAGCGCCATTGCGGCGCCGTCACCGGTGCACGCGTACGCGTTCGTCGTCGTGCGGTAGATGCGGCCCTGCCCGCCCGTCGCGAGCACGACGGTCTTGCCGCCGACCGTGTGCAGCCCGCCGTTCAGCAGGTCCCAGCAGATGACACCCTGGCAGCGGCCGTCGTTCTCGACGAGCTTCCACGCGTGGTACTCCTCGTACACGGTGATGTCGCGCTTGACGAGCTGCTCGTAGAGAACCTGGATGAGCACGTGCCCGGTGATGTCGGCGGCGTAGACGGTGCGCGGCGAGCCGGCGGCGCCGAACGGTCGCTGAGCGAGCTTCCCGTCCGGGCGCCGCGAGAAGAACGCGCCCCAATGCTCGAGCTGGTAGATGTCTTCGGGCGCCTCACGCGTGAAGACCTCGATCGCGTCCTGGTCGCCCAGGTAGTCGGAACCCTTGACGGTGTCGAAGGCGTGGATCTCTGGCGAGTCCTCGGCCGCGTTCCCGAGCGCCGCGTTGATGCCGCCCTCGGCCGCGCCGGAGTGGCTGCGGGTCGGGTGGAGCTTCGAGATGACCGCGACGTTCGCGCCGGCGTCGTACGCTTCGATCGCCGCGCGCATGCCCGCGCAGCCGGCTCCGACGACCAGGACGTCGTGGGTCGCTTCCACGTGAAAGGACGCTAGCGGAACAGGCGGCGTAGCCGCGCCGGTTACGCGGGCTCGCTCTCGAGGATCCAGACGGACGCGTCGGCGCAGTCGAGGCGCTCCGCGCCGTCGACCTCAACGAGGCTCGTGCGCACGATGCGACGGCGGCCGCCGTTGCGCTCGAGGATCGGGCCGACGCGCGCACGCGGAGGCACGAAGCCCCACGCGCGCACCTGCCGGTGCACGTCTGCGGCCGTCGCCTCGGTATCGAGCCGGCTGTAGTCGTCCTCGAAGCCGCTCTGGTATTCCCCGTCTCCCTGCGGCTCGCCGCGGTCGCCCTTGGCGAGACGCTCGAAGACGCGCGGCAGCAGCTCGTTGCCGGCCACGTGCAGCTTGGCCAGCGTCGACGGCCAGTCGTCCTCCTCGCCGAGCGGGACGGCGGCCTGCGCAAGCACGTTCCCGGTGTCGAAGTCCGCGTCCATGAAGTGGTAGGTCATCCCGATTTCGGTCTCACCGTTGCGGACTGCCCACGCGACCGGGAACGGGCCGCGGTAGCGGGGCAGCATCCCGATGTGCGCGTTGACGATCCCGAGCTTCGGGGCGTCGATCGCCTCCGTCGGGATGCGCCAGGGGAAGCCCGCGCAGAGACCGAGGTCGATCTCATACCCGCGCAAAATCGGCGCGAGCGAGCGCCGGCCCGCTGCGACGACCACGTCGACGCCGACCGTTTCTTCCGAGAGGAACGCATCGGCCTGCAGCGACGGCGTACGGGCCGTGATCACGATTGTCGGCTCGTGGCCTGCGGCGCGCACGGCGTCGACGTGGTCCCCGAGGTACGTGGGAACCATGGTGATGACAGCAACGCGCCACGGCGCCTTCGGCGCCTTGGCCATCAGACCTTGGGGCCGGCTGCGCGGATCGCCGCGTCGACGTCGGCGAAGCGCTTCGAGAAGTTCTCGGCGAACATCTCGGCGAGTTCGCGTGCCTTCACGTCGTACTGCT
>DATAUN010000230.1:0-5763 GCA_036268235.1 Gaiellaceae bacterium
GCAGCGCTCACGCTCGCATTCGACGGGCTCCGCGCGGAGAGCGCCGGGTGCGACGACCTCGAGCTCAGGCGCGAAAGCTTCTCGACCCCGGTGCCGGTCGAGATCTCCGGGCTCCGGCGGTTGCTCCCGCTCTTCGGCGCGGGGTAGGCTCGGCCCTCACATACGGAGGAGGGCAGGCCCTATGAGCATGAGGCTGCCCCGCCCGCGGCACGGGGATCCTTTGCAGACGACGCAGGAGCTACGCGATCTCGCGGCAGCGATCCTGCAAGAGGACATGCAGACGCTCGCACGCACGACGTCCTATCTGCGACGCAGCTACCGCGTCGTCTTCATCGGCTACGTGGCGATGATGGTGTTCGGCGTCGCGGCGATCGTCGCCGCGTTCATCAAGGGGCTGACGGCGACGTCAGTCGGGCAGGCCGCGGCGGCGATCGGCCTCGCCGGGTTGACCGTCGGCATCTTCGTCGCGTTCTTCGTGCAGCGTCCATCGGCGGCGCTCGAGCGGAACGCGATCTTCATGCCGTGGGTGTCGATTGTGCTGACCACGTTCTGGACGCGGCTCATGTACCTCGACGACCCCGCGACGCTCGACGCGAAGCTCGGCCACGCGGCGAAGGAGGCCTCCGACGAGCTGGGCGCGATCGCGCTCCGCTACGCGGTGATCGACGGAAAGGAGCTGGCGGTCGCGAAGCAGGCTGCGCGAACGCACCCCGTCTAGCGAAAGCGCTTCAGAGCTTTGCCGAGTGATTGGCGCGTGCTGAGAACGGGCGCGTACAGATCGCCGTGCAGCCGCACGCGCTCGAGAACGACAGGCATGGTGTAGATCGACGGGTTCAGCTTGTCGTTCACCTCGTCCCACGTGAGTGGGGTCGAGACGGGCGCGTTCGGTCGGGGGCGGACCGAATAGGCGGAGGCGATCGTCTTGCCTTCGCCGTTCTGGTTCGCGTCGATCAGCACGCCGCGGCGACGCGCCTTCGACCACTCCGTCGTCGCGAGCTTCGGATGCGCGCGCGCGACCGCACCGGCGACGACCTCGGCAAACGAGCGCGAGTCCTCGTACGTCGAACGCCGATCGAGCGGAACCAGCACGTGGAACCCTTTGCCGCCGCTCGTCTTCGGGAACGACGTCAGCTCCAGTGCGTCCAGCAACTCCTTGAGGATCAGCGCGACCTCGACGGTCTGCGTCCACGGCACCTCGGGCGTCGGGTCGAGGTCGAAGAGCACGAAGTCGGGGCGGTCCGGCTTGTCGATCCGCGAGTACCAGGTGTTCATGTCGATGCAGCCCATGTTCACCATCCAGAGCAGGGCGAGCTCGTCGTTCACGAGCGGGAAGTCGACCCACTTCTTCGTCCGCGGGCTGTCGCGCGTCGAGACGAGCGCGTGGTACGTCGCGATCCACTCGGGCATGTGCTTCGGCGCGTCCTTCTGGAAGAACGCCTTGCCGTATGCACCGTCGGGATAGCGGCGCATCGTGAACGGCCGGTCCTTCAGGTGCGGCAGCAGCACGGGTGCGATCTCGCGGTAGTAGCCGAGCAGGTCACCCTTCGTGATCCCCTCGTCGGGCCAGAAAGGCTTGTCGAGATTCGAGAGCCGTAGCTCCCGCTTGCCCTTCCGGATCACGCTCTCGATCGGCTCGGGCGAGGTGACCTCCGCGGCCTCCTTGTCCTCACGAATGCCGAGGTAGGCGGGATGGCGCAGGTGCCGGTCGTGCGTCCACTCGCCGTAGCGCACCTGCGCGACGAGCTTCGGCTCGACCCACTGCACGTCGCCCTTGCGCACACGAGGCATCTTCGGCGCGACCGCGAACGGCGACGTGTCGCGATGCAGCGGCCGCAGGAGCTTCAGCAGCTTCGCGATCTCGGCGTCGTCGAAGCCGGTGCCGACGTTGCCGACGTACCGAAGCTCATCGCCGTCATTGACGGCGAGGACGAGCGAGCCGAACGTGTTCGCCCGGCGCCCGGCGCCGCGCGTGTAGCCGACGACGATGAACTCGTCGTTCAACTCGGTCTTGACCTTGAGCCAGTCGCGCGTGCGCTTGCCCGGCTTGTACGCGCTGTCGGTGCGTTTCGCGATCAGGCCTTCGAGCCCCTGCGCCTGCGCGACCTCGAAGAGCGCGTCGCCGTCGTCGAAGCTCTCGGAGTAGGCAACCGTCTTGACGCGCCCGTCGAGCAGTTTCTTCAACGCGCGCTTGCGTTCCGTGAGCGGCTCGTCGATACGCGGCTCGCCGTCGAGCTCGAGCAGGTCGAACGCGTAGAAGACGAGCGGGCCCGAGCCCTGCTGCAGCTCGGAGAAGCTCGTGCGCCCGCTCGGGTCGATGCGGGTGATCTCTCCGTCGACGACAGCGTTCGGGCTCTTCACGGCTTTGACGAGCGCCTTCGCGACCTCGTCGAAGCGCGCGGTCAGATCGTTGTCGTTCCGTGAGACGAGCCGGCACTCGCCGCCGCGGATGTACGCGATCGCGCGCCAGCCGTCGAACTTGACCTCGTAGGTCCAGGTGTCGCCGTGCGGAACCGACTCGGCGAGCGAGGCGAGCATCGGCTTGTAGGTGCCCTGCGCGGCCGGCGTCTCGTCGTCGTCGTCGTGGCGCTTGATCAGCAGCCAGTTCTGCTCCTTGCCGTCCATGTGCGCGGGCACGAGCGTCCAGCGTCCGCGCAGGCGCTCACCGTGGAGCACGAACGTGAGCTCGCCGTTCGGCTTCTCTTCCTCGAGGTCATACGTGCCGTGGTCCCAGATCTCCACCGAGCCGGCGCCGTACTGCCCCTGCGGGATCTCGCCGTGAAACGTCGCGTACTCGAGCGGGTGATCCTCGACGTGCACGGCAAGCGCCTTCGCGGCCCGCTCGAGCGGCACGCCCTTCGGCACGGCCCACGAGGCGAGCGCGCCGCCTCGCTCGAGCCGGAAGTCGTAGTGGAGGCGACGCGCGTCGTGGCGCTGGACGACGAAGATCGGCTGCTTGCCGCGCTTCTTGCCGCCGAACGGCTCGGGCGTCTCCTTCGGGTCGCGCTTGCGGCGGTACTCGCTGAGGCTCACTCAGGAAGCTTTACGCGCTGGACGCTTCTTGCGCGAGCGCTTCGTCGCGTCGACCGACTGGCGGAGCGCCTCCATCAGGTCGACGACCTCGGCTTCTTCCTCGGCTGCCGGCTCGGGCAGCGGCGCACCCTTCGCCTTCTTTCGGAGCAGATCGAGGAGCTCGTTTCGGTAGCGGTCGTGGTAGCGCTCGGGATCCCACTCGGCGGTGAGGTTCTCGATCAGCGTCTTCGCCATGTCGACCTCCGCCTTGCGTACCTGGGGCTTCGGCGCCTCTTCGGGCGCGCGCACCTCGTCGGCGTAGTACATCGTCTCGAGGACGAGCGCATCGCCGACCGGGCGGATGCACGCGAGGTGCTGCTTGTTGCGGATCACGACCTTCGCGATCGCGACGCGGCCGGTCTCGGCAAGCCCACGGACGAGCAGCCGGTACGGCTTCTCGGCGCCCTCCTGCGGCAGCAAGTAGTAGCCCTGGCGGAAGTAGAGCGGGTCGATCTCGTCGATCGACACGAAGTCGCAGATGTCGATCGCGTGCGTCAACTCGACGTCGAGCCGGTCGAGGTCCTCGTCGCCGACCTCCACGAAGCGGCCCTTGTCGACCTCGAAGCCGCGGATGATGTCGTCCGCGGCGACCGAGTCGCCCGTTTTCTTGTTGACCTTGTCGTAGCCGATCGGCTGCATGTCGCGCCGGTCGAGGAAGTGGAAGCGGAGCTCCTTCGAGGACGTGGCGGTGAACATCCGCACCGGGACGGAGACGAGGCCGAAGGAGATCGCGCCGGACCAGATCGGGCGTGCCACGGCCGGATGTTTTCCACAGTGGGACTTGCGACAAACGAGGTTTTACGGCCCGAGGGACGGAGAGAAGCGCTCGGAGAGCTTCTCCACCTGACGGGGGGTTAGGCGCACGAGGCCCGCTCACAAGGCGGGCCTCGTCGTGTGCAACGGCCCCGATTTCCCCGTTGAAAACCCTGTGGATGCTGTGGAAAGTCCCTGCTCGTAGCGATTGCTACGCGAAGACGCCCATGCCGCGGAACTTCGCGCGGCGGCTCCGCCGCAGCTCGTCGCCGGGCACGTCCTCGAGCTCCTCGAGCGCCTCCACGAGCGCCGCCTTCAGGAGCCGCGCCGCCTCGTCGTGGTCGGTCTGGGCGCCCCCGGGCGGCTCGGCGACGACGCCGTCGATCACGCCGAGGTCGAGGCAGTGGAGCGCGTCGGGCTTGAAGGCGGCGGCGGCCTTCTTCGCCTCGCCGGCGTCGCGCCACAGGATCGCCGCGCAGCCCTCCGGCGTGATCACGGAGTAGATGGCGTTCTCCTGCATCAGCACCCGGTCGGAGACGGCAATCGCGATCGCGCCACCCGAGCCGCCCTCGCCGATGATGCAGGCGACGGTCGGCACGGTGAGCCGCGTCATCTCGGCCTGCGAGCGGGCGATCGCGCCGCCCTGGCCGTGCTGCTCCGCGGCGACGCCGGGGTAGGCGCCGGGCGTGTCGACGAGCGAGACGAGCGGGAAGCCGAAGCGCTCGGCGATCTCCATCAGCCGCATCGCCTTGTGGTACCCCTCGGGATAGGCCATCCCGAACTGGCGGTCCAGGCGCTCCTTCACGTCACGGCCCTTCTGGTGCCCGACGAGCGCGACGGTGCGACCGTCGATCTTGCCGAGACCCGTGACGAGCGCGCCGTCGTCCGCGCGGCCGCGGTCGCCGTGAAGCTCGACCCAGTCGTCGACGAAGCGCGCGACGTAGTCCAGCGTGTACGGCCGCTCGGGATGGCGCGCGAGCTCGACCGAGTGCCAGATCGCCTCGTCGCTCGTGTCCGCCTTCAGCCGCTCCAGTTGGCGCTCGAGCCGCTCGGCCTCCCCGTTGAGCCGCGCACCGCGCAGCAGCGGCAGCCGCGAGAGGCCCGAGAGCCGCTGGCGCAGGCTCGCTTCCTGCTCCCGTTCGCTCATGCGAACAGCCTCAAGACGCGGGTCAGGTACTCGCGCTGGTCGCCGCGCGGGACGATCGCGTCGAGATGCCCGAAGCGCAGATTTTGCTCGGCGAGCCCGAAGTCGTCGGGAAGCTTCTCGCGGGTCGTCTGCTGCACGACACGCGGCCCGGTGAACGCGATCAGCGCGCCCGGCTCGGCGATCGTCACGTCACCGAGCGACGCGAACGACGCGAGCACGCCTGCGGTCGTCGGGTGCGCCATCACGGTGATCATCGGCAGGTGCGCGTCGTGCAGGTCCTCGACGGCGCACACCGTCTTCGGCAGCTGCATCAGCGAGAGGATGCCCTCCTGCATGCGCGCGCCGCCGGACGAGGTGATCGAGACGAGCGGCACGCCGCGCTCGATCGCCGAGTCGCAGGCGCGCGAGAACTTCTCGCCGACCGCGCTGCCCATCGACCCGCCCATGAACGCGAAGTCCATGACGGCGAGCTCGACCGGGTGGCCGTCGATGGCCGCGGAGCCGATCAGGATCGCCTCACCCTGGCCCGTGTTGAGCTCCGCCTCCGCGAGGCGCTCCGCGTACGGGCGGAGGTCGAAGAACTCGAGCGGGTCGTCCGAGCGGATCTCCGCTGCCTCCTCCTGGAACGAGCCGGGGTCGGCGTACCAGGCGATCCGCGCGCGTGCCCGCATCGGGAAGTGGTGGCCGCAGTGCCCGCACACCCACAGCGCCTCGCTGAGCTCGTCGTCGCGATAGTGCGACCCGCACTTCGGGCAGGTGTTCGGGTGCTTGGCGTCGGCGGTGACCGGGGCGTT
>DATAUN010000231.1:0-5710 GCA_036268235.1 Gaiellaceae bacterium
CTCATCGAGTTCGACCGCCGCGAGCCTGTCGTGCTGGCTCCCGGCACGGTGTGCCCATTCAATTCGCAGAACACGCTGTTCTTCCAGCAGGTGTTCCCGCTTCTCTACCTTCCGGCCACGGTGACGTTTCGCTTCACCGACATCCTCCGCTCTCTCGTCGCACAACCGATTCTGTGGACCGCGGGACTGCGGTTGGGATTCACCAACGCGACTGTCCGCCAGGACCGGAACGAACACGACTACGTCGATGACTTCGAATCCGAGGTCCCGATGTACCTACGCGGCGAGGAGGCGACCGAGGTCGCACGCGAAGCGGTGGCTGCCGATGAAACAGTCGGCGGAAACCTTCGGCGCGTATACGAGGCCCTCGTAGACGCGTCCGTTGTTCGCGAGACCGAACTGGATGTGCTTGACGCGTGGCTTGGAGATCTCGAGACACTGTCGCGACCGTCATGAAGGTGGGGATGCTCGTGAATGAGCTCGCCGTCAGTGGCGGATACCAGAAGCTCGTCCTTCGCCTCACTCGAGAGCTTCTCGAGCTCGGTCACGAGGTCACGCTCTATGCGGTCGTTGTCGACCGGGACCGGTGCTACCCGGGCGAGTGGCCCGCGGTCAGAGTTGTCACACCCGAGGGGCATGACACCGACACCGCCGCTCGACTGGAGCTCGGGCGCCTGATCGCGAACGACCTTGACGCTCTCATCGTTCACGACGAAGTTTCTTTGAGTGCGCTTTCGACCTTCAAAGGAGATGCCCGAGTCTTCTGGATGCTCAACAATGAGCTCGCGTGGCTACGCCACGGGTGCACGCCCCGTTCGCTTCTCGGGTCGGGGCGCGAGGCGTTGAGGTGCGGAGGCCCGCGCGCTCTCGCCGCGGCGATCGGACAAGAGCGCACCCGGTGCGTTGCTCGGGGGATCGCCCGCAAACTGGACGGCTACGGCGTGTATGACCGGCGCAACGCCGCCGACGTGAAGAGACATCTCGGCCGAGACGCGACGCTCGTCTACGCCGGCGCCGACATCGAGGCCTTTGAGAGCCTCAGCAGTCGCCGCCATCCAGAGAGAAGCACCCGTTTCTCAGTGCTTAGCGTCGGCGTCGTGTTTCCGCACCGCAGATATGAGGATGTGATCGACGCTGTCGCCGAAATGTCCAAGATCGCGGACACCGAGCTAACGATCGTCGGCCTCCAGACACTCGCACCGGACTACGCTCGCGTTCTTCGCGAGCGAGTCATCTCTCTCGGCCAGCAGGAGCACGTCCATTTTCGTGACTACGTGTCACGCCAAGAACTCGAACAGCTCTACATCGATGCGGATGCATTCGCTTTCGTAAACGAGGGACTTACGTGGGGAATCGCGGTCTTCGAGGCTCTTGCCGCAGGTGTTCCCGTGATCATCAGCGACACGGTCGGAGCGGTCGACCTCGTTCAGTCCGGGAAGCACGGTTGGGTCGTTCCGGCGCGGGATCCTGCAGGGCTCGCCACCGCTCTTGGCGAGATCTACACCAATCCCGAACGAGCGCGGCGCCTCACCGAGGCGGCGCGACGTGACCTACTCGACCTCGTCCGGTGGCCCGCCTACGCAAAACGCATTGAACGAGCTATCGCAAGTCCTTGTTCGACTCCATGTCGAACCACATCGCGAACAACGTGAACTGACTGCCCGAGATGAGGAGCAGCGCAACGAGCACGATCGTCGCCGGTGTGATCGCGTTGCCCATCACGCGCAGCACCAGCTCCAACACGCCGAGCGCAAAGCCGACGACGGTCATCAGGAAGCCGAGGAAGTAGAAGAACACCAGCGGGTGGAAGTCGCGGATCACGTACTTCTCGCGCATGCGCCAGAAGAAGCCCTTCCACAGCAGCCACGAGATGCGCGGCACGACGCGGCGGATGCGGATGCCCGACCGTTCGCCGACCCCGTAGATCGGCCGCGACGGGAAGTCGCGCACGCGCGCGTTCCAGACGTTCAGATGCACAAGCATGTCGTTCGGGAAGCCGTATGAGACGTAGATCCGGTCGAGGTCGAGAAGCTGCAGGACGCGCAGCGACAGCACCGTGTAGCCCGCCTGCGAGTCGGCGATGTGCCAGTAGCCGGACGAGACCTTCGTCAGCAGGCTCAGCACGGCGTTGCCGAGATAGCGGTTGCGCGGGATCAGCTGCCACGCGCTGCCGGTGAAGAGCCTGTTCGCCTTCGCGTAGTCGAGCTCGTCGCGGACGACGGGCAGCGTCAGCGCCTCGAGCTCGTCGGGGTCCATCTGGTTGTCGCCCGCCATCACTGCCGTCGCGTCCATGCGCTCGGCGAGCGCGCGCTTGTACCCGGTCACGATCGCAGCGCCAACACCGCGATTCTGGTCGTGGACGATCACCTCGACGCGCGGGTCGTCGACCTGGCGCGCGCGCTCGGCTGTCTGGTCGTTCGATGCGTCGTCGACGACGTAGATGCGGTCGACGAAGCCGGGGATGCCTTGCAGCGTCGCGACGATCAGCTGTTCTTCGTCGTGCGCCGGGACCACCACAGCCACGCGCTTGCCCTCGAGCATGGAGCGGATCGTACGGCGGGCGTCGGCTAGGCAGCGACGCCGCGGCGGAAGCGCGGCTCGAGGGCGATCGCCAGGATCGCGCCGAGGATCAGACCGATCAAGGCCCCGATCACGAGTGACGTCGACTTCGAGTGCGCCGACGCCTTTACCGCGGCTGCCTTCTCGACGATCTGCGCCGCTTCGACCTGCTGGGCGAACACGAGCTGCTGCTGCAGCGTCTCCTCCTGCGCGATCAGGTTGCCCTGGCGCGTCTCGGCGTTGCTCTGCTGGCCGACGATGACGAGCTGCTGGAGCGGGTCGATGTTCTTGCTCTGCGCCTCGGCGAGCGCCTTGTTGTAGATGCCCAGCTGCGACGTGATTTCGGCGAGCTGTGTCTTCACGTTGTTCAGCGTCGACTGGAACGTCTGGATCTTGGTGTTGACGTACGCCGCGGTCGTGTGCTGCACGACGATCGCTGCCAGCACGTTTGCAGCGGCGGCGACGTTCTTGCCGTGCGCGCCGGTGACGGTGAGCGAGATCAACGGCTGGGTGCGCGTCGCGCCCGCACCCGCCGAGCCGACCGTGCCGACGGACACGTGGCCGCGTAGCGCCGAGGCATGCATGTCCGCAGCGTCTGCCGCCTGCTCCTGGTACTTCGCACCGCTCACGATCTGCGACACCGCGCGCGGATTGGTCCCGTAGCTCGGCACGAGCGCGCCGCCCGGCGACGTCGGCTGACCGAGCGAGATCAGGGCGGTCGCCTGGTAGTTCGTGGTGCCGTGGAAGGAGTAGAGGACGCCGAGGATCGCGCCGAGCACCAGGCCGGCGGCCGGGAGCCACCAGAGCGCGACGACCGCGCGGCGCCAGCGGGCGAGATCGACCTCGCGTTCCGCGTCCAGTTCGGGGGCCGTCATGCGGAGCCGACCCTAGCGGAAGCCCATTCCCAGTGGCGCGTCAAGCCCTCCCGGAGCGGCGTTCGTGCGCGCCAGCCGAGCTCGGCCTCGACGCGCGCCGTGTCGGCCTTCGTGCGCTTCATGTCGCCGACCTGCGTCGGCCCGTACGTCACGGCGAGCTGGGCACCCGCGACGTCCTCGAGCAGGGCGAGCGCATCGCGCATCGTCGCCTCCTCGCCGCCGCCGATGTTGTAGATCCCGGGCGTTGCTGCGAGCGCGGCGATCGTCGCTTCGACGACATCGGCGACGAAGGTAAATGAGCGGGACTGCGAGCCGTCGCCGTAGAGCTCGAACGAGCCGCCGCGCGCGAGCGCCTCGACGACCCGCGCGAACGCCATGTCCGGACGCTGGCGCGGGCCGTAGACGGTGAAGTACCGCAACGCGACCGCCTCGAGCCCGAACTCGCGTGCGTACGCGCCCTGGAGGTGCTCACAGGTGAGCTTCGTGATCCCGTACGGGTTGTTCGGCCGCGGCGCGGCGTCCTCGGGCGTCGGGTAGCGCTCCGCGTCGCCGTAGACCGACGACGAGCTCGCCCAGACGACCTTTATGCCGGCCGCAACCGCCGCTTCGAAGACACGCTGCGTGGCGAGCACGTTGCGCCGCAGGTAGAGCGGGAACACGTCGCCGAAGCTGCGTGCGCCCGGCTGGCCCGCAAGATGGAACACACCGTCGAGGCCGGCGAAGTCGAAGTCGTCCTCGGCGAGGTCGACACGCTGCACGTCGAGGTCGCGCGCGTTCTCCTCTTTGCGGCCGACGTCGTAGTAGTCCGTGAAGCAGTCGAGCGCGACGACGTCGTGCCCCGCTGCGACGAGCGCCTCGGCCACCTGCGATCCGATGAAGCCGGCCGCGCCGGTGACGGCGTACCGGCTCACTGCACCGGCTCGAGCGTTCCGCCCGAGTCCTCGAGGATGACCTGCGAGAAGTACCGCGTCATGATCACGCCTTCGCGGAAGTCGCCGAAGCGCGGCTCGAGCGTCCCTCCGTTCGCGAGTGCGATCGCCAGCTCCGGATAGCGCGAGCCTGCGGCGGTCGGCAGCGGAAAGCCGCCGCCGAAGCGCGGGTTCACGTCGGTCACTTGAAGGTCGCCGTCCGGTTCGCGGAAGCACTGGATGTTCGCGGGCCCGATGATGCGCAGCTCCTCTGCGACACGGCACGCGAACTCCATCAGCTCCGGATCCTTGATCGACATCCCCTTGATCGACTCTCCGCCCTTCGACTCGATCATCGTGCGCGGCACGGCGGCGACACAGCGGCTCTCCAAATCGCAGAAGACGTCGATCGAGAACTCGACACCGTGGCAGACCGCCTGCACCATCGAGTCCGCCGCGGTATAGCGCAGGAAGAACTCGAGCTCCGCCTCGTTCGCAGCGCGGTAGATGTGGCGGGAGCCGAAGCCCTTGCGTGCCTTGACGAGGACCGGGAAACGCACGTCGTCCGGTAGCTCGGTCGGCAGCCAGGTCGGCGGCGTTCCGATCCCGCGCTCCTCGAAGAAGCGGTGCGCGAGGTACTTGTCCGCGCAGCGCTCCGAGGTCTCCTCCTCGGGCACGAGGACAACGGCGGGCGCGAGCTCCGCGCGCGCCTGTGCGAGCACCACGTGGTCGAGGTCGGTGAGCGGCACGATCAGCCGCACGTCGTGGAGCGCGACGAGGTCGCGCAGCGCACCGACGTAACCGAAGTCGTCGACACGCGGCACGAGCGCGCGGTGGTCGGCGTGGTAGAGCGCGGGCGCGAGCCGGTCGACGTCGGTTGCGACCGTCGTCGCCCCGGCGAGGCGGAAGGCGGTGACGATGTCGACGCGCTGTCCCGCGCACGTGAAGAGGACGGCGGTCACGACCCGTGAGGGTACCGGGCGCTCACTGCTTCCAGCCGCCCGTCGCGCCCTTGTACGTGCCGCCGAAGAGCGCAATCGGCGTCCGCAGCAGGATCAGCAGGTCGGTCTTCCAGTCGTGGTGGCGGACGTACCAGAGGTCGAGCTCGATCCGTTCCGCCCAGGGCAGCGAGGCGCGTCCGTGAATCTGCGCCCAGCCCGTGATCCCGGGCTTCACGTCGAGGCGATGGAGCTGGCGCTCGTCGTACTGCTCGACCTGATAGCGCAGCGTCGGACGGGGACCGATCACCGCCATGTCGCCCCGGACGACGTTCCAGAGCTGCGGCAGCTCGTCGACCGACAGCCGCCGGAGCAGGCTGCCGATGCGCGTGATCCGCGTGTCGCCCTTGTCGATCGCGAAGCCTGCGCC
>DATAUN010000232.1:0-2789 GCA_036268235.1 Gaiellaceae bacterium
TACTCGCGCTGGTCGCCGCGCGGGACGATCGCGTCGAGATGCCCGAAGCGCAGATTTTGCTCGGCGAGCCCGAAGTCGTCGGGAAGCTTCTCGCGGGTCGTCTGCTGCACGACACGCGGCCCGGTGAACGCGATCAGGGCGCCCGGCTCGGCGATCGTCACGTCTCCGAGCGACGCGAACGACGCGAGCACGCCTGCGGTGGTCGGGTGCGCCATCACGGTGATCATCGGCAGGTGGGCGTCGTGCAGGTCCTCGACGGCGCACACCGTCTTCGGCAGCTGCATCAGCGAGAGGATCCCCTCCTGCATGCGCGCGCCGCCCGAGCTCGTCACGGAGACGAGCGGCACGCCTCGCTCGACGGCCGAGTCGCATGCTCTCGAGAACTTCTCGCCGACCGCGCTGCCCATCGAGCCGCCCATGAAGCTGAAGTCCATGACGGAGAGCTCGACCGGATGCCCGCCGATCGCGGCCTGGCCGACGATGACCGCCTCCCCCAAGCCGGTGTTGAGCTCGGCCTCGGTCAGCCGCTCGGAGTACGGGCGGAGATCGAAGAAGTCGAGCGGATCGTCGGAGCGGATGTCGGCGGCCTCCTCGACGAACGAGCCTGCGTCCGCGTACCACTCGATTCGCGCGCGGGCGCGCATCGGGAAGTGGTGGCCGCAGTGCGTGCATACCCACAGCGACGAGGCGAGCTCGTCGTCGCGGAAGTGCGAGCCGCATTTGGGGCAGGTGTTCGGGTGCTTGGCGTCGGCCGGCGGCGGAGCGTGCCGATGCTCGACCTGGACGTCGATCCGGGCCTCGGACATCTCGTAGAGCTTAGACCTCCCGCTACGCCCGGCCGGTTACAGCCCGAGCGCGTGTCCGAGCCGCGGCAGCGCGGCCTCGTTCCGTTCGGAGGCCAGGAAGCCGGTGAATCCGGCGCCGACAGGCCTTGGGATCGAGGCGAGCAGGGCTTCCAGCGCGTCGAGGCGGAGCCCGTCCGGCTCGGGCATCCAGACGTCGAGGTCGGCCGGATCGGCGACGTCGGCGTCGAGCGCGACGTAGACGTTGTCGGGCAGGCTGCCCAGCTCGCGGCGGATCCCGCTCTCGGCGATGAAGTGCTCCTCGGGCGGGTCGAGGTTCCGCGCCCCGAGCAGCGTCACGTCCTGCGGCGCGACGTCGCCGGCGTCGATCAGCATGCGCAGCGGCATCCCCCAGGCGTTGCCCGACGGCGACGACTCGGGCGTGTTCAGATCGCCGTGCGCGTCGAGCCAGACCACTGCGAGGCGCCCGTGCCGGCGCGCGAGCTCGCGGACTGCACCGACGTGCGAGCAGCAGCAACCACCGAGCACAAGTGGCCGCGACGGCAGCTCGCGCGCCGTGCGTTCGAGCTGCGCGTCGAGGGTCTCTTCCTCGATCGTCGCGGCCTCCGGCCAGGGCGCGGCCATCGCCGCGGCGGCAGCCATCCCCTGTCCGCCGTCGCCCCAGGCACGCGGGACGCGGATCAGGCCGGCAGCGAACTCGCGACCGCAGGCGTGACACTGGTAGTCGGGCCCGATCGCAACCGCGGTCAGCGTGCGGCAGTCGGGGCACTTCGCGCGAAGCGCGCTCACGCCGACGGGACGAGCTCGTCGAGCGTCTCCGGCAGTTCGACGAGGTCTTGCAGCTCACGCGTCGGCGGCACGACGGCTTCTTCACCGAGCCGGTTGATCCAGATGCTGCGGAGACCGAGCTCGTTCGCGGGCACGACGTCGTGGAAGAGCGATGCGCCGACGTGCACGTGCCCGTCGCGGGGTGCACGCGTGCGGTCGAAGAACTCGTCCCAGTGCTTGTGCGCCGGCTTGTACGAGCCGATCTCCTGCGCAACGACGACCTCGTCGAAGTGGACGCCGATCTGCACCTGCGACGCGGCGATGAAGTCGTCGTCGGTGTTTGACAGGATCGCGAGCCGCCAACCGCGGCCGCGCGCCTCCTCGAGTGCAGCGTGCACCTCGGGAAATGCGCGCCAGCCCGGCAGCGACTCCGCGAGGCCGTGCGCCTCGCTCTCGGGCGCACCGAGCGCGCGCATCGCCTCGGTCATCACGTCGCGGTAGGTGCGCTCGCCGCTCGCCTGCAGACCGGGCTCCAACTCGTGGTAGCGCGCAAGCTGCTCATCGGCGAGGTCCTCACCGAACACGCGCGCGAGCTCGGCGCGCAGACCGCCGTTCCAGTCGATCAGCGTCCCGTAGCAGTCGAAGCTCGCCCAGCGCTCCACGCAGTCACTCTACGCAGCGGCGTCGAGCGGCGGCTGGTAGGCGAGGATCTCCCAGCCGTGCTCGTCGAGCCACCGCTTCGAGTCGCGGTAGTTCGGGCGGCGGCGCTCGAGGACTTTCCAGAAGCCGGCGCCGTGGTTCAACTCGACGAGGTGGCAGATCTCATGCACGACCACGTAGTCGAGGACGTCGTGCGGGGCGAGCACGAGCCGCCAGTTGAAGCTCAACGCTCCCTTGCTCGAGCACGAGCCCCAGCGGCTGACCTGATCGCGGAGCGTGATCCGCGAGTAGGTGACGCCGAGCGCCGCCGCCTCCGACTGCGCGAGCAGCGTAATGCGCGCGCGCGCTTCGCGGCGACCCTGCTCCTCGGTGAGCGTGAGGCGGTCGAGGCCGAGCTGCGGCTCCACCGACTTCGCTAGCTGCCGCTCGAGCCACTCGTGATTGAGAGCGATCGCGGCGTCGATCTCCGCGTCCGATGCACGCGGACGCACGACGAGCTCGGGCGGGAGTCCGTACCGCACGACGATGCGGTGACCCTTGACGCGATTCGACCTCCGT
>DATAUN010000233.1:0-10269 GCA_036268235.1 Gaiellaceae bacterium
GTGCGCGCACCGTTCATTGCCATCGAAGAGGCCGTAATGACCTACTTGGAGGTATGGACGAGTGCTTTGCAGAACGCTGAACCTTGGGATCCTGGCGCATGTAGACGCCGGTAAGACGACGCTCACCGAGCGGCTGCTCTACACCGCCGGTGTGATTCGCGAGCTTGGTAGCGTCGATCGCGGGACGACGCAGACCGACTCTCTCGCGCTGGAACGTCAGCGCGGCATCACGATCAGAGCCGCAGTCGTGTCGTTTCCGCTGCGTGACACGACGGTCAACCTGATCGACACGCCGGGGCATCCGGACTTCATCGCCGAGGTCGAGCGCGCCCTCGTTGTCCTGGACGGCGCCGTGCTTGTCGTCTCGGCGGTCGAAGGCGTTCAAGCGCAGACGCTCGTCCTGTGGCGCGCCCTCGGGCGTCTCGGCATTCCGACGATCGTGTTCGTGAACAAGCTGGACCGTCGCGGCGCCGATCCGGAGCGTGTGCTCGAGGAGATCTGGTCCCGCCTCTCCCTGGACGTCGAGCCGTTGTACGGGTCGGCGCTCACGGGGGACGGGCTCGACGAGTTGCAGTCGGCGATCGCCGCACTGCCGACGAAGAGCGGCGATCCCAAGGCGCCGCTCTCGGCGCGCGTCTTCAAGATCGAGCGAGGCCCACACGGCGAGAAGCTCGCGTACGTCCGGCTGTTCGAGGGGACGATCCGCACGCGCGACCGCTTCGGTGACGAGAAGGTGACCGCGCTCGAGGTCTTCGACCACGGCGGCCCCGTGCGGCGGCCCGCAGCAACAGCGGGAGAGATCGCGCGGATCCGCGGGCTCGGGTCGTTGCGCATCGGCGACCGGCTGGGCGGTAGTGGCAGCGCCGTGCTGCGACCGCAGTTCGCGCCGCCGACGCTTGCGGCCGTCGTCGTGCCCGCAAGCTCAGCCGACGGGGCACGTCTCCACACCGCGCTCGAGCAGCTCGCCGAGCAGGACCCGCTGATCGGCGTCCGGCAGGACGGAAGCGAGCTGTCGGTCTCGATCTACGGAGAAGTGCAGAAGGAGGTGCTCGAGGCGACGCTGCGCGACGAATACGGCCTCGAGGTCGGCTTCCGCGAGACGCGGCCGATCTACGTCGAGCGCCCGGCCGGAGTCGGCCAGGCGGTCGAGCTCCTGAACGCGCCGACGAATCCCTTCCACGCACAGGTCGGCCTCCGGGTCGAGCCGGCGCCTGACGGATCGGGTGTCGAGTTCCGTCTCGACGTCCCGCATGACCGCGTGCCGCTGTACGTCTACAAGCGACGCGAGAGCTTCCAAGAGGCGATGGGCGAGTACGTACGCGAGGCGCTGCGTCGTGGGCCGCAGGGGTGGGAGGTGGTCGACTGCGTCGTGACGATGGTCGACAGTTGGTACAGCCTCGCCGACGGGCCGCCCTCCCGTCGGGGCCCGATGCCGACCGCCGGAGACTTCCACGGACTGACGCCGATTGTGCTCGCACAGGCACTCGAAGACGGGGGGACGGTCGTCTGTGAGCCGATCCTGCACATCCGTCTCGAGATCCCCGTGAACTCGATCGGCGCCGCGATGGCCGCGGCCGCGCGTCTCGGCGCCGACCTCGAGACGCCTCAGCCCACCGGCGAGATTGCGACGGTGGAGGGCGTCATCGCAGCTGTCCGTGTCAACGAGTTGCAGCGACAGCTGCCGGGGCTGACCCGCGGCGAGGGCGTGCTCGAGTCGAGCTTCGCCGGCTACCGGCCGGCGGTGAGCGCCGTGCCGGGATGACCCTCGAACGACGCGAGGAACTTCTCGGCGTCGAGCGCGGCCATGCAGCCGGTGCCGGCGGCGGTGATCGCCTGCCGGTAGACGTGGTCCTGCACGTCGCCTGCAGCGAACACGCCGGGGATGTTCGTCTCCGTCGTGCCCGGCTTCGTGACGAGGTAGCCGAGCTCGTCGTGGTCGAGCTGGTCGACGAAGAGCGCCGTCGTCGGGTCGTGGCCGATCGCCACGAACAGCCCGTCCGCCGGCACCTCCCATGTCTCGTCCGTAACCGTGCTCCGCAGCCGCAACGCTTCGACCTTCACGTCGCCGATGATCTCGTCGACCACCGCGTTGACGACGAATTTGAGCTTCTCATTGCGCTCCGCGCGGTCGACCATGATCTTCGACGCGCGGAACTCGTCGCGCCGGTGGAGCAGGTGGACGCGGGTCGCGAACTTCGTCAAGAAGAGCGCCTCCTCGAACGCAGAGTCGCCGCCGCCGACGACGTAGACGTCCTTCTCGCGGAAGAACGCCGCGTCGCAGGTCGCGCACGCCGAGACGCCGCGGCCCTTGTGCTTCTCCTCGGACGGGATGCCGAGGAACCGCGCGGTCGCTCCGGTTGCAATGATCACCGAGCGTGCGGTGTACTCATCGTCGCCGACAAAGACGCGGAGCGGCTGCTCGCTGAAGTCGACCCTGGTGATGTCGTCGGTCAGGAACTCCGCGCCGAAGCGCTCGGCCTGGCGGCGGAAGTCGGCCATCATCTCCGGCCCCATGACGCCGTCCGGGTAGCCGGGATAGTTCTCGACGTCGCTCGTGATCATCAGCTGCCCGCCCCACTGGAAGCCCTCGATCACGAGCGGCTCCAGATCGGCACGGGCCGCGTACAGGGCGGCGGTGTAACCGGCGGGACCGCCGCCGATGATGATCAGCTCACGCGTTTTCATGGCTCTACCCTCATAAACGTAACTGCGCGGCTGGATGTTCCGGGATCGCCACGGCCGGTTAGGACTGCCCCATGGCTACCGCTGTCACTCCCGACATTCTGCGCGAGCTCGCCGGCTTTCGGGCCGCGAACGGCTGCGCGCTCAGCATGTACCTCGACCTCGACCCCTCGCTCGCCCCGACGATCCCGGACGCGGAGAAGCGGTTCCACTCCGCGCTCTCGCAGGCCGAGAAACTTGCAGAGAAGCGTGCCGGCGGCCGGGACTGCCGGCTCGCGCTTCGCGACGACATCGCGCGGCTCCGCGAGTGGTGGGACGTCGAGAGGGACCGCGACGGGGCGCACGGTCTCGCGATCTTCGTGTCGTCCGTGGACGGGTTCTTCCGCATCCTGCCGCTTGCGGACGGCGTGGGGGAGTGCGTGCGCATCGCGCCGACCCTGCATCTGGCCCCGCTCGCCGGCGCGCTCGAAACCGAGGGGATGCTCGCCGCCGTCGTCTCGCGCGAGCGCGGCACCGTCTACCGCTACGAGGGCGGCCGCCTCGTGGAGGTCGTCGACGAGTCGGAGGAGCAGCCCGGCCAGCACGATCAGGGCGGCTGGTCGCAGGCGCGCTACCAGCGGCATATCGAGCACCTCGTGCAGCAGCATCTGAAAGCCGTCGGCAGTGAGCTCGACAAGCGCGTCCACGACCGGCATCTCCAACTCGTCATCGTCGGTCCCGAGGAGTTGCGCGGCGAGTTCGAGGCCGAGCTCTCGAAGGAGGCCCGCGACGCAATCGTCGGCTGGACGACGGCCGAGGCGCACGCCGGCCCGACCGAGCTGCTCGCGGTCGTCCGCCCGCTGCTCGACGAGGCGCGCGCCCGCGCCGACCAGGAGGCGCTTGCGCGCTTCGAGGAGGAGCGTGGCCGAGGCGGGCGGGCCGCTGCCGGCTGGAAGCAGGTGCTCGCGGCGGCGTCGGACGCCCGCGTTGACGTGCTCTTCGTCGAGGAGGGCGCCGAGACGCGCGCGTGGGAGTGCCCGGAGTGTGGGCGCGCGTCGGCCGACGGCGGCAATTGCCCGCTCGACGGCACCAAGCTCGAAGAGCGCGAGGACGCCGCCGACCTGGCGATGCACGCGACGCTCAGGAACGGCGGCTCGATCGTCCGCGTCGGCGCCGGCGCGCTCGGCGATGCCAAGGGCGTCGGCGCGCTCCTGCGCTACTAGCTTCTACTCGAAGCCCTGCGCGTCGATCTTCTCCGGCGTGATCTTCACGATCACGCGCTGCTCGCCCGGCTGCAGGTACGGGTACTCGTCGACGCCGAGATACTTCTTGGCGAGCGAGTCGATGTGCTCCTTCGCGCCGTCCTCGGTCAGCTCGGCGGTGCCGTTCACCGTCACGTAGCCCGCCTGCTGGTTGTCGGCGGGAAGCACGGTGACCGCGACGCGCGGGTCGCGGCGCAGATGCTTCTCCTTCGCCCGCCCGATCGACGTGTTGAAGAGCACATGCTCGCCGTCGGTGTCCATCCACACGGGTGTCGAGTGCGCCGATCCGTCTTTACGCAACGTCACGACCGTGCCCCAGTTCTTGCCGCGGAACAGGTCGGCCTGCTTCTCACTCAACTTCGCCATCGTCGTCTCCTTCGTTTCGCTCCCCGCACTTGTACCTACGCCGGCACAGCAGCAATCCGGTTGACCGCTTCGATCACGGCTGCTCGACGGCGCTGGATCGACCGCGCGCCTCTCCCGAGCGACGGTCTGCGCTCCGGCGTCGCCACCGCCCAGCCGCCGGCGATCGCGTTGATCAGCGCAAGCAGCTCGGCGGCGGGGAGGCGCGGATCGACGAGACCGCCCGCTTGTGCACGCGCGATCGCGCGCGTCCGCTGGCGGATCACCTTTTCGATCGCCGCCACGCGGTGCTCCTCCTCGCCCGGCTCGAGCGAGTGCCAGGCGCCGATCTTCGCAACTTCCGGATGGGCGGCGTAGAAGTCGAACATCCCGGCGGCGTAGCCGGGCAGGTCGGACGGATCGAAAGCCACCTCGTCGACGAAGCGCGCGACGTTGTGGGACGCGACGATCTCGAACAGCACCCGCTTGTTCCCGAAGTACGCGTAGATCAGCTGTTTGTTCGCCTTGGCGGACGCGGCGATCCGGTCGATCCGTGCGCCGGCGATGCCGTGCTCGGCGAACTCCGCCCTGGCGGCGTCGAAGATGCGGCGTTTTGTCTCTTCGGGGTCACGGGGCATGAGGACGCCGAGATCCTGACAGCAGGTACCGTACCAACCAACCAGTTGGTTTTCTGAAGAACAAAAGCGGCCACCGTCGAGAAGACCGCGTACCGGCGGGCTCGGCTAGAACGAAAGGGGTTCGAACAGAAATGTCACGCATCACCCTTGGGCTCGCGTTGTTCGCAGCGCTTGCCTTCGCGATCGCGGCCTCGGCGTCTGCGTCGGCGAAGGTCGGCAAGCTGACGGGCACCGACGGGCCCGGCTTCACGATCACCATGAGTGCAAAGACGGTCAAGGCGGGGTCCTACGTGATCACGATCCACGACAAGTCGAGCATTCACAACTTCCATCTCACGGGGCCCGGCGTGAACAAGAAGACGAGCGTCACCGCCACCGGGACGTTCACGTGGAAGGTCACCCTGAAGAAGGGCACCTACAAGTTCGTGTGCGACCCGCACAAGACGATCATGCACGGCGTCCTCAAGGTCACGTAACGCGCGAAGGGGTCTGCCCCCGTTCGGGGTCAGACCCCGAGCACTTCGGGCAGTTCCCTCGAAGAGGGGACTGAGCCTTACGCCCCTCTGATCTGAGACGCGTTTTCGGCTGACACAGGTCCTCCACCGTGTGAGCACACGACGCACACCCCCAGATGGAGGCACCAACGATGCGCAAGGCCATTCTCCTAGCACTGCTTGCACTCGCCGCTGCGACGTTTTCGGTGGCGGCACTCGCCGGCACGACGCTCGACGCGGTGAACGCGGACATCGCGAAGCTGACCGCCGACGTCCAGACGAAGCACGACACGGTCGTCGCCGACGCGAACACGCTCCAGTCCGATGCGACATCGCTTGTCGGCGCGTCCGACAAGAAGTCGGCCCGCACGACGATCAAGGCCGACGCGACCAAGCTCACGAGCGACTGGAAGTCGCTGCTCACCGTGTGTCTCGCCGACCGGGCGCAGCTTCGCTCGGACATCGCGGCCGCGAAGAGCGACAACCGGGCCGACAACCAGGCGCTCCGCCTGGCGGTGAAGCAGGGCAACACGGCGATCCGTGCGACGAACCTCGACATGCGTGCGGCCGTTGCGAAGGCGCGGAGCGCCGTGCTGGCGATGCGTGCGAGCTTCAAGGCGGCCGGGCAGCAGGCGCCGGCCGTGCCGACGCCGCCGACGACCACTCCGTAGTCAGCCGTAGTTCGAACAGGGTGTCTGGCACCTTCGGGTGTCAGACACTTGGTCGCCCCGGCGGGGCTATGCGGCGTCGGCGTCGCGCTGCGGCAATGCGACGAACTCCGGCGCGTCGACCGCGGCGGCACGCCGCTCGAGCTGCTTGGGCTCGGGCAGCTCCTCGCCCCCGACGCCGTGCTCCGGGAACTTGCGGGCGGTCACGAGGAGCCGGGTTTGGAACGAGCTGACGGCGCTGTTGAACGCGGTCACCGCGCCGTCAAGCCCGCGGCCGACCTTGGCGAAGTGGCCTGCGAACACGCCGAGCCGCTCGTAGAGCTCGCGGCCGAGCTCGGAGATCTCGCGTGCGCTCTCGGCCACCGTCTCCTGCTGCCAACCCCAGGCGATCGTGCGCAGCAGGCCGATCAGCGTGGCGGGGGAGGCAATGACCACGCGGCTCTCCGCGCCCGCCTCGAGCAGTGAGCCGTCCTGGTCGAGCGCCGCGCGATACAGGCCTTCGTCGACGAACATCACGACGAACTCGGGCGACGACTCGAACTGCCGCCAGTAGCGCTTCTGCCCGAGCTTGCCGATGTGGTCGCGGAGCTGCGCGGCGTGGCGGACGAGATGCGCGCGCTTGAGCTCGATGTCGTCGGTATTGACGGCGTCCAGGTACGCCTGGATCGGCACCTTCGAGTCGACGACGATCGTCTTGCCGCCGGGCAGCTTCACGACGAGATCCGGACGGAGCAGGCCGCCCTCGTCGTCGCGGACGCTCTCCTGCGTGCGGAAGTCGCAGTAATCGAGCATCCCCGCGAGCTCGACGACGCGCTTCAGCTGCATCTCGCCCCAGCTGCCGCGCACGTGCGGGGCGCGGAGCGCGGTGACGAGGCTGCCCGTCTCTGTGCGCAGCTTCTCCTGTCCCTCGGCGACCTCGCGCAGGCGCTCGCCGATCGCAGTGACCTCGCGGGCGCGTTTCTCCTCGAGCTGCTGCGTCTGGTGCTCGAACTTCGTCAGCGTCTCCTTGATCGGGGCGAGCTTCGCCTCCGTGAGCTCGAGGAGCGACGACTGGCTCTTCAGCAGCGCGTCGCCGGTCGCGGCCTTGACGCGCTCCTCCCACTGGCCCTGGCTCTGCTCGAGTGCGAGCCGCCGCCCCTGCTCGCCGGCGATCGTCGCGCGCGCCCAGAGATAGACGGCGGCGGCGCCGACTGCGAGCCCGAGGACGAGAAAGATCGCTGCCATGGGCCGACGAACGCTAGAGAGCCCATCGGACGGAGCCGCTCCTGGTCCATCAAAAAAATCAGCCCCGGCGAGCCCGAAGGCCTACCGGAGCTGAGTGCCGGATCCGACGACTCCGAAGAGCTACCGGATCCGACGGGGGGAACCTAGCCGGGCCGTTTCGAGCCGTCAACAGCCCTGTAGCCGGAATCTCGCAATTTGCGCGCGAATTCGCGAACTAGCCACAGGCTCGTACGGGAACGTCCGTTCGCCCGCGTAGGCTTGCCGCGAGAGATGGACGAGCTCTTCGGCCCCGGCGGCGCGCTCGCGCGCGCCCTGCCCGACTACGAGCCGCGGCCGCAGCAGGCCGCGCTCGCGGGCGCGGTCGAGCACGCGCTCCTGACCGGCGAGCACCTCGTCGCCGAGGCGGGGACCGGCGTCGGGAAGAGCCTCGCGTACCTCGTGCCGGCGCTCGAGTCGGGGCAGCGCGTGATCGTCGCCACGGCGACGAAGGCGCTCCAGGAGCAGCTGCTCTCGAAGGACGTGCCGATCGCCGCGGCGGCGATCGGGCGCGACGTCGACGTGCAGGTGCTGAAGGGCCGCGCGAACTACCTCTGCCGCCGGCAGCTGCAGGGCTTTCAGCCGTTCCTCCTGCCGGACGGCCGCGACGGCGCGGCGTGGGAGGGGATGCAGGGCTGGCTCGACGAGACGCAGACCGGCGACCGGGCCGAGCTCGAGGTCGAGCCGTCGCACGCCCTGTGGGGCGAGCTCTCCGTTGGCCCCGACCGCTGCTCAGGCCGCCGCTGCCCGTTCGTCTCCGCGTGCTTCGCGGAGTCGGCGCGCGAGCGCGCCGCGCACGCCGACCTCGTGATCGTGAATCACGCGCTCTACTTCGCGCACCTCGCATCGGGCGGCGGCGTCCTGCCCGAGCACGACGCGGTCGTCTTCGACGAGGCGCACCGGCTCGAGGAGTCGGCAGCGTCGTGGCTCGGCGGCCGCGTCTCGCGGCCGGGGCTGCGCAGGCTCGCGCACGACGTCGAACGCGCGTGCCGCGATGCCCGGCGTCCGCTGCCCGCGCGCGAGCTCGACCGCGTCGAACGAACCGGCGAGCGGTTTCTCCGTGCGGTCGCGCCCGCGGCGGGGCGGCGCCGGCTGCGTGAGGTGCCCGCCGAGCCGGCGCTCGTGCTGATGGACGCGCTCGGCGACCTGTCCTCGGCGCTGCACGGCCAGGGCGAGGATCTCGACGCGCTTTCGCGGCGCGCGCTCGCCGCGGCCGGCGAGGTCGAGGCGTGCCTGGAGCCGAACGGCCTCGAGCGGGTCGTCTGGGCGGAGCCTGATGCGGTTGCGTGGGCGCCCGTCGACGTCTCGACCGAGCTCCGCGACCGGCTCTGGGACGACGGCCCCACCGCGATCCTCGTCTCGGCGACGCTCACGACCGGCGAGGACGCGACGTTCGTCCGCCGGCGGCTCGGGCTCAACCGCGCGCGCGAGGCGGTCGTCGGTTCCCCGTTCGACTTTCCCGAGCAGGCACTGATCTACCTTCCCCGGTCGATGCCCGACCCGCGCAGCGAGGGCTTCACCGAGCGTGCGGCCGACGAGATCGTCTCGCTGCTCACGCTGTCGGAGGGCCGCGCGCTCGTCCTCACGTCGAGCTACCGCGCGCTTGCTGTCTACCGCGAGCGCGTACGCGGCCGCGTGCCCTACGACGTGCTCGTGCAGGGCGAGGCGCCGCGCGAACGGTTGCTCGAGCGCTTCCGGTCGGAGGTCGGCTCCGTGCTGCTTGCGACGTCGACCTTCTGGCAGGGCGTCGACGTCCCCGGCGAGTCGCTGTCGCTCCTCGTGATCGACAAGCTGCCGTTCTCGGCTCCCGGCGACCCGCTGCACGAGGCGCGCTGCGAGGCGGTCGAGCAGGCGGGCGGCGACTGGTTCCGCGACTACGCGCTGCCGACCGCCATGCTCCAGCTCCGGCAGGGGTTCGGCCGCCTGATCCGCGGCCATTCCGACCGCGGCGTCGTCGCGATTCTCGACCCGCGGCTGCGCACGAGGCCGTATGGGCGGGCGTTTCTCGCTGCACTGCCGCGCTGCCCGGTCGCCGAGGATCCGGCGGCCGTCGCCGAATTCTTCGGCAACGCTTTGCCTGTTTCCGCTTGAATGGCGCGGTCGTATGGCGAAGAAGAAGCCGAGAACCCCACCGCCGCCGCGCGTTCAGGCGCCGCAACGGCGGAGTGGAGGATCCGCCCGCAAAGGCCCGGTCGCCACCGATCTCGGCGCGCGGCACCGGACGATCCTCTACGGCGTCGCCGGCGCGGGCTTTCTCGGATTGATCGCCGTCGTGCTGCTGATCGTGCTCGGCGGCGGCGGGGGCGGACTGACCGACACGGCGATCGCAGCCGACTTCCACGCGGCGGGCTGCACCTACAAGACGGTCAAGGCGTACATCCCGCCGGGACAGCCGATCCACGTGAACAGCCTCACGAAGCCGTTTCCCTGGAACACCGATCCGCCCTCGAACGGCCAGCACTATCCCGAGTGGGACGTGTGGGGATTCTGGACACAGGCCCAGAACCCGCGGCAGGTCGTGCACAACGAAGAGCATGGCGCGGTCGTCGAGTGGTGGGGGACAGCGGTCCCGCAGTCGACCGTCGCCAAGCTCCAGGCGTTCTACAACGAGCAGCCGGACGGCGGCTTCGGCACGCCCTACCCGAAGCTCGGCGCCAAGTTCGCGCTGACTGCGTGGACGGGGAACACGGCTCTCTATGGCTCGAACGGCTACTACGGCTTCGGGCACATCGCGATCTGCTCCGCCTACACGCCGAAGACGAACACCGCCTTCGAGGCGTTCCGCAAGGCGTACCGCGGCAAGGGCCCGGAAGGCATCCCACTGTGCGCGGACGAGCCGGGCGACAGCCCGAACAAGTCGGATTGCTGACGCTCTTAGCCTGACCCGGCCGGGGTGGCGGAACCGGTAGACGCAGTCGGCTTAAAACCGGCGGCCTTCGGGCGT
>DATAUN010000234.1:0-8933 GCA_036268235.1 Gaiellaceae bacterium
GTTCGTCGGCGACTTCGCCAACGCCGCACTCGACGCGGCCCTCAACTCCGTCCCGCTCCGAACGCTCGTCCGGTTCGTCTGGCTTGCGTACGCGGTCGACGCGGCGCTCGCGCCGATCGGCTTGGCGGTCGCGATCGCGACGCACTCGAACCCGTTTCTGATCGTCCTCGTCCTGCCGCTCGTCGTGCTCCTCCGGTCGTTCGCGACCGAGCGCCAGCACCGCATCGACAACGCGCTCGAGCTCTCCGACGCGTATCGCGGCACGGCGTTCCTGCTCGGCGACGTCGTCGAGGCCGACGATGCGTACACGGGCAGCCACAGCCGCCACGTCGTCGACCTCGTGCTCGCGGTCGCGGACGAGCTCGGTCTCTCGGCAACCGATCGGCGCGACGCGGAGTTCGTCGCGCTGCTGCACGACGTCGGCAAGATCCGCATCCCGGCCGAGATCATCAACAAGCCGGGCGCGCTCGATGCCGAAGAGCGCGCGATCATCGAGACGCACACGCTCGAAGGCGAGCGGATGCTCGAGCAGGTCGGCGGCCTGATCGGCCACGTCGGCAAGCTCGTCCGCTCGTGCCACGAGCGCTGGGACGGCGCCGGCTACCCGGACCGGCTCGCCGGCCGGCAGATCCCGCCGATCGCGCGCATCGTCTGCGCGTGCGACGCGTTCAGCGCCATGACGACGGATCGCCCCTACCGCGCGGCACGCACGCGGAACGAAGCGCTTGCCGAGCTCGCGCGCTGCTCGGGAACGCACTTCGACCCGCAGGTCGTCGCCGCGATCCTCAGGCTCGAGTCCTGAACCAGCCGCGGCGCTGAGGCGGCTCCTCGCCGAGCGCACGGGCGCCGGCCGCGAGATCGGGCGGCAGCAGGCACTGGAGCTCGTCCGGCCCGAGCACGTCGACGTCGCCCTCCGCGAGCCGCAGCGCCTGCGCGTTCAGCGCCTGCTCGAACAGCGTGCGGGCGAAGCGCGCGTTGCCGAACGACTCGTCGCGCTCGGCGTTGCCGAAGATCGCGCTCAGCGTCTCCTCGGCGCCCTCACCGAGCGTGTACTCGGCCTCAGCGGCGAAGCGCGCGAAGATCGCAATGAGCTCGTCGGTCGAGTAGTCCGGGAAGTCGATCTCGCGCGAAAAGCGCGACCGGAGACCGGGATTCGACTCGAGAAAGCGCCGCATGAGACGCGGGTAGCCCGCGACGATCACGACGAGGCGGTGGCGGTTGTCCTCCATCCGCTTGAGCAGCGTCTCGATCGCCTCGTCGCCGAAGTCGAGCCGCTCGCCCTCGCGCGCGAGCCCGTACGCCTCGTCGACGAAGAGCACGCCGTCGAGCGCTTTGCGGACGACGCGCTCGGTTTTCAGCGCCGTCAGTCCGACGTACTGCCCGACGAGCCCGGCGCGGTCGACCTCGACGAGGTGGCCGCGCTTGAGCAGCCCCATCGAGCGGTACATCTGCGCGAGCAGCCGCGCGACCGTCGTCTTGCCGGTGCCGGGATTGCCGAGGAACACGAGGTGTTGCGTCGTCGCGACTTCCGGCAGTCCCGCCTCCTTGCGACGCGCCTGCACGCGCAGGAAGGCGACGAGCGCTCGCACCTGTTCCTTCACCGACTCGAGGCCGGGCAGCGACTCGAGCTCCGCGAGCAGCTCCTCGAGCGGGCGGGCCGGTTCCTGTCTGCGGAGGGCGTCGAGGTCGAGCTCGTCGCCGATCTGCGCCCGCAGCTCCATGCCGAGCGCTTTCAGCGACTCAAGCGGATTTGTCGGCATGCGGGGACCGTAGCGATTACGCTCAGCCGCGGATGTCCGGGGGGCCGATGACTCCGGCGGAGCTCGAACGCTACGCCGAGATGATCCTGAAAGGCTGCATCGCGCTTCGCCGCGGCGACCTCGTGCTGGTCCGCCCCGCGCTCGGCCACCGCGAGCTCGCGGTCGCGCTCGCCGACGCGGGCTACCGCGCGGGCGCGGCGGTCGTCGACGTCGAGTACGACGACCCGCGCGTCTACGCGGCGCGCATCCTCCACGGCTCGAAGGAGGCGCTGGGCACGCGGTCACCCTGGCGCGACGCGCAGATCCGCGCGCTCGGCGAGGAGAAGGTCGCGCTCGTGCAGGTCAACGGCGAGTTCGAGCTCGACGTGACCGCGCAGCTGCCGCCGGAGCGCGTCGCCGAGTCGACGAAGGCGCAGGTCGCCGGCGCCGCAATGGCGCGAATCCGCCGCGAAGGCCGGCTGCGCGGGACGATCTGCGCCTGGCCGACCGAGGAATGGGCGCGCCGCGTCTTTCCCGAGCTCGACGGCGCCCGCGCGCAGCGGGCGCTCGCGAAGGAGCTGCTCTCGTTCTGCCGCCTGGGGCCCAAGGACCCGCCCGGGCACAAGGGGTGGGCCGAGCACCTCACGACCCTGCGCCGCCGGGCCGCCCGCCTCACGAAGCTCGACCTGAAGGAAGTGCACGTCGTCGACGACGGCACCGACCTGCGCCTGCGGATCGCGCCGTTCTCGATGTGGCGCGGCGGCGGTGAGAAAGACCTCTGGGGCCGGCAGATCGCGATGAACGTCCCGACCGAGGAGTGCTTTGTCTCCCCGGATGCGGCGGCGAGCGAGGGCACGTTCCGCTGCTCGCGGCCGCGCAGCTTCGGCGGCCGCGTGATCGAAGGGCTGTCGGGCGAGTTCCGCGGCGGCCGGCTCGTGCGGCTGAAGGCCCGGCGCGAGTCCGACCGCGACTGGCTCGCTCGGTATCTCGCCGCGATCCC
Organism: Gaiellaceae bacterium; assembly: GCA_036268235.1. Taxonomy (GTDB): domain Bacteria; phylum Actinomycetota; class Thermoleophilia; order Gaiellales; family Gaiellaceae; genus PALSA-600. Next base: position 2,740 of record DATAUN010000234.1, read on the forward strand.
GAACGCCGACCGGCTCGGCGAGATCGCGCTCGTGGACGCGTCCTCCCGCATCGGCAGGACGGGGCGGATCTACTACAACGGCCTCCTCGACGAGAACGCGGCCGCCCACATGGCGTTCGGCTCCGGCTTCGCGAAAACGCGCACCGTGCCGATCGGCCGCAGCCGCCACGGTGTCAACCGCTCGAAGACGCACATCGACGTGATGATCGGCACCGACGCCCTCGACGCGTTCGGGGTCACGCAGACCGGCCGCCGCGTGCCGCTTGTATCCGGCGGAATTTGGCGGTTCTAGCGCCAGAGGCAACGAATGTCATAGGATCGGCGAGCAGTCGCTGGCGATCCCAGGGGAGTATCAATGGCGCAAGTCACGTTCGAGCACGTCAGCAAGATCTACCCGGATGGGACACGGGCGGTGAACGACGTCAACCTCGAAGTCCGGGACGGCGAGTTCATGGTGCTCGTCGGCCCCTCGGGTTGCGGCAAGACAACCGCGCTGCGGATGGTCGCGGGACTCGAGGAGATCTCCGAAGGAGTGCTCCGCATCGGCGACCGGGTCGTCAACCACGTCCCGTCGCGCGACCGCGACATCGCAATGGTGTTCCAGAGCTACGCGCTCTACCCACACCTTTCGGTCTACGAGAACATCGCCTTCGGCCTGCGGCTGAAGAAGATGCCGAAGAGCGAGATCGACGGGCGCGTGCAGCGCGCGGCGAAGCTCCTCGGGCTCGAGGACTACCTGGCACGCAAGCCGCGTGCGCTCTCGGGCGGCCAGCGGCAGCGCGTCGCGATGGGCCGCGCGATCGTGCGCGAGCCCGCTTCGTTCCTGATGGACGAGCCGCTGTCGAACCTGGACGCGAAGCTGCGTGTCCAGACGCGCGCCGAGATCGCGAAGCTTCAGGCAGATCTGAACGTGACGACCATCTACGTCACACACGATCAGGTCGAGGCGATGACGATGGGGAACCGCGTCGCCGTCATGCGCAAGGGCGAGCTCCAGCAGGTCGACGACCCGCAGACGCTCTACGACCGGCCCGTCAATCTGTTCGTCGGCGGCTTCATCGGCAGCCCCGCGATGAACCTGCTCGACGCGACGATCGGAGGCAACGGCGATCTGCACGCGAAGATCGGCGAGCAGACGATCTCGCTCGGCGCCGAGACGCTCGCCAACCGGCCGGCGCTCAAGAGCTACGTCGGCAAGCAGGTGATCATCGGGATCCGCCCGGAGGATCTCGAAGACGCGGCGCTCGAAACGGGCGCGCCCGCCGATCGAACCCTGCACGGCCGGCTCGAGCTCCGCGAGGCGCTCGGCTCGGAGATCATGGCGCACTTCGCGATCAAGGCGGCGCACGCCGAGACGGACGAGATGCGCGAGATCCAGGAGGACGCGGGCGCCGCTGACACGACGCCGCAGATCGGCGCCACGCAGGGCGAGGCCGTCATCGTCGGACGCTTCGGCGCGCGCTCCAAGATCAAGGCGGGCGACGAGGTCCAGGCGGTCGTCGACACGCGCGCACTCCATTTCTTCGATCCAGGAACAGGGAACGGCATCTACGACTCCTCGAAAGGAGACTGATGAAGCGGAAGTGGCTCGCAGCAGTCCCGCTGGTTGCTGTGCTGGCTGTCACGGCAGGGTGTGGCAGCAAGAGCGCGGCGCCGAAGGCGTCAGGTGTGGCAGGTGCGCAGAAGACGCTGACCAACAAGGCCGTGTCGGGCACGATCACGTTCGACGGCATCTGGACCGCAACTTCCGGCCAGAAGAACTTCGCGGACGTGATCAAGGGCTTCAACAAGCTCTACCCGAACGTCCACGTGAACTACAAGCCGGTCGGCGACAACCTGCCGACGGTGCTCGCAACCGCCGTCGCCGGCGGCCGCCCGCCTGACATGGCGGACATCGCGCAGCCCGGCACGGTGAAGCAGTTCGCCACGGAGGGCAAGCTCAAGCCGATCACCTACGCGTCAGGCGTCGTCTCCAAGAACTTCGCGCCCGCGTGGAGGTCGCTCGGCACGTTCAACGGGAAGCTCTACGCGCTCGTCTTCAAGGCCGCGAACAAGTCGGTCGTCTGGTACGACGTGCCCGATTTCAAGAACGCGGGCGTGACACCGCCGAAGACGTTCTCGCAGCTCCTCGCTGACGCGAAGACGATCAAGTCGTCTGGTGTGCCGGCCTACTCGATCGGCGGCGCCGACGGGTGGACGCTCACCGACCTGTTCGAGAACATCTACCTGCGCACGTTCGGGGCGGCGAAGTACAACGCCCTGAGCCAGCACAAGATCAAGTGGACCGACCCGTCGGTGGCGACCGCTCTGAAGACGATGGCGAAGATCGTCGGCGATACGTCGAACATCTACGGCGGTACGACAGGTGCACTGCAGTACGGGTTCAACGACTCGGTGGCGAACGCCTTCGGCTCGCCCTCAAAGGCGGCAATGGTGTTCGAAGCCGACTTCGTCGGTGGAGCCATCACCTCGTCGACGAAGTCGAAGCCGAAGACCGGCTTCAACACGTTCACCTGGCCCTCGATCACGCCCGGCCCCGACGCCGGCGCGGTTGAGATCGCAGGCGACCTGTTCGTCACGTTCAGGGACAACCCGGCGATCGAGGCGTTCGTGAAGTACCTGGCGACGCCGCAGGCTGCCGAGATCTGGGCGCACGAGGGCGGGTTCGGCACGGGCAACCACAACGTGCCGGCCAGCATCTACCCGGATCCGATCACCAAGGCAACGGAAGCTCCGATCCTGTCGGCGAAGTCGGTCGTGTTCGACATGTCCGACAGTCAGCCGCCCGCGTTCGGTGCGACGACCGGCCAGGGCGAGTGGGGACTCTTCCCGCAGTTCCTGAAGAACCCCTCGGACGTGTCCGGCATCCAGAAGAAGCTCGAATCAGCGGCTGCAGCCGCGTACAAGAAATAAGTGAGCGCCGGGGGAATCACAGCGGAGCCGCCCGTCGTGGCGGCTCCGCCCCCCGACTATTCCGAGCCCGGCCGGCTGGGCAAATACCTGACGGGCGCGATCTTTCTCGCGCCGGCGATCTTCCTGCTCAGCGTGTGGATGGCGTATCCGGTCGTCTACACGATCATCCGCAGCTTCTTCAGCCCGCAGGGCTTCCTCGGCCACTGGGTCGGCATCTCGAACTACAAGACCCTCTTCACGACGTCGACGCTCACCACGGCGATCAAGAACAACGCGATCTGGGTGGCGGTCGTGCCGGCGTTCGTGACGGCGGTCGGCCTGATCTTCGCGGTGCTGACCGAACGCGTCCGCTGGGCGGTCGCCTTCAAGACGGCGATCTTCCTGCCGATGGCGATCTCCGCGTTCGCGACCGGCGTGACGTGGCGGATCATGTACCAGCAGGACCCGGGCCTGGGCGCGGTCAACGCGCTCGGCAAGGCGGTGAAGGGCGTCTTCTCGCCGGCGGGCGTGCTCTCGAGCGCGTCGCCGTCGACAGCGAACGTCATCCCGAGCCACGGCGGGCTGATCCTGAAGACGCCTCTCCATCCGGGCGGCATCGCGCTGATCGGTCTGACCGCGATTCCACCCGATCAGGTCCCGAAGGGCGCGAAGCAGGCGGTCACGCCGCCGGCCAAGCCCGGCGAGATCACCGGCACGGTGTGGCGCGACTTCAAGCCGGGCGGCGGCATCGCGGGCAAGGTCGAGACGGGCGAGCTCGGGCTCCCGGGCGTCGCCGTCGAGCTCGACCAGAACGGCAAGACCGTGCAGAAGGCAACAACCGCTGCCGACGGCTCGTTCACGTTCACCGGCGTGAAGTCGGGGACGTACCAGGCGGGTGTCGGCGCGTCGACGTTCGCGAAACCCTGGGGCGGCTTTGCATGGCTCGGGCCGAGCCTGATCGTGCCCGCGCTGATGATCGCCTACATCTGGATCTGGGCCGGCTTCGCGATGGTGGTGATCGCCGCCGGGCTCTCGGCGATGCCGCGCGACGTGCTCGAAGCGGCGCGCACCGACGGCGCCTCGGAATGGCAGACGTTCCGGCGCGTGACCGTGCCGCTGCTCGCGCCGGTCCTGAGCGTCGTCTTCATCACGATGATCATCAACGTCCTGAAGGTCTTCGACATCGTGTACGCGCTCGCGCCGGCATCGGTGCAGCAGAACGCGAACGTGATCGCACTCGCGATGTACTACACCGCTTTCCAGGGCGGCGGGAACTTCGGCGTCGGCTCGGCGATCGCCGTCTTCCTGTTCCTGCTCGTGATCCCGGTTCTGCTGCTCAACATCCGACGCTTCAAGAGGGAGGTCTGATGGCGGTCACCACTGCGCCGGGTCAGGTCGTCGTGATCCCGTCACCGCACGACGCGACGGCTGCGCGGATCCTCCGCTTCGTCGCAAAGGCGCCCATCCACCTCCTGCTGATGTTGCTCGGCGTGCTGTGGCTCGTGCCGACGATCGGCCTCTTCATCACGTCGATCCTCCCCGCGTCGGCCGACACTTCGAAGGGCTGGTGGCAGATCTTCGCGCACCCGAGCCTGGCGACCTTCTCGAACTACCATGAGCTCTTCGCGAACTCGGGTCTCGTGACGGCGCTGAAGGTGACCGCATACATCGCCGTCGGCAACACGCTGCTCGTCGTCGTCGTCGGCGCGATGGCCGGCTACGCGTTCGCGTGGCTCGACTTTCCCGGCCGCGACTGGCTGTTCATCGGCGTGATCGGCCTGCTCGTCGTACCGATCCAGATGGCGCTGATCCCGATGTTCCGGCTCTACGACACCGTCGGGCTGTTCGACACGTGGTACGGGATCGCGCTCTTCCACGCAGCGTTCGGGCTCCCGTTCGCGATCTTCCTGCTGCGCAACTTCTTCGTCGGGCTACCGAAGGACATCCTCGAGTCCGCGCGCATCGACGGCGCATCGGAGATCCGCATCTTCGTGCGGCTGATCCTGCCGCTCGGCCTGCCGGCGATCGCGTCGCTCAGCATCTTCCAGTTCCTCTGGACGTGGAACGACCTGCTGGTCGCGCTGACGTTCGGACAGAACACGACGCCGATCACCGTCTGGATCGCGGGACAGCTGCGCGAGTTCGGGACGAGCATCGACATCATCGCGCCCGCGTCGTTCATCTCGCTCGTCATCCCGCTCGCGGTGTTCCTAGCGTTCCAGCGGTACTTCGTGCAGGGTCTCCTCGCGGGCTCTGTGAAGTAGGCGTCATGCGCTGCGCGATCGTCGGCAGCGGACTTGCGGCGCTCGCCGGCTACGCGACGCTTCGGCACGGCGGCATTCCGGCCGGCGACATCGCCGTCTACGGCACGCACGAGGACCCGCTCGAGGTGTGGCGCGGACGCGCGTCGGCGATTCGGCAGCAGCGGATGCGCTCGGAATCGGACGGGCATCTCGCCGCAGCGTCGTTCCCCGGGCTCGCGTTGCGCGAGGTGGCGCGGCGCGGCCGCCTAACGGCGCTTGTCGAGACGGCTGCGAACCGCTACCACCCGCGCGTCGAGGACTTCGTCGCACACGCGCAGCGCGTCGCGGAGCGCAGCGGCTGGTCGGCGAGCTTCGTCGAGCGGCGCGTCGAGGGTGTGCGCGCGGTGGACGGCGGCTTCGAGCTGGACGGCGAAGGCCCGTTCGCGCACGTGCTGCTCGCAACGGGCCATCCCGGCCTCGAGCGCGTGCCGGAGACGGTGCACGCCTACGAACCGCACGAGTACGCCGCGAAGGTCGCCGTCGTCGGCGCCGGCATGGCTGCCGCGACGGAGTGGCTGAACGCGCTCGCCGCCGGCGCGGAAGTCGTCTCGATCCGCCGCCGCGAGCCGGTCCGCCGCCCGCTGAACGTCCCGCGCCCGTACTTCTCGAAGCGCGGCCTCGCCTCGTTCCACCGCCTGCCGCGCGACGCGCGCGCGGCCACCCTCGAGGAGCTCTCGCAACCGTCCTATCCCGCCGGGCCCGCGTGGGACATCCCGCTCGAACAGGCCATGTCCACGTCACAGTTTCGTGTGTCAGACACGAGTCTGACTCCTGTCGGACACCAGGTGATCGCCGCGACCGGCTTCAAGCGCGGCTGGCGGCACGATCCGCTCCTCGCCGACCTGGTCGACACACACGCGCTCGAGACGCACGGACGCTTCATCGTGCTCGCGCCCGACTCGACCGTTCCCGCCCTCACCGACGACCGCCGCACGCTTTCCATCGCCGGCGTCGCCGGCCAGTGGGCGTTCCCCGCCTCCGACACGATCGCGGGCGCGA
>DATAUN010000235.1:0-5561 GCA_036268235.1 Gaiellaceae bacterium
TCAGGTCGCGGCTCGTGTCGAGCCCGAGCTCGGCGACATCCTCTTCGGTTGCCATCGGGCGACAGCCTAACGGGCGACGGTGAACGGGATCCCGGAAGGGTCGACGAGCTCGCGATCGGCGTCGCCGCCGAGGATTTCGAATCGCAGGAGGCGTGCGCGGTCGGCGGGCGCATACGGCGCGCCGAGGCACTGCCACGTGTTCGCGCCGAGGTGGTGGTGATACCCACCCCAGGAGAGGAATGCGGCCTGGTCGCCGTAGCGCGCCGTCAGGTCGAGACCGAGCTCGCGGTAGAACGCGACGCTCGCCTCGACATCCGCGACGCAGAGATGAACGTGACCCATCGTCGTCCCCTCCGCGAGCCCGGCGAACGGTGCGCCGTCCGCCTCCCCGAGCAGGTTCTCGACGTCGAGCGGCAGCGTCGTCATCCGCTGCCCCACCCGGCCCTCCCACTGCTCGCGCGGCCGGTCGGCGTAGACCTCGATGCCGTGGCCGTCCGGGTCGCGGAGATAGATCGCCTCGCTCACTGCATGGTCGGAGAGCCCCTGCAGCGGCACGCGGTCGCGTGCAGCGTGCGCAAGGAATTGCGCCAGGTCGGGCCGCGCGGGGACGAGGAGCGCGAAGTGGAAGAGCCCTGAGTACCCGTCGGCGGGAAGTGCGCCCGGCTGCTCGGTCAAGACGAGCAGATCGTCGCCGCCCGCGCCGAGGTGCACCGTGTCACCGTCGCGCGCGTGGACGCGCAGGCCGACCGCGTTCTCGTACCAGTCGAGCGACCGCGCGAGGTCGGCAACGGTCAGGTGGACGGCGCCCATGCGCATCGCGACGATGATAGGCGCGTGGATGCTGCGCGGATCGACAAGTGGCTCTGGGCGGCGCGCTTCTTCAAGACACGCGCACTCGCGACCGACGCAGTGCTCGGCGGTCACGTGCACCTGAACGGCGTCCGCGTGAAGCCGGCCAAGGACGTGCATGCGGGCGACACCCTGAAGATCCGCATCGGCACCGTCGAGTGGACGGTCGCCGTTCTGGGCATCGCCGACAAGCGCGGCTCGGCGAAGGTCGCCGCCGAGCTCTATGAGGAGGCGGCGGAGTCGCGCGAGGCGCGCGAGCAGCAGAGGCTCCAGCGGCGGCTCGCCCAGCCGCTCGGCGCCGACCTCGGCGCGCGGCCGACGAAGCAGGACCGGCGGCGGCTCGATGAGTTTCGCCGCCGCAGCCGGTCCTGAGGTGGATGGGTGACCTTCAGCTCGTCGACCGGCTCGCGCGCCTTCAGCTGATCGCACGCCGGCGCGGCTACCGGCTCGCGCTCGTCGACCCGCCCGCGGCGCTGCGCGAGCTGATCGAACTGGTCGGCCTCTCCGAGGTGCTAGGTCTCGAACTGCAGCGGCAGCCCGAAGAGCGGGAAGAGCACGGCGGTGTCGAGGAAGAACGTCAGCTCGGCGATCCGCCCGTCCACTAGCTCGAGCACCTGGAGCGCCCACGGCTCGTAGCCGCCGCCCTCGGCCGGCTTGTACTGCCCGAACGCCGGCGAGCCGTTCGCGAAGCCCGCGGGGACGACGCGCGAGCCGCTGCAGCCGATCCCCGGGCCGAACCACCAGGTGAAGATGTCGTCGCGTCCCGAAAGCCACAGGTCGAACGGCGGCATCGACTGCGTCGCGTCCTCGTGGATCAGCGAGGTGAGCGCGTCGAGGTCGTAGTCCTGGAACGCCGCGACGTAGCGGTCGAGCAGCTCGCGGTCGGCGTCGCCGAGCGGCGCGCCCGCGGTCATGTCGCGCGCCTCGATCGTCGCGCGCGCCCGTTGCAGCGCGCTGTTCACGGACGCGACGGACGTTTCGAGCAGCTCGCCGATCTCGGTCGCCTGCCAGCGCAGCACCTCGGAGAGGATCAGCACCGCGCGCTGGCGCGGCGGCAGGTGCTGTAGCGCGGCGACGAACGCGAGCCGAACCGTCTCCTGGCCGAGCGCGACGTCCTCGGGCGTCGGCGTCGGCTGGAGCCACGCGACCTCCGCGGGCACGTTCAGATTCTCGATGAGCGGCTCGCCGGCCGGACCGAGGTCCATCGGCCGTGGCCGCCGCTCACGTCCGTTCAGCAGGTCGAGGCAGACGTTCGTCGCGATCCGGTAGAGCCACGAGCGGAGCGCCGCGCGGCCCTCGAACCGGTCGTAGCCCCGGAGCGCCCGGATCATCGTCTCCTGCACTGCGTCTTCCGCCTCGAACGGGGAGGCGAGCATGCGGTAGCAGTAGCCCGTCAGCTCAGAACGGTGCTGCTCGAGGCGCGCGGCGAGATCGGCGTCGCTGAGCGCGCTCTCCATGACGGCCACGGTACTACGACCGCCGCCGATCGGAGAGCTCATCGTTACATCTCGCCAACATCCGCGCGCGGCGGCGAGCCGTACCCCTCATACGCCCAGATGACATACCAGGGAGGTACGGAAATGCACGTAGCACGCCCAGTCAGGACAACCGCGATCGTCGCAGCGGTCGCACTCGCAGGCCTCGTTGCGGCGCTCGTCGCGACGACCCACGCAGGCGCCGCGACCGCGAGCGCGCAGGTGAACGTGAGGCAGACAGCGCTCGGAAAGATCCTCGTCGACGCGAAGGGCCGCACGCTCTACATGTTCGCGCCCGACAAGAACGGCAAGAGCTCGTGCTACGGCAAGTGCGCGACGTATTGGCCGCCGCTGCTGCGCACGAACGCCGCCATGACGTCGAGCGGCGTGAAGGCGTCGCTGCTCACGACCACGACTCGCAAGGGCGGTCAGGTGCAGCTCGTCTACGACAAGCACCCGCTCTACCGGTTCGCCGAGGACACGAAGGCGGGCCAGACGAACGGCCAGGGCCTGAACGCCGTCGGCGGCCTCTGGTGGGTCCTGTCTCCGACCGGCGCGGCGATCAAGAAGAAGGCCGCGCCTGTGAGCACGACCCCGACGACGACCTCCACCACGACGACCACTCCGACGAGCACGGGCCCGCGCTACAACTAGGCCCCGTCCGGCTGGACGGCCGCGCGCCGGCGACCGTCCAGCTACTCGCCGTTACGAAGGTCTGCGACCGTTCGCGGGTCGAGGCTCCGCTCGGAGAACGTCGCGATGCAGCCCGCGCCGAGCGGCGACTGCGCTTCGAAACCGGCCTCGACCCGCGCGATGTCGAGCCGGAAATGCCGGATCAGGTCCCACCACGCGCCGTCGAGCGAAGCGTGGAACGCGTAGGCGTCGCCGATCCTCGCGATGCGCAGCCACGCAGCCGCCTCCGCGAGCACGTGTGAGTTGCAGTCGTCCGACACGCCGCGCGTGACGACCGAGACGACCATCGGGACGCCCGCCGGCGAGCGCTCGACCGCGAGCTTCGCCCAGTTTCGCTCGTCGCCCCACACGACCAGTGCGCCGGCGTCGAACGTCTCCGCAAGCTCCGCGCGCACGCGTGCCGCGAGCACGAAGTCGCCCTCGGGCGCCGTGTCGAGCACGGCGGGCGCCGATGCGGTCACCTTGCCGGTGCCGGGGTCGACGAACCAGTCCGTCTCCGCGCCTGCGCCGATCCGCAGGACGCCTTCCGCTTCCTCGTGCAGGGTCGGCTCGTTGTGGACGCGCATACGCAGAGTCAACCATCTACCGTTCGCCGCGGATGCAGCTCTCCGTCATCACGGACGAGATCGACCCGAGCCTCACTGCTGCGCTCGACGTGTGCGAGGACCTGCGAATCTCGATGGTCGAGCTGCGCACGATCGACGGCGTCAACATCGTCGAACAGCCGCCGGAGGCGCTCGCCGAGATCCGCGGCGAGCTCGCTGCGCGCGGCTTCCGCGTCTGCGCAATCGCCTCGCCGTTCCTCAAGTGCGGGCGCGACGAGGCCGGGCCCGAGCAGCACGCGATCCACGAGCGCGCGCTCGCGGCGGCACACGTTCTGTCTGCGCCGATCGTGCGCGCGTTCTCGTTCTGGCGCGAGCCCGATCCGGCGGGGGTGTTGCCCGAGCTCGGGCGCGACCTGCAGCGCGCCTCGGCGCTGGCGCGAGATGCGGGTGTCACGCTCGCGCTCGAGAACGAGCACGAGTGCAACGTCGCGACCAGCAGCGAGGCGCGCGCCGCACTCGACGCCGCCGACGCGCCCGACCTCCGTTTGATCTGGGACGCCGGGAACGCCGCGATGCTCGACCCACACGCGTTCTCCGGGCTCGGCGGCCTCGAGTCTGTCGTCGACCACGTCGCGCACGTGCACCTGAAGGACGCCGACGAGAAGCAGAACTGGGTGCGGATCGGGGACGGCGTCGTCGACCACGAGGCGCTCCTGCGCTATCTCGACAGCGCCGGCTACGACGGCGTCCTCTCGTTCGAGACGCACTACCAGCGCGACGGAAGCGGCGAGCTGTCGACACGCGAGTGCGTCGAGTCGCTGCGCGCGATCGCCGCGCGCGCGAACGTGGAGCTCAGCTGATGCACCTGCGCTACGGCATCGTCGGTGCGGGCGTGATCGCGCCGCTGCACATCGATGCGATCCGCGCGGTCGACGACGCGGAGCTGATCGGCATCACCGACCGCGACGAGGCACGCGGGCTTGCGCGCGCCGACGAGGCGGGCTGCTCGTTCTTCCCCGAGTACGCGGAGCTGCTCGCGCTCGAGCCCGACGTCGTCGTCGTGTGCACGCCGCATCCCTCCCACCCGCCGCTCACGATCGCGGCGCTCGAGGCGGGTGCACACGTGCTCGTCGAGAAGCCGATCGCGGTCGAGACGAACGACGCGGACGCGATGATCGCCGCGGCCGAGCGCGCCGGGAAGCTGCTCGCGGTCAGCTTCCAGCAGCGTTTCCGGCCGGTGATCGTCCGCGCACACGAGCTGATCGCCGCGGGCGACCTCGGCCCGCTCGTGCGCGTGACGGTCGTCGACCCGCTTTACCGGCCGGAGGTCTACTACGGCACCGCCGGCTGGCGCGGCACCTGGGCCGGCGAGGGCGGCGGCGTGCTGATGAACCAGTCGCCGCACACGCTCGACCTGCTCTGCCACCTGACCGGGCTGCCCGCGCGAGTGTGGGGCGTCGCCCGCCGGCGCTCGCAGCCGATGGAGGCGGAAGACACTGCGGCGGCGCTGCTCGAGTACGAGAACGGCGCCCTCGGCTCGTTCGCCGTCTCGACGACCGAGCCGGGCGTGCAGCGCATCGAGCTCGTCGGCGACAAGGGGCGCATCGAGATCGTCGGCGAACGGTTCACGTTCCAGCGGTTCGTGCCGTCGATCTCGGAGCACCTTCCGACGTGCGAGGAGATGTTCGGCTCGCCGGAGATCGTGACCGCCGACGACGCGGTCGATCTCGGTCCCGGCGGCGACCACTTCGACGTGCACCGCGACTTCGCAGCGGCGATTCGCACGGGTGGGACGCCGCGCGTTCCCGCGCGCGAGGCTGCGTGGTCGCTCGAGCTCGCGAACGCGATCGTGCTCTCGTCGCACCTCGACCGCTCGGTGCCGCTGCCGGTCGATCGGAACGCTTACAGCGCGCTGCTCGCCGACCTGCGCTCCGGCGCGGCCGTCAGCTCGTGAAGCTTGCGTTCTCGAACCTCGCCGCGCCGGGCTGGAGCCTCGAGC
>DATAUN010000236.1:0-32108 GCA_036268235.1 Gaiellaceae bacterium
CCCGACTTCCCCGTGTGCGTGTGTGGATCGACGCCGGCGATGCGCGCCACGCCGCGCCGCGCGATCCGCCCGAGCGCAGCCGAGGTCGCCCGTAATCCGCGCGCCCAGTCCGCACGCCTCCGCGTCGGGACGAAGGTCTGATGGCAAGCCTCTCGCACGCGCAGTCGGCAGTCGCCCAGCCCGTTGCGCGTCCGCGCCCGCGGACGCGCCGCCGGGTCAAGCGGGCGAGCGCCCGCGGTGGAATCCTGTGGATCGTCTGCGGCGGGATTCTTCTCGCTGGTGTCGTATTCGTGAACGTGGCCGTGCTCCAGCTCAACCTGCGCCTCGATTCGGCGAACTCCAGCCGGTCGAAGCTGCTCGGTGAGAACGCGGCCCTGCAGACGCAGTACTCGCAGCTCGTGTCGTCACCTCGCGTCTCCGACGCGGCGACGAAGCAGTTCGGGCTGGTGTACGAGGACCCGTCGCAGTACGGATACGTCCACCTCCCGGGCAAGTGACGAGCGACAAGCAGGCCAACCGGCGGATCCGCCTGCTGCTCGCGAGCTTGGTGCTCGTGTTCGCCGCGGCACTCGGGCGCGCGGCCTGGCTGCAGGTCGTCCACGCTGCGACGCTCAGCCGCACTGCGCAGCAGATGCACGAGGAGACGACGACGACTCCCGCAAGCCGCGGCTCGATCCTCGACCGCACGGGCGTGGAGCTCGCGATCGGCGTGGAGACGACGACCATCTACGCCGACCCGCACCTCGTCACGCAGCCGCGCGCGCTCGCCCAGGCGGCGCACCGCCTGCTCGGCGTCGATCCGAACCTGCTCTACCCGCAGCTCACCAAGAAACAGACGCACTTTCTTTACATCGCGCGCTTCGCCGATCCGAAGGCCGCGAACAAGCTGCTCGCGCTGCACTACGCCGGCGTCGACTCGTATCCCGAGGAGAAGCGCGCGTATCCGCAGAACACCGTCGCCGCGCCGCTCGTCGGGTTCGCCGGCACCGACGACACGGGGCTCGGCGGGCTCGAGCTCGAATACAACGCGAAGCTCGCCGGCCGGGCCGGCCACCAGACGGTGATCCGCGACCCGATGGGGCGCGCCATCGACACGATCAGCGAGACACCGGCCCGTCCCGGCAACGACGTCTTCACGACGATCGACCACAACATGCAGGCGAACGCCGAGCAGGTGCTTCGCTCGACCGTCGCGCAGTGGGGCGCGAAGTCCGCCGAGGCGATCGTCATGGACCCGCGCACCGGCGCGATCTACGCGATGGCGCAGGCGCCCGGCTACAACGACAACAACACGTCGAACGCGTCAAACGCACTGCTGCGCGAACGCGCCGTCACCGACACGTACGAGCCCGGCTCGGTCTTCAAGCTCGTGACCGTCGCCGGAGCGCTATCCGATGCGCTCGTCGCGCCGACGACGAAGTTCGTCTTGGCGCCGTGCATCCAGGTCGCGAACTACTGCATCCACGACGCCGAGCCGCGCGGCACCGAGACGCTCAGCGTGGCGCAGATCCTCGCGCAGTCATCAAACGTCGGCGCGATCACCATCGCGGAGAAGCTCGGCTCACAGGAGCTCATGAACTGGATCGGCAAGTTCGGCTTCGGCAAGACGACGGGGGTCGACTTTCCCGGCGAGGACGAGGGCCAGGTGCTGCCGCTCGACCAGTGGTCCGGCTCGACGATCGGCAACGTGCCGATCGGCCAGGGCATCGCCGTCACGCCGATCCAGATCGCCGCCGCATACGCCGCGATCGCGAACGGCGGTGTATGGGTGCAGCCGCATCTCGTCTCGCGCGTCGGCGGCAAGGTGATGAATCACTTCGTCCATCGCCGGATCGTGACGCCGGCCGTCGATGCGGCGCTGAAGACCATGCTGACCGGCGTCGTCGACGAGCACGGCGCGACCGGGAACGAGGCGCAGATCTCCGGCTACTCCGTCGCCGGCAAGACCGGGACGGCCTCGGTCCCGGGCCCCAACGGCTACACGACCGGGCAGTACGTCGCGTCGTTCGTCGGCATGGTGCCCGTGAAGAGCCCGCAGCTCCTCGTCCTCGTCGTCGTGAACGAGCCGACGAAGAACATCTACGGCGGGACCGTTGCCGCCCCTGCGTTCGCGCAGATCGCGAAGTTCGACCTGCAGTACCTCGGGATCGCGCCCGATTCTTCGAGCCACTGAGCTTGACTCCGTCCGGCTGGGCGTTTTCACTATCGGAAACCCCCCGAACGAGGAGGAGTCTCCTTGGACACGCACGTCCACGACGACGAAGCGGACCTCGCACAGTTCGGCTACCGCCAGGAGCTCAAGCGGTCGCTCGGCGTGTTCAGCTCGTTCGCCGTCGCCTTCAGCTACATCTCACCGTCGACGGGCATCTTCACGCTCTTCGCCCTCGGCCTGACCACGATCGGCGGCGTCTTCATCTGGAGCTGGCCGCTCGTCGCGGTCGGCCAGTTGTGCATCGCATTCGGATTCGCGGAGCTCGCGAGCCACTATCCGGTCGCGGGCTCCGTGTTCCAGTGGACCAAGTATCTCGCCGGCAAGACGTACTCGTGGTTCGCCGGCTGGATCTACCTCTTCGCAGGGATCCTCACCGTGACCGCCGTCTGCGTCACGTTGCCGCTCGCGCTGATCCCCGCCTTCAACAACATGGGCTGGAACATCGCGGACACACTTCACAACCAGAGGATCTTCGCGATCATCACGCTCGTCGCGATCACTGTGCTGAACATCTTCGGTGTGCGGCTCGTCGCGATCATCAACAACACCGGTGTGCTGTTCGAGATCCTCGGCATGGTGGTGTTCGCGTTCGTGCTGGCGCTGTTCCATCACCACCAGTCGGCCGGCGTGATCTTCCACACCGGCGGGACGAGCCTCACGACGGGGACGTTCCTGGTCGCGATGTTCATGTCGCTCTTCGTGATCTACGGCTTCGACACGGCGGGCACACTCGCGGAGGAGACGAAGGACCCGCGGCGTGAAGCACCGAAGGCGATCATCGGCTCGATCATCGGCGCCTTCATCATCGGCGGGATCTTCCTGTACGCGATGCTGCTCGCGATCCCGAACCTCGGAGCGGCGATCAAGGGCGGCTTCGGGCCGGCGCAGATCATCGACGCGAACTTCGGCAATGCGTTCTCGACCGTGTTCCTGCTCGTCGTGTCGGCGGCGATCTTCGTCTGCTGCCTCTCGATCATGACGGCGACGGTCCGGCTGTGCTTCGGCATGTCGCGCGACAACGCACTGCCGGCGTCGAAGCAGCTCAGCTGGGTGCATCCGAAGCTGCACACGCCGATCGGCTCGTGCATCGCGATCGGCGTGCTCTCGTTCATCCCGATGCTCCAGTACGCGGGCGCCGGGATCATCGCGATCGCGGCGACGGGGATGATCTACCTCGCCTACTTCATCGGCAACATCGCCCTGCTGCGCGCGCGGCTGCGCGGGTGGCCGAAGGCGAAGGCGCCGTTCTCGCTCGGTCGCTGGGGTGTTCCGCTGAACGTCCTCGCGCTCGCGTGGGGAGGCGGGATGCTGATCAACTTCGCCTGGCCCCGGGCCGCCACGAACCCGCGGCCGAAGGAGCTACCGGGAACGCTGAACTTCCACTGGGCGTGGCTGAACGGTCAGCCCGTCTTCTGGACCGTGGTGATCGTGATCGCGGGCGTGGGGGCGGTGTACTTCGGGCTCGTCCAGCGGACGAAGCCGACGCACGCCCAGGCGCCCGAGGGCGAGCTGCCCTCGGCCGTCCCCTCGACCTGACGCCTCGAGCGGGGGCGGCTTCGGCCGCCCCCGCTAGGTTTCTGGCCGATGGACCTCACCGCCTTCGGGGTCGAGATCCGCGACCTGGCCTACGACACGCGCGCCGTCACGCCCGGCGCGCTCTTCTTCTGCATTCGCGGGGCCACCTGTGACGGGCACGATCTTGCCGCCGAGGCCATCGAACGCGGCGCCGTTGCGCTTGTGGTCGAACGCAAGCTCGGCCTCGACGTGCCGCAGCAGGTGGTGCCCAGCGTTCGCGCCGCGATGGGTTCAGTCGCGGCCGCGTTCTTCGGCGAGCCGTCGCGCGAGCTCGACGTCGTGGCGGTCACCGGTACGAACGGGAAGACGACGACGGCGTTCCTGCTGCACGCGATCCTCGACGAGGCAGGACGGCGGCCCGCGCTGCTCACGAACATCCGGCGAGTCGTCGGCGGTGAGGATCGCCCCACCGGGTTGAACACGCCCGAGTCGATCGACCTGCAGCGCCTCTTCCGCGAGATGCTCGACGCGGGAGACCGCACGTGCGTGATGGAGGCGACGTCGATCGCGGGCGCGATGGGCCGCCTCGCCGGCACGCGTTTCGCCGCGCTCGTGTTCACGAACCTGACGCAGGACCACCTCGACTTCCACGGCACGATGGACGAGTACTACGCCGCGAAACGCGCGCTCTTCGAGCAGGCGGAGCTTGCCGTCGTGAACATCGGCGACGAATGGGGCAGGCGGCTCGCGAACGAGCTGTCCGGCGCGGTGACGTTCACGCCGGACGACGAGCTCGGCGTCGACCTGAAGCTCCGCGGCCGTTTCAACCGCGCGAATGCCGCGGGCGCGATTGCGACCGCGCGCGCACTCGGCATTTCCGAGGATGCAATCAGCCATGGCGTCGAGTCGGTCGCGGGTGTTCCCGGCCGGTTCGAGACCGTGGACGCGGGGCAGCCGTTCACCGTGATCGTCGACTACGCGCACACGCCGGACTCGCTCGAGAACGTCCTGCGCACTGCGCGCGACCTCGCCGACGGACGGCTGATTGCCGTCTTCGGCGCCGGTGGCGACCGCGACCGCGAGAAGCGGCCGCTGATGGGAGGCATCGCCGCGAGGCTTGCCGACCGTGCGATCGTCACGACCGACAACCCGCGCTCCGAGGACCCGCAGGCGATCGCCGAGCAGGTCGCCGACGGCGCGCTCGAGATCGTGCTCGACCGTGGCGAGGCGATCCGCCGCGCGCTCGCCGACGCGGCGCCGGGCGACGTCGTCGTGATTGCCGGCAAGGGCGCCGACACCGAGATGGAGATCGCCGGGGGCTTCGTGCCGTTCGACGATCGAGCCGTCGCCAGGAAGGCGCTCACGTGATCCCGCTGGAGCTCGGCGTCGTCGAGCCGCTCGGCCGGCTGATCGCACGTCCGTGGGCGGACGAGGTCACAGGCATGCAGGTCGACTCGCGCCGCATCGAGGAGGGCGACCTCTTCGTCGCGGTCGGCGGCGGCGCCGACTTCGTCGAGCACGCGCTCGCGCGCGGTGCATCGGCAGCGCTCGTGCCGACCGACGAGTTCGCGGCGCTCGCGGCGATCGCGGGCGAGGTTCGTGCACGCTCGGGCGCACGCGTCGTGGGCATCACCGGCTCGACCGGGAAGACGTCGACGAAGGACATCCTCTTCGCGCTCTGCGCGCCGCACCGGCGGACGGTTGCGAATGAGGGCAACTACAACACCGAGGTCGGCGTGCCGCTGACGATCTGCCGCATCGAGCCCGACACGGAGATCGTGATCAGCGAGCTGGGCATGCGCGGCCCCGGCCAGATCGCATGGCTCGCATCGTTTGTCAGGCCCGAGGTCGCAGTGATCACGAACATCGGCCCCGCGCACCTCGAGTTCCTCGGCTCGCTCGAGAACATCGCCAAGGCGAAGGCGGAGCTGATCGATGCGCTCCCGCCGGGCGGTGTCGCGATCGTGCCGCCCGAGGCCCTGCTCGAGCCGCACCTCCGGCGCAGCGACATCGAGATCGACCGTGTCGACCTCGAGGCGCCGCTGCCGTTCACGACGAACTACGTGTCGCGCCACCAGCTCGCGAACACGCGGCTCGCCGTGGCGGCGGCAAAGCACCTCGGCGTGCCGCTCCCGGACGATGAGCTGCGCGTCGAGTTCTCGGCACGACGCGAGGAGGAGCGGCCGCTGCCGGACGACGGCCTGCTGTTGAACGACTGTTACAACGCGAACCCCGTCTCGATGCGCGCCGCGCTCGAGCACCTGACCGAGCGCGCCGCCGGCCGCCGCCGCGTCGTCGTCCTCGGCGACATGCGCGAGCTCGGCCCTGACGGGCCCCGCTACCACGACGAGATCGGCGAGCTCGTCCAGGAGCTCGCGATCGAGCACGTGATCGCGGTCGGCGAGCTCGCTCGTGCCTACGGCGGCGAATGGGTCGCGACCGCGGCCGAGGCCGCGGAGCGTCTGCGGGTGGAGCTCCGTCCCGGTGACGTCGTGCTCGTGAAGGGCTCGCTCGCGGTGGGACTCGAGGTCGTCGCGGAGAACTTGGTCGCGTAATGGCACGCGTACTCGTAGCCGCTCTCGTCGCGATGATCATCGCGCTCCTCAGCGGACCGACGTTCATCGCATTCCTGCGCAGGAACGAGTTCGGCCAGCACATCCGCGAGGACGGCCCCAAGCGCCACCTCGAGAAGCAGGGCACGCCGACGATGGGCGGTCTGCTGATCGTGATCGCGGCGACGATTGCGTTCCTGCCGCTGTCCGACTTCACGGTGCCGGCACTGACGATTCTCGGCACGGCGATCGCGTGCGGGGCGGTCGGCTTTCTCGACGACTACACGAAGCTTCGCCATCAACGCTCCCTCGGGCTGCGCGGCCGCTGGAAGATGATCTGCCTGATCCTGATCACGATCGCCGTCGGCTTCGCCGCTCACCACCAGCATCTCTCGCACTCGGTGTTCGTGCCGATCGGCGACTGGTCGATCCCGCTCGGGCCGTTCTGGTACGGGCTGCTCTTCCTGATCATCGCCGGCGCCGCGAACGGCGTGAACCTGACCGACGGCGTCGACGGCCTCGCCGCGGGCTCGAGCATCATCGCGCTTGCGACCTTCACCGCGATGGCGGTGACGATCTACATCCGCTCGTCGACCGCGCACCACGGCCGGATCGAGAACCGGCTCGACGTCGCGTTCATCGGCGCGGCGCTGATCGGCGCCGCGGTCGGCTTCCTCTGGTTCAACGCGTTCCCGGCCGAGCTGTTCATGGGCGACACCGGAGCGATGGCGCTCGGCGGCGCGATCGCAGGGATGACGATCATGCTTCAGGTCGACCTGCTGCTCGTCTTCGTCGGCGGCATCTTCGCGATCACAGCGATGTCCGTGATCCTGCAGGTGCTGTCGTTCAAGTACTGGGGGCGGCGCATCTTCCTGATGGCGCCGCTCCAGCACCACTTCGAGATGAAGGCGTGGAGCGAGACGAAGATCATGGTGCGCTTCTGGATCGTGACCGCGATCTTCTGCGCCGCGGGCTTCGCGCTCTTCTACAAGTACTACCTCCCGTTTCTCCGCCCGCAGTGAAGGCGCTCGTCTACGGGCTCGCGCGCTCGGGCCGGTCGGCGGCGGAGCGGCTCGAGGATCCCGTGCTCGTCGACCGCACGCTCGGGAACGAAAACGATCTGTCGCTGCTCGACGGCGTGGAAGTCGTCGTCAAGTCGCCTGGCGTCCCGGGCGAAGCCCCGCTCGTCGCCGCGGCGCGGGAGCGGGGAATCCCGGTGTGGTCGGAGGTCGAGCTCGGCTACCGCCTGCTGCCGGATGCGAAGTTCGTCGGCGTCACGGGCACGAACGGCAAGACGACCACGACGGAGCTGCTCGGCGAGATCTTTCGTGCCGCAGGCCGCGACGTTGCGGTTGCCGGAAACGTCGGGACGCCGCTCACCTCGCTGCGTGCGGCGGACTGGGTGGTCTGCGAGCTGTCGTCGTTCCAGCTGGAGGACGTGCACACGTTCTCGGCCGACGTTGCGGTGCTCCTCAATCTCGAGCCCGACCATCTCGACCGTCACGGCACGTTCGAGCGCTACCGCGACGCGAAGCTGCGCATCTTCGAGCGCGCTCGCGTGAAGATCGTCCCGCGCGGGCTGGGTCTCGACGGGATCGAGTTCGCCGCGGACGATGAGCTGCCGGCCGAGCCGCTGATCCGCGGCGCGCACAACGGCGAGAACGCCGCCGCCGCGACGGCCGCTGCCCGCGCGACCGGGATCGACGACGAGCAGATCGCTGCCGGCCTTCGCTCGTTCCCGGGCGTGCCGCACCGCCTCGAGCTCGTCGGCGAGCGCGACGGCGTTCGCTACGTGAACGACTCGAAGGCGACGAACGTCGCCGCCGCGTTGCGCGGCCTCGCCGCGTATGCGGACGAGCCGGTGCACCTGATCCTCGGCGGCTCACCGAAGGGCGAGGACTTCGCGCCGCTCGCCGCCGCGATCGGTCCGAACGTGAAGAGCGTCCATCTGATCGGCGCCGAGGCGGAGCGCATCGGCGAGCTGATCGACGGCTTTCGCGACGGAACGCTGGAGGCGGCAGTCGCGCACGCCGCCGAGCTCGCGTCGCCGGGCGACGTGATTCTGCTCAGTCCCGCGTGCGCGAGCTACGACCAGTTCGCGAACTTCGAAGAGCGCGGCGACGCGTTCCGGAGGGGTCTCTGACACCTTCAGGGTGTCAATGACCGGCAAGCCTTTTGCGCTCTCTGGAATTGCGGCGAGTGGATGTCGACGCCGCTGCTCTTCAAGTTCAGGTTCACGCCACCGTCTAAGAGGGTGGGGTCGGGGAAGCTCGGTAGTGCATGTGCGCGCATGCACTTCGCATACCGCAAGAACGCTACGAGGTGTTGCTGTTGCTGCGCCGCTGTGTCCTGGCCGCCGTTGGGGATCAGATGGCTGCAGGTCCTGTTCGCCGATCGGTATTGCACTGAGGTTGGGTTGACGTCGCCGCCCGAGTGAGGCTTCACGAGAAGGTGGCCTGCACTGTTCGGGTCCGGGAACGCGGGTAGCCCGTGGGCCCGCATGCATGCCGAGTAGGCCACCAGGGCGCTGTAGCTCTTACGAGTGGCCGCACTCCGTACCGGCGGCGACGCTACTACCGTCGTCGTTGAAGCACCCGTGCCGATGCTCGCGACCGAGGGAGCCGTCGCCGAGGCACCGCAGCCTGCTGCGAGCACGCTCAGCCCTGCTGCCGCGGCGGTGAACAGCGAGCGCCGGACGCGAGGTCGGCGCACGCAATGCCCGACGCCACTCGCGCCCTCTCCATCCGGCAGCACGTCCTAAGGAAAGCACCGCTCTCTGAAACGCAGCTAAAGATGCGAGCCGCGCAGGTTCCGAGCACCGGCATGCTCGGTTGGGCGAGTGCTCGGGAGCACCCCCCGATCCGAACTGCAGCTTTGTGTTGACTCAACACAAAGTCCGGTCTGCGGCGCCGTGACCAAGCTTGTGTTGAGTCAACACAAACTACGAGGTTGCTCGTCGGCGGGAGTGTTCGCGAAGACACTCCGAGCAATACAGCTTTAGAGCTGCTTTAGAAGCGCGTGCTTACGTGCGAGCTGTGAGGAAGCTTGTTCTTGCAGCGGCCTTCATGAGCTTCGGGGTTGCCGCTGGGGGATGCGGCGGGTCGCCCGCGGCGCGCGTCGCCAATCTCGCAACAACGTCAAGCGGCACGACGCCGCCAGCCGCGACAGCGAGCACGTCGACCCTGGGCGATGCCGCCGGCAGCTCCAGCCCCGAATCGAGCAGCAGCGGCACGAGCGGTAAGACCGGCCTCGCCTTTTCGGTTGCGGGCACCGTGCAGGAAATGACGAAGTTCGCCGCCTGCATGCGCGCAAACGGCGAACCGGCCTTCCCCGACCCCAACGCGCAAGGCGTGATCTCGGCCGGCTCGCTCGACCGCGGCTCGCCGCAGTTCCGGCAGGCGTTGGATGCCTGCCGAAAGAACATGCCGAATGGCACGCCCAACCCCGCGCAGCAGGCACAGAATCTGCGCCAAGCAGTCGCCGCCTCCGCCTGCATGCGCCGGAACGGCGTCCCGAACTTCCCGGACCCGCAAACCGGATCAGGCGGCGCCATGGTGATCCGCCTCCCGCCGAACATCGATCCGAGCTCGCCGCAGTTCCAACACGCGCAGCACGTCTGCCAGAAGGAGGGACACGGCGGCAAAGGGTGATCTGACGCTCGTCTGGGCGAGCGTCCTTACGCCGAGGTGGCGTCGACCGCCTGGTCAGACGCTCGGCGCGAGCCGTTCCCACACGTTCGCGAGCAGCTGCTGCGACTGCGGCCACAGCATCACCTGGCCGCCGAAGTTCAGCGCGCCGGCGCTGAAGACCTTTGCGCCGCTGTAGTGCTCGTAGTACGTCATCTCCGCCGACTTGCCCGGCCCGAAGAGATCCGGGATCGTCGCGAGCACCTGCGTCGACGGCGGCGAGACCGGTGAGCGCGCGTCGATCTCGATGCCGTACGTCCCGAACTGACCGCCGTTCGCGAGGCCCGTCCCCTGGAACGCCCACGGCGCAACGTCCGCGCCGACGACGGTGAACGGCGCGTGGCGTTCGCCGCGATCGCTCGCGATGTACTGGACGCCGAGGAGCGCCGACTCGGGCTGTCCGAGGTTCCGCCACTCGTCGATGAGCGTCAGCCGCTGATCGGCGCGATTGACGCGCCGGAAGAAGTTGTTGGCCGACAGGAACATCAAGTTGCCGCCCTGGTCGCGGTAGGCCCCGATCAGGTCATAGGTGTGCGCGGTCACGTACTCGGTGTGCCCGGGGAAGACGACCAGGTCGTACGCGTGCCGGAGCTCGGTCGTCGAGAACCCGTCGAGATCTTCGTCGGCCCATACGTCGACGACCTTGCCGGTCTGCGCGAGCCAGTGCTGGAACGCGAGGTCGTAGCTGCGGTAGTGGTAGGGGACGCCGCGCGAGGGGTTCGGGCGCGTCAAGTCGACGTGCTTCGTCGCCCAGCGCGCGTACCACGTGTCGCCCCAGCCGTCGCCGTCCGCGTCGTAGAAGTTGTAGGCCGTCCACGTGCTCGTCGGCATCACGACCGCGACCCGCGCACTCGTCGGTGCGGTCGGCCGGACGACGAGCGGCGCGAAGCCGACGCGGCCGTCGTCGGCGGTGAGCTGCGCGAAGTACACGCCGCTCGGCCAGCTCGGGTCGACGGACAGCGCGATCGGTGCGGGCGCGTTCGCGTGCGCCGTCCAGTCGACGGTCAGCGGTGCGCCGACCGGCACTCCGTTGATCAGGTCGTTGGCGTACGTCGGCACCGTCTCGGGACCGCTGCGCAGCATCTGGACGGTGAGGCTCTTCGCGTCCGTGCGCACGACGAGCGTCAGCGGTTCGCCGGGGGAGGCGCTGCGCACGGAGAACGCAGCGTCGACACCGAGCACGCGCACGACCGCGTTCTCACTCTGCAGCGGGCCGTGCCCGACCTGTGCGCTGACCCGCGCGATGTACGTGCGCGGCGCGACGGTCGGGGCGGGCGTCCACGTCAGCGCGTGCTGGCCCGGCTCGAGGAGCACCTGCTTCTCGCGCAGCGAGGTCTCGGCGACCGTCGAGGGCTGCTCGGAGGCGACGCCCTGTCCGGTCGCGAGGATCGTCAGCGACACGGTCGCGCGCCGCATCAGCGTGAACTCGATCTGGGCCGCCTCGCGGCCGGGAGCGACGCTGAGCGTCGCGAGGTGGGGGCCGTCGCCCGCGAACGGCGGCGCGCCGGCGCTGCGGACGTGGAGCGAGCTCAGGAGCTGAGGGGGCGCGAGCCCGAGCGCCTTCGCCGGTCCGCTGCGGGCGAGCAGCCACGCGCCGCTCGCGCCCGCGAGGCCGAAGAGGCGCGCGCGCGTGCCGCGCCAGGATCCATGTCCGAAGCTCATCCGCCGACCCCCCACGCGGGTGTAAGGCTTGCCTTACAAGGGTACTCCACTTTCATGTACGTTAGGGCCGCCTGATGACGGACCGCTGTCCCACAGCCGAAGACATTGCCCGCCGGAAGCTCATCCTGCGCCGTTCGGCGTGGTCGGTCGTGGCCCTGCTCGCGATCGGCGCGCTGACCTGGAAGGCGATCACCGCTCCGGACGGCGTCGCCGACCCGACAGCGCCTGGGGTGCACCTCGCCCACGGCGCCGTCGTCGTCAACAGCGCCCTGCTCGTCTTCCGCGAAGGCCTCGAGGCGGTTCTCGTGCTTGCCGCGTTCACTGCGAGCTTCGTCGGCGCGAACAAGGGTCTGCGCAAGCCGGTCGCCGGCGGCGCCGCGCTCGCGCTCCTCGCATCCGTCGGAACCTGGTTCCTCGCGATCGGCGTGATCGGCGCGCTCGGCGGGCCGGGCCTCGACGTACAGGCGGCGACCGGCCTCATCGCCGTCGCAGTGCTGCTCGTCGTCATGAACTGGTTCTTCCACAAGATCTACTGGACGGGCTGGATCTCTGCGCACAATCGTCGTCGCCGCGCGCTGCTCGGCGGTGGGGCGGGGAGCGCGACACTCGGGCTCGCGGTGCTCGGATTCTCGTCCGTCTATCGCGAGGGGTTCGAGGTTGTGCTCTTCCTGCAGAATCTGCGCATCAAGGCCGGGTCCGAAACCGTCCTCGAGGGCGTGGCGCTCGGACTTCTCTTCACGCTCGCGGTCGGCGTGCTGACGTTCGTTCTCCAGCAGCGGCTGCCCTACAAGCGCATGCTCGTCGCGACCGGCGTGCTGCTCGGCTTCGTGCTGCTCGTGATGGTCGGCGAGAGCATCCAGGAGCTCCAGCTCGCGGGCTGGCTGCCGGCGCACTCGATCGGCGTGTCGTTCCCGGGCTTCGTCGGTCTCTGGTTCGCGACGTTCCCCACGGTCGAGGGTCTCGTCGCACAGGCGATCGCGGGCGGCCTCGTGATCGGCTCGTACTTCCTCGCCGAGCACGTCCGTGTGCGCCGCCCGCGCGCGCGCGCCGAGGCGCAGTCCTCGCTGCTCGAAACCGCGACCGACTAGCCGCCGGCCAGCCAGGAGTCAGCGGCCGCCCGGAGAAACGGGCACGGATGAGGCGGCGTGAGCTCGATTCCCGGCTGCTGATCATGGTCACCCTGGCGCTCGTCGCGTTCGGGATCGTCATGGTCTACAGCGCGACCTCCGCGCCGGCCGCGGTCGGCGGCGGCAACCCGACCTATTACCTCGAGCGCCAGAGCGCGTACGCCGCGCTCGGGATCGTGCTGATGATCCTCGCGCAGCGCTGGGACTACCGGCGCCTCAAGAAGCTCGCACCGCCGCTCGTGCTCGTCTCGCTCGTGATGCTCGCGGCGGTGCTCGTCGTCGGCCAGGCGATCAACGGCGCGCGCCGGTGGGTCTCGTTCGGACCGGCCGTGTTCCAGCCGTCCGAGGTGGCGAAGCTCTCGCTCGCGATCTGGGCGTCGGCGTACTTCGCGAAGCGGAGGCCGCCGCGCGACCTGCGCGAGCTGTGGCGGCCGGTCGGCGCGCTCACCTGCGTTTTCTGCGTGCTCCTGATCCTCGAGCCGGACCTCGGCACGACGATCGCCCTCGCGATCATGCTCGTCGGGATCCTGCTCGTCTCGGGAACCCCGGCCCGCGTTGTCGGGAGCGCCGTGACGATCGCGTCGACCGCCGGCCTCGCCGCGATCTGGATGAAGCCGTACAGCCGCTCGCGCTTCTTCGCATTCCTGCATCCGTCCCGCGACGCCGCCGGCACCGGCTACCAGATCCTGCAGGCGAAGATCAGCATCGGCTCCGGCGGGCTCTTCGGCGTCGGCATCGGCAACGGGATCGGGAAGGTCTTCTATCTCCCCGAGGCGTCGACCGACATGATGGCCGCGAACATCGGCGAAGAGCTCGGTCTCGTCGGCCTCGCGGCGGTGATCCTCGCCTACGCGCTCTTCGCCTACGCCGGCCTCGACATCGCGAAGCGCTGCAAGGACCCGTTCGGGAAGCGGCTCGCCGCCGGGCTCACCGTGCTCGTCTGCGGGCAGGCCGCGGTGAACCTGCTGGCCGTCATGGGGCTCGCTCCGCTGACCGGGATCCCGCTGCCGTTCCTCTCGTACGGAGGCTCGAGCCTCGTCGTTCTCCTCGCCGCGGTCGGGATTCTCCTTAACATCGCTCAGCGTGGCAGTGCAGCGGCAGCTTCGGTGTCTGATCGCAGCCGGGGGGACGGCAGGACACGTCCTGCCCGCGCTCGCGGTAGCGGAGGCGCTGACCGCTCGCGGCGTGCACGTGACGTTCGCCGGGTCGCCGGATCGCGTCGAAGCGCGGCTGGTTCCTGAGGCGGGCTACGAGCTCGACACGTTCCGCATCACCGGCCTGCCGCGCCGGCCGTCGGTTGCGCTCGCGCGCTCGCTGATGCTTGCGGGCGCCGCACCCCGCGCGTGCCGCCGCATCCTGCGCGCGCGCCGGCCGGATGTCGTGCTCGGCGGCGGCGGCTTCGTGGCCGGCCCGATGGTGTTCGCCGCGTCGACGCTGCGCATTCCCTCGGCGTTGACGGAGGCGGACGCGCACCTCGGGCTCGCAAACAGGCTCGCGGCGCCGTTCGCGAAGCGGCTGTTCCTTGCGTATCCGACCGAGACGCGCTGGCGCCGGAAGGTCAGCGTCGTCGGGCGGCCGATCCCCGCAGGCTCGCGCGCGGTCCCGCAAGGCGAGGCGCGGGAGATCTTCGAGCTGCCCGCCGACGGGCCGGTGCTCGGCGTCTTCGGGGCGCTCGCCGGGGCGAAATCGCTGAACGAGTTCGTCGCCGACACGTGGGGCGCGTCGGGTCCCGCGATCCTGCACGTCACCGGCCGCCGCGACTTCGACGCGGTCAAGCGCCGCGCGCGCCGCGCCGACTACCGCGTGATCGCCGAGACCGATCGCTTCGGCGCCGCGCTCTCTGCGTGCGATCTCGTGCTCGCGCGCGCGGGTGGGAGCGTCTGGGAGATCGCCGCCGCCGGCCGGCCCGCGATCCTCGTCCCGTATCCGTTCGCGACCGCCGACCACCAGGCGGCGAACGCGCAGCACTTCGTCCGCGCCGGCGGCGCGATCATGGTGCGTGAGCTCGACCTCGACGACGTCCCCGAGCTCGTGCGCTCGCTGCTCGGCGACAGAGCGCGGCTGCGCGAGATGAGCGAGGCGATGCTGCGCGCCGCGCGGCCTGACGCTGCGGCCGAGATCGCCGAGCAGCTGCTCGCGCTGGCGCGTAGATGAACGGACGCCGCCTGTGGTTCGTCGGGATCGGCGGCGCCGGGCTGTCGGCCTACGCGCAGCTCGCGCGCGCGTGGGGGGCGGAGGTCGGCGGCTGGGATCGCGTGCGCACGCCGTACCTCGAGCCGCTCGCGGACGTGCGCGTCGAGATCTCGCCGGAGCCGGTCGTGCCGGCTGGTTGGGAGGCGGTCGTCTCGTCCGCGTATCCGGACGTGCCGGGGCTGCGGCGCTGGGAGTTCCTGCGCGAGCTCGTGCGCGAGCGGCCGACGATCGCGGTCAGCGGCTCGCACGGCAAGGGCACGACGGCGGCGATGATCGCGTACGTCCTGCGCGAGACCGGCCGCGATCCTGGGTGGCTGATCGGCGCGCCCGTTCCCCAGCTCGGTTCGAACGCCGGCTTCGGTGCGGGACACCTCGTCGTCGAGGCGGACGAGTCGGATCGCACGGCGTTCGCGCTCCCGGCGGAGATCGCCGTCGTCACGAATCTCGAGCTCGATCACCACACCGAGTACGCGTCGGCGGCCGAGCTGGAGGCGGAGTTCGATCGCTGGCTTGCGTCGGTGCCGCACGTGGTGCGCGATGCGCCGCCCTACGACGGCGAGCTCGCGCTGCCCGGCGACTACAACCGCCAAAACGCAGGGGCGGCGCTCGCCGCGCTCGAGCTCATCGGTGTCTCGCGTGCCGAAGCGGCGGCGCCGCTCGCGCGCTTCACCGGCACCGGCCGCCGCTTCGAGGTGCACGAGCGCGGCGGCCGCACCGTCGTCGACGACTATGGCCACCATCCCTCCGAGGTCGCGGCCGTGATCGCGGCGGCGCGCGAGCGCTTTCCCGGCGCGACCGTGCGCGTGCTCTTCCAGCCTCATCTCTATTCGCGCACGCGCCACCTCGCACCGGAGTTCGCGGACGCACTCGCGGCGGCAGACGACGTCACGGTCGTCGATGTCTATCCCGCGCGTGAGCAGCCTGTGCTTGGCGTGACCGGGAAGCTGATCGTCGACGAGCTCTCCGACCGCGGTGTGCTCGCGGGGTGGACGCCGACGGTCGAACAGGGTGCGGAGCGCCTCGACCGCCGCGGCCGGGCGGGCGACGTGCTGCTCGTGCTCGGCGCGGGCGATGTCGACCGCGCCGTCGCGCTGCTGCATGACTAGCGTGCTGCGCATGGAGGAGAACGTCGGCCTCGCGCGGCACACGACGATCGGCACCGGCGGCCCCGCGCGCTGGTTCGCGCAGCCGGAGTCGGTCGACGAGCTCGTCGAGACGCTCCGCTGGGCGCGAGAACGGTCGATTGCGGCGGAGGTGATCGGGCTCGGCTCGAACGTCCTCGTGCACGACACCGGCGTCGATGCCCTGGTGCTGAAGCTCGCCGGCGAGCTCGCGGTCGCGTCGACCGAGGGCGACCTGCTCATCGCGGGTGGCGGGGCCGCGAACGCCGTCTGTCTACACCGCGCGCGCGCCGCCGGGCTCGGCGGCTTCGAGTTCGCCTCCGCGATCCCGGGCACGGTCGGCGGCGGCGTCCGCATGAACGCGGGCGCATACGGCCGTGAGTGGCGCGACCTGCTCGTCGACGCGGTCGTCGCCGACGCGGACGGTGCGCGGACGCTCACCGTCGACGAGCTCGAGCTCACATACCGGCACTCGGGTGTGCGGGCCGGCCAGGTCGTCGCGTCGGCGCGCTTCCGGCTCCAACCGAGCTCGCCGGAGACCGTGAAAGCGAAGACCGCCGAGCTGCTCGCGCAGCGCAAGGCGACGCAGCCGACGAACAAGCGCACATTCGGGAGCGTCTTCAAGAACCCGAGCGCCGAGCTCGGCGCCGGCCACGCGATCGAGGAGTGCGGGCTGAAAGGCCATCGGATCGGCGGCGCGATCATCTCGCCGCGCCACGCGAACTTCATCGAAAACGCCGATTCGGCGACCTCCGCGGACTGCGTCGCCCTGATGGCGGAGGCACGCCGCCGCGTGCGCGACCGCTTCGGCGTCGAGCTCGAGCACGAAGTGCAGTTCCTGGGCCCGCTCGAGCTGTAGGGGATGGACGTGCCGCGGCGAAGTGAGCCGCGTGGCCGCTCGGCGCAGGACGACCGCTCGCACCGCGGTGCTCCCCGTGCGCCGCAGCCTGCCCGACTCCCGGCAGCTGATCCCGTCGGGGCGCTCGGTCGCGGCGGGGCTCGCGTTGCTCGTGCTGGCGGTCGGTGCCTACGTGGCCGCGCGCGAGACGTCGGTGTTCGCGGTCCAGACGATCGACGTCCGCGGCGGAACGCCGGCCGTGCGCGCGGAGGTGCGCGCGGCGCTCGCCGCTGAGTCCGGCGCCAGCCTCCTGACGGTCGACGGCAGGTCGGTCGCCCGCCGCCTTTCGCCGCTCCCCGACGTGCGCAGCTTCACCTTCGATCGCGACTTTCCGCACACGCTGCGCGTCGTCGTTCACCGGGAGATCCCCGTCCTCGTCGTGCGCCAGGTGCCGGGCACCGCGGCGTTCCTCGTCGCGGCGAGCGGGAAGGTCATCCGCACGCTGCCGCACTCGCGCCTGTCGAGCCTGCCGCGGCTGTGGATCAAGAAGTCCGCTGCGGTCACAGTCGGCCAGGCGCTCGCACCGGCTCTGCTGCCGGCGGCGGCCACGCTCGCGACCCTCCGCGGCGAGACGCTGCCGGGTGGGGTGAGGACCGTCTCGGTTGGGAGCGACGGGCTCGTGCTGACGCTCGGCGGCGGCCTGCAGATCCGGCTCGGCGACGCCGGCGACATCCGCCTCAAGCTTGCGATCGCGCGCCGGATCCTCCAGGCGACGAGCGCTGCGACGACGGGCGCGCCGTACCTCGACGTGAGCGTTCCCGAGCGTCCGGTGCTCGGCGGCTACTCTCAAGTCGGAGGTTGAGCTTTAGGGTTAGAACGCTCGAGGTTCAGGGTTTGTGCGTTGACAGGGCAGGAAACCGCCCGTACTCTGCCGAAGGAAGAAGGCGCTCGACAACCCCACTCTTGAGTTGAGGTCGAGCCATACCGATTGTGAGGACAGTTCGATGAGGGATCGCTCCGGCAACTACTTGGCCGTCATCAAGGTCGTCGGCGTCGGCGGCGGCGGGACGAACGCCGTCAACCGCATGGTCGACGCGGGCCTGACCGGCGTCGAGTTCGTCGCCGTCAACACGGACGCGCAGGCGCTCTTGATGTGCGAGGCCGACGTGAAGATCCACATCGGTGCAAAGGCGACGCGCGGCCTCGGCGCCGGCGCCGACCCGAACGTCGGGCGCGAGGCTGCGACGGAGTCGCGTGACGAGCTGAAGGAGGCGTTGAAAGGCGCCGACATGATCTTCGTCACCGCGGGTGAGGGTGGGGGAACCGGCACGGGCGGCGCGCCGATCGTCGCCGAGATCGCGCGCGAGCTCGAGGCGCTCACGGTGGGCGTCGTCACGCGGCCGTTCTCGTTCGAGGGCCGCCGGCGCTCGCAGCAGGCGGAAACCGGAATCGCGGAGCTCGCCGACAAGGTCGACACGCTGATCGTGATCGAGAACGACCGGCTGCTTCAGGTCGTCGAGAAGAAGACGCCGCTCTCCGACGCGTTCAAGATGGCCGACGACATCCTGCGCCAGGGCGTGCAGGGGATCACCGATCTGATCACCGTCCCGGGGATCGTCAACCTCGACTTCGCCGACGTGCGCACGATCATGCGCGATGCCGGCTCCGCGCTGATGGGGATCGGCAGCGGCACCGGTGAGAACCGCGCCGGCGAGGCCGCGCGCACCGCCGTCAGCTCGCCCCTCCTCGAGTCGTCGATCGAGGGCGCGACCGGGATCCTGCTCAACATCAGCGGCCCGCCGGACCTCGGGCTCTTCGAGGTCAACGAGGCGGCCGAGGTCGTCACCGGGGCGGCCGACCAGAACGCGAACGTGATCTTCGGCGCGGTCATCGACGACCAGCTGAAGGACGAGGTGCGCGTCACGGTGATCGCGACCGGCTTCGGCGCCCAGCGCCGGCGCCGCGCCCGGGCCGCCGTCGGAGAATCAGCGCCGCTCGGCGCCCGCCGGCCCGAGTTCGAACCGGGCGAAGCGCTCGACGTGCCGTCCTTCCTGCGCGACGAGTAAGAACGCCGGAACTTCGTTCGGCGCAGCCGAACGACGTTCGTGAGTTTTCAGGTTTAGCGCCGGTCCGGCTCGGCAACAAGCAGCCTGCCCTCTCGGGACTGGAGTGCAGTCCCACACGACCCGGTCCGAAGCCCTGTCAGTTCGCTGGCAGGGCTTCGCCCTTTGTGGGCGGTTAGCATCGCCCACGATGCAGACGCTGCGCCGGACGCCCCTCTACGACCAGCACGTCGCGCTCGGCGCGCGGCTGGTCCCGTTCGCCGGCTGGGAGATGCCGGTCCAGTACGAGGGCGTGATCCCCGAGCACAAGGCGGTGCGGCGGGACGCGGGTGTCTTCGACGTGTCGCACATGGGCGAGATCGAGATCGAAGGGCCGACCGCGCGCGACCTGCTCCAGGCCGCGCTCTCGAATGACGTCGACCGTCTCCAGCCGGGCGAGGCGCAGTACACGCTGCTCACGAACGAGGCGGGGGGCATCGTCGACGACGTGATCCTCTACCGGCTCGACGAGCACAGGTACCTCGTCGTCGCGAACGCGTCGAACGCCGACGCCGTGTACCGCGCGCTGCAGGAGCGCGAGCTGCGCGGCTCGGACGTGCGCGACGTCTCCGACGACTACGCGCTGCTCGCCGTGCAGGGGCCGCGCGCGCTCGAACGCCTCGAGCTCTCGCCGGCGAAGGCGTTCACGTGGGCGATGGGCGAGCTCGACGGCGTCGAGGTGATGATCAACCGCACCGGTTACACCGGCGAGGAAGGTGTCGAGCTCGCGTGCATGGTGGAGGACGCAGCGCGGCTCTGGGACGCGATCCTCGCGCGCGGGGTCGTGCCCTGCGGGCTCGGCGCGCGCGACACGCTGCGGCTCGAGGTCTGCTACCCGCTGCACGGAAACGACATCGGCCCGCAGTGGGACGCGATCTCGTCCGGGCTCGGCTGGGCGTGCGCGCTCGACACCGAGTTCACGGGGGTCGAGCGGCTGCGCGAGGTGAAGGCGGCCGGCCCCGCCGAGAAGCTCGTCCCGTTCGCGATGACCGAGAAGGCGATCCCCCGCCAGGGCATGGCGGTCGAGGGCGGCGGTGAGGTGACGTCGGGGACGATGTCGCCGATGCTCGAAGTCGGAATCGGCATGGCCTATGTTCCCGCGGCGGCTGCGAAACCGGGAACCGAGCTCGTGATCGACGTTCGCGGCAAGCCGCGCCGCGCCGAGGTCAAGAAGAAGCCCCTCTACAAGAAGGAGCACTCCTAGATGGCTGCGAGCGAGTCGTATCCCGACGACCTCCTCTACCACCCCGAGCATGACTGGGCGCGCATCGACGGCGACGAGGCCGTGCTCGGCGTCACCTGGTACGCACAGGACGCGCTGGGTGAGCTCGTGCACTACGAGCCGCCGAGCGTCGGCGCGACCGTGTCGAAGGACGCCTCCTACGGCGAGGTCGAATCGGTGAAGGCCGTCTCGGACCTGATCTCGCCGCTCACGGGCGAGGTGCTCGAGGTGAACGAGAAGGTCGTCGACGCGCCGGAGACCGTGAACGAAGATCCGTACGGAGACGGCTGGCTGATCCGCATCCGGATGACGAGCCAAGACGAGCGCGACCAGCTGCTCGCGCTGGCGGACTACCGCAAGGTCCTGGACGATGAGGCGTAGGCTCGACGGAGCCTCACCAGGAGCGCAGGTGCCGGCTTTGCCGGCACTGGAGCGGGAACAGTGAGCTACCTGTCGGTGACCGACGCCGATCGCGAGGCGATGCTCGCGGCGATCGGCGTCTCCTCCGTGGACGAGCTCTTCCGCGACATCCCGACGGGAATGCGGTTCGGGCGCGAGCTCGACGTGCCGCCGGCTCTGACCGAGGCCGAGCTTCAGCGGCACCTCGAGGAGCTTGCGGCGAAGAACGTCGTCGACGAGGTCTGCTTCCTCGGCGCAGGGATCTACGACCACTACGTGCCGGCCGTCGTCGACGCCGTGCTCCAGCGCGGCGAGCTGCTGACCGCGTACACGCCGTACCAGCCCGAGATGAGCCAGGGCGTGCTGCAGGCGATCTTCGAGTACCAGACCGCGATCTGCGAGCTCACCGGCATGGACGTCTCGAACGCGTCGGGCTACGACGGGACGACGGTCGCCGCCGATGCCTGCTTCGTGGCGAAGCACGCGACCGGCCGGTCGAAGATCGTCGTCACGGAGGCGACGAACCCGCAGGTGCGCCAGGTCGTGAAGACCTATGCGCCCGGCTTCGGCCTCGAGATCGTCGAGGTCCCGCACGAAGGCGGCGCAACCGATCCGGACCGCGTGCGCGAGGCGGCGCGCGACGCAGCGGCCGTGATCTTCCAGCAGCCGAACTTCTTCGGCGTGCTCGAGAACGCGCCCGAGTTGGCGGCGGCCGCGAACGAGGCGCAGGCGATGCCGATCGCGCACGTCGACCCGGTGTCGCTCGGCGTGCTCGAGGCGCCGGGCAACTACGGCTGCGCGATGGCGATCGGCGAGGGCCAGTCCGCCGGGAACGCGATGAGCTACGGCGGCCCGCACTACGGCTTCCTCGCCGCTCGCTCCGACTACATCCGCCGGCTGCCCGGCCGGATCGTCGGCGAGACGGTGGACGCCGCGGGTGAGCGCGGCTATGTGCTGACCCTGCAGACCCGCGAGCAGCACATCAGGCGCGAGAAGGCGACCTCGAACATCACCACCAACCAGACCCTGCTCGCTCTGGCGGGGCTGGTGCACCTGAGCCTGCTCGGCCCGCAGGGGCTTCGCGAGCTGGGGGAGACCTGCCTGGCGCTCGCCCAGTACGCGAAGGACGCCCTGACCGGGGCGGGGCTCGAGCTGGTGTTTCCAGAGCAGGCAACGTTCAAGGAGTTTGCCGTCCGCACCGGACGGAACGGCCGCGAGGCGCTCGCGCGGGCGCGCGCGAAGGGCGTCTACGCCGGCTATCCGCTAGGGCGCGACTACCCACAGCTCGACGACGCGCTGCTCGTCGCCGTCACCGAGAAGCGCACGGTCGAGGAGATCGACCGGCTCGCCGAGGCCCTCTCGTGAAGCTGATCTACGAGAAGTCCCAGTCCGGCCGCCGTGGGATCGGCGTCCCGACGCCGAACCTGCCGGTTCCCGAGGTCCCCGCGCACCTTGCGCGCAGAGAGCCGCCGCGGCTGCCTGAGCTCGCCGAGCCGGAAGTGCTCCGGCACTTCACCGCGCTCTCGACGCGCAACTTCGGCATCGACACCGGCTTCTACCCGCTCGGCAGCTGCACGATGAAATACAACCCGCGCATCAACGAGCGCGTCGTCGGCCTGCCCGGCTTCGCGCAGCTGCACCCGCTCGTCGAGGACGACGCCGCGCAGGGCGCGCTCGAGCTCGAGTGGCAGCTCCAGGAGATCCTGCGCGAGGTGACCGGGCTCGACGCGATCTCGCTCCAGCCGGCAGCCGGCAGCCAGGGCGAGCTGACGGGGCTGATGCTCTTCCACGCGTACTTCGCCGACAAGGGCGAAGACAGTGAGCGCACGAAGATCGTCATCCCCGACACGGCGCACGGAACGAACCCGGCGAGCGTGACGATGGCCGGCTACGAGCTGACGCCGGTGAAGACGGATGCGCGCGGGAACATCGACGTCGAGGACCTGCGCGGCAAAGTCGACGAGCACACGGCCGGGCTGATGCTGACGAACCCGTCGACGCTCGGCCTCTTCGACGAGAACATCGAGGAGATCGAGCGCATCTTCCACGGCGCCGGTGCGCTCATGTACTACGACGGCGCGAACCTGAATGCGGTCTGCGGCATCTCACGGCCCGGCGACATGGGATTCGACGTCGTGCACATCAACCTGCACAAGACGTTCTCGCAGCCGCACGGCGGTGGCGGTCCAGGCGGCGGTCCGATTGCCGTCCGCGGGATCCTCGAGCCGTTCCTGCCGACGCCCGTCGTCGCACGCGATGGCGCGACGTTCAGGCTCGACTACAACCGCCCGAAGACGATCGGCAAGGTGCGCGCGTTCAGCGGCCCGTTCGGAGTGTTCGTGCGCAGCTACGCGTTCATGCGGTCGTATGGGCCGGCGCTGCGCGAGATGAGCGAGGTGGCGGTGCTGAATGCGAACTACCTCCTGGCGCGGTTGAAGGACGCGTACGAGGTGCCGTTCGACCGGCTGTGCATGCACGAGTTCGTGCTGAGTGCGCGGGCGCTCAAGCGCGAGCACGGTGTCAGCGCGCTCGACGTTGCGAAGCGGCTGATGGACTACGGCTACCACCCGCCGACGATCTATTTCCCGCTGATCGTCCCCGAGGCGCTGATGATCGAGCCGACGGAGTCGGAGGCGAAGGAGACCCTCGACGCGTTCGTCGACGCGATGCTCGCGATCGTGGGCGAGGCGGCCGAGGATCCCGAGCTGCTGCACAGCGCGCCGCACGGGCGTCCGGTCCGGCGGCTCGACGAAGTGCGCGCCGCGAAGCAGCCGGTCGTGCGGTTCCGTTTCGAGGATCACCCCGTCGAGCAAGGGGCGGGTGACCGGCAACTCGAAGCACAGAAAGGCGCGTAACCACGATGGCCGAGAACCAGTACCACGAGCCCCCCGATGAGCTCTCGCAGGAGGCACGCACGTTTGCGCGCATGGCGCAGTCACTGATCGAGGAGGCCGAGGCGATCAACTGGTACGAGCAGCGGCTCGACGTCGAGCAGGACGGCCAGGCCCGCGCGATCATGGAGAACGCCCAGCAGGAGGAGTTCAAGCACTTCGCCATGGACCTCGAGTTCCTGCTGCGCCAGAAGAAGAAGTGGCGCATCGCCTGCAAGGGCGTCCTCTTCCACGACGGCGACATCGTCGAGCTCGGCGAGCAGGCCGAAGAAGCCGAGGACGAGGCTTAGCGTCGCCTGCGCTTGTCCCGATGCGCCTGCGCATGGGGACGAGACGCGAGCAGTGCGAGCAGCGCGACGGCGACGAAGTTCCGGAACGTCGGGTCGGGCCAGTGAACCTGCGCGGAACCGTGGAACCACGTCGGGTCGACGAGGAAGACGATGCCGGCGATCACGACCTTGCCGGCCCACCCGATCACGAGGAACAGCGTCACGAGCACGATCCCCCAGAAGCCGAGCTCCGGCAGCCCGACCGCGTGCGCGAAGTTGAGGACGTTCCACGCGAGCCAGAAGACGAGCGGCCCGACGAGGATGATCGCGACGAACGCGGCGACCGCGACCACGAGCCCGCCGGCGACGAGCGCGCCGATCCCGAGAATGCGAAAGAGGATCCGGATCGGCGTGCCCACCGGCCGACTCTACTCCGCCCAGGGCTGCTGGATCATCTCCGCCTCGCCGCCCGGACCGAAGCCGATCGCGATCAGCTCGAGCCCGTCGGCGCCGGCCTTGAACGCGCGGCCGGTCGTCGGCGCGACACGAAGGACGTCCCACTGCTTGAGCTCGCGCACCTCGTCCTCGAGCTTCACGCTGCCGCCGCCGTTGATGACGACGTAGCACTCCTCCTGGGTCGTGTGCCGGTGCCCGAATGGCGCATCGAAGTTCGGGGCGAGCTTCTGGTAGCTGAAGCCGCCTCCTGCGAGGCCCAAGGCGTTCCGGCCGAACCGCGCTTCCATGTCCGGCGCGAGGTTGAACTTCTCCGACGCGTTCTCGACGTCGTCCTTCAGGTTCAGATGCGTGTAGTCGGCCACGTCAGCCCCTTTCGATCTGGCACGGTGCAGAGATGAAGACACGGAGACTAAGTCAAGGGCTCGAGGTATCGGCGCTCGGGCTCGGCTGCATGGGGATGTCCGAGTTCTACGGGACCGCGGACGAAGGCGAGGCGATTGCGACGATCCACCGCGCGCTCGACCTCGGCATCACGTTCCTCGACACCGCCGACATGTACGGCCCGTTCACGAACGAGAAGCTGGTCGGCCGCGCGATCGCCGGCCGCCGCGACGAGGTCGTGCTCGCAACGAAGTTCGGCAACGAGCGCAACCCGGACGGAAGCTGGATCGGCATCAACGGCACGCCGGAGTACGTGCACAAGGCGTGCGACGCGAGTCTCGAGCGGCTCGGAGTCGACCACATCGATCTCTATTACCAGCACCGCGTCGATGCCTCGACGCCGATCGAGGAGACGGTCGGCGCGATGAAGGAGCTCGTCGAGGCGGGCAAGGTGAAGCACCTCGGGCTCTCCGAAGCCGGCGCGGACACGATCCGCCGTGCGAACGCGGTGCAGCCGATCGCCGCGCTGCAGAGCGAGTACTCGTTGTGGACGCGCGACCCGGAAGACGGGATCCTCGACACCGTGCGCGAGCTCGGCATCGGCTTCGTCGCCTACAGCCCGCTCGGGCGCGGCTTCCTCACCGGCACGATCAAGGACCGCAGCGCCCTCGACGAGGGCGACAGCCGCCGCGGGCGCTTCCCGCGGTTCGACGACGAGAACTTCGACCGGAACGTCGCGCTCGTCGCGAGCGTCGAGGAGCTCGCCGCCGAGAAGGGCGTCACACCGGGCCAGCTCGCACTCGCGTGGGTGCTCGCCCAGGGCGACGACATCGTCCCGATCCCGGGCACCAAGCGCGTCAAGTACCTCGAGGAGAACGCAGCCGCGGTGGACGTCGAGCTCACCGAGGACGACCTGCGCCGGCTCGAGGAGGCGTTCCCGAAGGGTGCCGCCGCCGGCGACCGCTACTCCGACATGTCGACGGTGAACCGGTAACGAATCGGGCGCGAAACGGTCTATAGAGACGTGACCAACAAAATCGAAAAGACAGAGTCCGAGTGGCGCGCCGAGCTCTCGCCCGAGCAGTACCACGTGCTGCGCGAGAAGGGCACGGAGCGGCCGTTCACCGGCGAGTACGACCACACCTTCGACGACGGTGTCTACCGCTGCGCGGGCTGCGGCACCGAGCTCTTTACGTCGGAGGCAAAGTACGACTCCGGCTGCGGCTGGCCCGCATTCGCCGCGCCGGCCGGCAGCGAGGCGATCGACGAGGAGACGGACACGGCGTTCGGGATGGTGCGCACCGAGGTGATGTGCGCCGCGTGCGGCGGCCACCTCGGCCACGTGTTCCCGGACGGCCCGCAGCCGACCGGCCTCCGCTACTGCATCAACTCTGCGGCGATCAAGCTCGAGGAGGAGTAAGTGAACTTGAAGACAGCAACGTTCGGCGCAGGGTGCTTCTGGGGCGTCGAGGCGGCGTTCCGCCGGCTCGACGGCGTCACGCAGACGCGCGTCGGCTACGCAGGCGGCCATCAGGAGAATCCGTCGTACCAGGATGTCTGTTACACGGACACCGGGCACGCGGAGGTTGTCGAGGTGACCTACGACGAGGACGTCATCCCGTACGAGGCGCTGCTCGCGATCTTCTGGGCCGAGCACGACCCGACGCAGCTGAACCGGCAAGGCCCGGACGTCGGCGCGCAGTACCGCTCCGCGATCTTCGTGCAGGACGAGGCGCAGCGCGCGGCCGCCGAGGCCTCGCGCGACCGCGTCCAGGCGCAGCTCTCGCGGCCGGTCGTGACGCAGATCGAGGACGCCCAGACGTTCTGGGAGGCAGAGGACTACCACCAGCAGTACCTCGAGAAGCGCGGCCTCTCGAGCTGCACCGCCCGGCTCGCCACCGCGGTTTCGTAGTCGCCCAGACCGGCAACCCGCACCTGCGATGTCAATTCATCCGCAGGTGCGGGTCTTCGTCCGGCCGTACGGGAGCTCCGTCCCGCTCGGCTTTCTCGCGTTCGGGATCGGCATGTTCCTCTACGCCGCGCTCGACGCGCCGTGGGTCAAGGCGACCGACGGGAAGACGATCGGACTGATGCTCGTCACGTTCGTCGTCCCGCTGCAGTCGATCGCGACGGTGATCGCGTTTCTCGCGCGCGACACGCTCGCGGCGGTCGCGCTCGGCCTCTTCACCGGCGCGTGGGCGACGACGGGCGTGCTGACGATCGAGGCGAAGCCCGGTCAGCTCGATTCGGCGCTCGGCTACTACCTGCTCGCGTTCACGATCGCGATCCTGCTGCTCGCCTCGGTCGCGTGGATGGGGCAGCCGTTGATCGCGGTGATCCTGACCTTGTCGTCGACCCGTGCGATTCTCTCGGCGATCTATGAGCTCGGCGGCGGCAAGGGCTGGAACGAGGTGGGAGGCTGGCTCGCACTTGGGATCTTCTGCATCGCGATGTACACGGGCCTTGCGTTCCTGCTCGAGGACGCGCGCGGGCACGCAGTGCTGCCGATCGGCCGGCGCGGCTCGTCGCGCGAGGCGATCGACGAGGGATTGGAGTCGCAGCTCGCCGGGCTCGCCGATGAACCGGGTGTGCGCAAGCACCTCTAGGGGAACGTGAACGCCATGCGCCTGCTCGAACCGCCGTCACCCGCGCCCGATCCGATCCCGGAGCCGCCTACTCCGAGCCCGAATCCGACGCCGCTGCCGCCCGACCCGACTCCGCCGACGATCTAGACGCCGGCCGCGTCGCGCTTGCGCCGCGACGTCGCGCTCGCGCGCTTCGACGCGGACAGCTCGACCTTGCGCAGCCGCACCGACTTGGGCGTCACCTCGACGCACTCGTCGTCGCGGATGAACTCCATGGCCTGCTCGAGCGAGAGTGGGCGCGGCGGGATCAGGCGAATCAGCTCGTCGGCCGATGACGCCCGCATGTTCGTGAGCTTCTTCGGCTTCGACGCATTGACGTCGAGATCCTCGCGGCGTGAGTTCTCGCCGACGACCATCCCCTCGTAGAGCTCGTCGGTCGGCGCGATGAACAACGAGCCGCGCTCCTGCAGGTTCTCGATCGCGAAGCCCGTGGCCTGCCCGCGCCGGTCGGCAACGAGGCTGCCGGTCGGGCGGGTGCGCAGTTCGCCGAACCACGGCTCCCACTTCTCGAAGACGTGGTGCATGATCCCCGACCCGCGGGTCTCGGTCAGGAACTCGGTTCGGAAGCCAATCAACCCGCGCGCCGGAACGAGGTACTCCATGCGCGCCCAGCCGGTGCCGTGGTTGACCATCTGCTGCATCCGGCCCTTGCGCAGCGCGAGCAGCTGGGTGACGACGCCTACGAACTCCTCGGGCACGTCGATCGCAACGCGCTCCACGGGCTCGTGGCGCTTCCCGTCGATCTCGCGGATCAGCACCTCGGGCTTGCCGATCGTCAGCTCGAACCCCTCGCGGCGCATGATCTCCGCCAGGACGGCCAGCTGCAGCTCGCCGCGGCCCTGCACCTCCCAGGTGTCCGGGCGCTCCGTCGGGAGGACGCGCAGCGAGACGTTGCCCACGAGCTCCTGGTCGAGCCGCTGCTTGACCTGGCTCGCGGTCAGCTTGTCGCCCTCGGTTCCGGCGAGCGGCGAGGTGTTGATGCCGATCGTGATCGAGAGGCTCGGCGCGTCGACGACGGTGACGGGCAGCGCGCGCGGATCGTCGGGATCCGCGATCGTCTCGCCGATCGTGATGTCGGGCAGGCCCGCCAGCGCGACGATCTCGCCGGGCCCGGCTTCGTCTGTCGAGACGCGGTCGAGGGCCTTGGTCATCAAGAGATCCGTCACGCGCGCCTTCTCGATCGAGCCGTCGGCGCGGCACCACGCGATCTGCTGGCCCTTCTTCAGGGTGCCGTGGCGCACGCGCAAGAGCGCGAGGCGGCCGACGTACGGCGATGCGTCGAGGTTCGTGACGAGCGCCTGCAGCGGATGGTCGGGCTCGTAGGAGGGCGGCGGGATCGTGTCGAGGATCGTCTCGAAGAGGGCGGTCAGGTCATCGCCGAGCGCGTTCGGGTCGAGGCCCGCCTTGCCGTCCCGGGCGACGGTGTAGACGATCGGGAAGTCGATCTGCTCGGCGGTCGCGTCGAGGTCGAGGAAGAGCTCGTAGACCTCGTTCACGACCTCTTCGACCCGCGCGTCCGGCCGGTCGACCTTGTTGACGACGAGCACGACGGGGAGCCGCGCCTGGAGCGCCTTGCGCAGGACGAAGCGCGTCTGCGGCAGCGGCCCTTCCGAGGCATCGACGAGCAGGAGCACGCCGTCGACCATCGTGAGCCCCCGCTCGACCTCGCCGCCGAAGTCCGCGTGGCCCGGCGTGTCGATGATGTTGATCTTGACGTCGCCCCGCTGGACCGAGGTGTTCTTCGCGAGGATCGTGATGCCCTTCTCGCGCTCGAGATCGCCCGAGTCCATCACGCGCTCGTTGACGTCCTGGTTCTCCCGGAACGAGCCGGACTGCCAGAGCATCGCGTCGACGAGGGTCGTCTTGCCGTGGTCGACGTGGGCGACGATGGCGACGTTGCGGAGATCGGTGCGGAAGGCGGTAGTCACGGCCCGGGAGGGTAGCGAGGCGGCCCTACGCAGTCGCCGCGAGCTGACCGCACGCGGCCGCGATGTCGCGGCCGCGGGTCAGGCGCACGGTCGACGGCAGCCGCGCGGCGTCGAGCACCGACTTGAACGCGGCGATCGCGTCGCGCGACGACCCGTCGTACATCCCGGTCGGGTTGTACGGGATCAGGTTCACCTTGAAGACGTACCGGTCGAGCAGCGCGACGAGCTGGCGCGCGTGCGCAACGGAGTCGTTGACGCCCTGGAGCATCACGTACTCGATGAACACCTTGCGGCCGCGCAGGTCGTGGTAGCGGCGGCACTCGGCGAGGACGTCCTCGAGCGGGTAGCGGTCGTTGACCGGCATCAGCTCGCTGCGGAGGGCGTCGGCGGGCGCGTGCAGCGAGAGCGCGAGCCGAATCGGCTCCTCGACCTCGTCGACGAAGCGGCGCAGGCCGGGCAGCCAGCCGACGGTGGAGATGGTCGTGCGACGGTGCGTCACGCCGAGGTCGGGGAGGCGCCGCGCGGCGGCGATCACCTCGTCGACGTTCAGCATCGGCTCGCCCATCCCCATGAAGACCACGTGGTCGATCGCCTCAATCCTTCGAAAATGCAGCGCCTGGTCGAGGATCTCCGAGGCGGTGAGGTTGCGACGGAACTGCATCTGGCCGGTCGCGCAGAAGGTGCACGTGAGCGGGCAGCCGGACTGCGACGAGAGGCACACCGAGCGGCGGCCGTCGCGGTAGCGCATCAACACTGCCTCGACCGGGTGCCCGTCGGCGGTGTGGAAGAGCGCCTTGACCGTGCCGTCGTCCGACTTTGCCTCGTGCGCGACCGTCAGCGTCGAGAACGGAACGTCGGCCTCGAGCCGCCGGCGCAGTGCGACAGGCAGGTTCGTCATCGCGTCGTACGACTTCGCCCCGCGTGCGGTCCACTCCCACACCTGCTGGGCGCGATAGGACGGCTCGTCGCTGAGGGTCTCGCTGAGAAGCGTCAGGTCCACGTGTTCTCTTGTAGCCAAGAGACCACGTCAGCCGCATTGCGGTCGGGCGGGAACACGGGGTAGAAGACCTTCGCGATCCACCCGCCGACGGCGACGAGCGCGAGCCGCCGGTAGAGCGTGTGGCCTGCGATCTCGAACGTCGGCAGCCCGAGTGCGTCGCGCAGCGCGAGCTCCGGGTCGGCGATCACCGGGAACGGCATGTGGTTGCGCTGCGCGAACTCGACCTGGCGCTCGAGCGGCTGCGACGAGACTCCGGCAACGCGCGGCGCCCCGAACTCGGCGAGCTCCGCCGCGTGGTCGCGGAAGCCGCACGAGTGCGGCGTGCAGCCGCGCGCGCCGGGGAACGCATCCCAGCCGGGAAGCGACGGCTCGCCGGGCATGCCCGTGCGCGGGTAGACGTAGAGCACGTCAAGCGTCGCGATGTCGACCGGCCCTTGCGACGACTCGAGCATGAGGTGCGGCAGCTCGCGGCCTGTGAGGTGGTCGGCGGCGCCGTCGTCCTCCGGGACCGGCAGGTCGGGTGGCAGTGTGTGGAGCTCGCCTTCTTCCATACAGTTGGATCATGGTCGATCTTCGCTCCGACACGCAGACGAAGCCGTCGCCCGCGATGCGCGAGGCGATGGCCGCTGCCGTCGTCGGCGACGAGCAGGAGCGCGAAGACCCGACGGTGATCGAGCTCGAGGAGCGCGCCGCCGTGCTGCTCGGGCAGGAGGAGGCCGTCTACCTGCCGACCGCGACGATGGGCAACCAGATCGCGCTCGCGATCCTCGGTGTGCGGGGCGGCGAGCTCCTCGTCGAGGAGCGCGCGCACATCATGACCTCGGAGCTCGGCGGCGCCGCGTTCCACTCCGGCCTCCAGACGCGCGGCATCCCGGGCAACCGCGGGCGCGTCAGCGCCGATCAAGTCCGCGGGAGCGCATGGAAGGACGGCGAGTTCTGGACGCCTCGCATGTCGGTGCTCGCGCTCGAGAACACGCACAACACCGCGGGCGGCGCGGTCTGGCCGCTCGGCGAGCTGCGGGAGACCGTTGCCGCCGCACGCGAGCTCGGCCTGCGCGCACATCTCGACGGCGCCCGGCTCTTCAACGCATCGGTCGCGTCGGGCGTGCCCGCGGCGGAGATCGCGGGGATCTTCGACACCGTCACTCTGTGTCTCTCGAAGGGGCTCGGCTGCCCGCTTGGCGCGCTGATCGCCGGCTCGCGCGAGCTGATGCACCGCGCGCGGATCGAAAAGCACCGCTTCGGCGGTGCGATGCGCCAAGCGGGGATCGTCGCCGCGGCGGGCGTGTATGCGCTCGAGCACAACGTCGAACGGCTCGCCGAGGACCATGCCCGCGCGCGGCGGCTCGCCGAAGGCTGGGCCGAGGCCGGGCTCCCGGTCGACGTCGAGCTCGTGGAGACGAACTTCGTGCAGATCGACCTCTCGCCGCTCGGGCTCGACGAGGACGAGGCGCTTGCACGCGTCCGCGAGCAGGGCGTGCTGCTCTCGCGCACGCGGCCGCGCGTGCTCCGCGCGGTGACGCACCTCGACCTCACCGACGACGACGTCGAGCACGCGATCAGCGCAGTCCCGCAGGCGCTCGGGCAGCGCGTGCATGTCTGAGCAGCTCGACCGTCTCCTGCAGGAGCGGCAGGCCGACCGGCTGCCGTCGGTCGCGGCCGCAGTCGTCCGCAAGGGCGAGCTCGTCTGGTCGAACGCCGTCGGGACCGCCGACTACGACGAGGGTCGCGACGCGACGGCCGGCACGCAGTATCGGATCGGCTCGATCACGAAGACGTTCACCGCAACCGCGGTGATGCAGCTCGTCGCCGCCGGCGAGGTCGACCGCGACGACCGGCTCGAACAGCACCTCGACGGCATCGAGAACGGGTCGCCGACAATCCGGCGGATGCTCGCGCACCTCGCCGG